>JAYWEU010000144.1:0-13115 GCA_043779385.1 Pseudobdellovibrionaceae bacterium
AACATCAAACTTTGCGTGGTCAAGGTTCGGTCACTCTTCGCTTGGCTGATAATATCAATGCACCCCTTGTTGTGATGGGTGAAATTGCGACACCTCCGCGCCTGATTCACAATGTCCAAGTTATCGATCTGAACATTGATGGCAATCGTAAATATCAACGGCAAGAATGTTGGGGCGGGCCTTGTGACTCTGGCGGCACGTCAAATATTCGAAATAATGGCATCACTGTTCGGGGAATTATTGATGGCCGAATTCAGAACGTAGCGATCACAGGTCCGCGTTCGGGCGGAGTCGTTACGGAAAAAGGTTGTGACCATCTGATCGTTGACGGCCTGACCGTGACAGATTCTGAGTTTGATGGCTTTGCAGGTTACCTAACAACAAATTCTATTTTTACTAATATGGATTTAAGTCATAACGCCAATGCCGGAATTTCAATTGATATTGGTTTTCACAAAAATATTATTCGAAACACTCGCATCACTTTTAATCGGGATGTTGGAATTTTTATGCGCGACTCTAACAGCAATCTTTTTGATAACGTAGATATTGAAGACAGCGGCAATCACGGCATTTTTGTAGCCCAAGTTGACGACAATTCGACCTGTCCCACTGATAACGAATTTCATGATCTAACCGTCGTGCGGTCACAAGGTGCTGGCTTTAGATTAAATAATGCCTGCGTCCAAAATCGTCTGACCGGAACCGCTGTCTTTCGCCAAAATCGCGATCATTGCATCAGCGAAGGAACGGCGACGCCCCTCCTGATCAAAGGAGATCTTCAGTGCGACAACTAATTTTAATATTTACTTTCTTGTTTTCTTTTTTAGCTTGTTTTTTATTACCAACAATCGCCAGCGCCGTTCCCCACGTTGAAGTTCAGAAAAATCAACTGCACATCGATGGTGTTGCACAACCGCAACTTTATGGAGCTGAAGTTCAGTATTTTCGCCTGCGTGGTGGTTACGGTCGGAATCTTCCCCGCGCCCAAGTGATTGCTTTGTGGAACAAAGCCCTAGATCGCTTGGTTGAAGCTAAAATGAATGCTGTCAGCTTTTATATCCCTTGGGATTTTCATGAATATGCCCCCGGCAAATTTGATTTTACGGGAACAGCGGATGAAGATGGTGATGGCCATCCAGATTACCCGTCCCGCGATCTAAAAACTTTTCTGAAACTTGTTCACGAACATGGCATCACCCGAATTATGGTGCGCCCAGGCCCCTTTATTAATGCCGAGTGGGGATTTCTGGGTTTCGGCGCCATTCCATCTTGGTTCCATGATCAATTCCCTGAAAGTCATATGCACACGCCCTGGGGTTGGAGACGCCCGCTGGTCTCTTATGACGATCCTCATTTTCTAGCGGCCACAAAGCTTTGGTTCACCGCCCTTTACGAGCAAGTCCTCAAACAAGAAATGGGCCCAGCCAGTCCCATCGTTTTTTTGCAGCTGGATAATGAAACTAATTTCCAGTGGAGCTCGTTAGAGAAAACTGACTATGGCCCCGAAGCCATCACACGATACCAAGATTTCCTGCGCGCTAGTTACCCAGATCTTACAAATTTGAATCAAGCTCATCAACGCCAGTGGAGCGACTGGACTTCAATTCGCCCGCCAGAAAAAGCCGGCGCAAATTTAAGCGAAGATCGTGATTGGTATCGCTTCAACGACACTTCAATTTTTAATTATTTAAAAAAAATCAGAATCATGTGGCAAGATCTTGGCGTTAAAGAACCGCAAGTTCTTTTCACCTTAGCAGAAAGCTACAACGCTCCTGACGATGGCCTTTTGCCAAATTATATTTATAGAAATGCCAAGGACCTGACGGGGTTAATGACAGTGAATCTTTACCCAAAAACCAGCGAAGCCGCTGATCAGCCGCTCCTTAATTTACCTTTCAAAGCAGATCTTGATGTTAAATCTGTGATGGCTGCCAATGCGGCTTATTATGGAAAATCTGAAGAGTGGTCCATGGGTCCCGAAATTCAAGGGGGATGGTGGAAGGGAATTCAAGTCACACCCCAAGCCCGCCAGCAAACTTTTTTAACTGTTCTTGGTCACGGGTTAAAATCGTTTTTTGTTTATTATTTTCATGAAGGTCAAAACTGGGATGTCGAATGGGGCTTAAAAAAAACTCAGCCCATTTTTGATCAACTTCGCAAAGAATGGAATCTTCAAACTGTCCCCATGTCAGAATTAAAAAATGAATTTTGGGGCGAACTGCAAGCCCGTGTCGATCGATTGGTTGTCATGGGTTTTGACACCCGACAACTGATGCAATTAGGCGTTCATGATAAAGAGACTCTCTACTTTGATGCGCCCTTGGACGCTGTCGCAGAACCCCGCCAGCATTTCAATACTTTGAAACTGATTGGCGAGCGAGTGATCGAGCCTTATCAAAATTTCTTAGCCAGGTCCCTTGAAGTGACTGATGACGTGGCTTTTATCAAAGACAGCACTAGTCATGCGCCAGGCCCCGTTTCGCCCATTCCATCAACAGTGGCGCAAAGCACTTGGGCGGGCGGTCTTCTGGGATTACTGATGACGTCCAATATTAATCCAAAGATGACTCATGCCGATTTACCGTTTAACTCCGTAGCTCCTGATGCAAAATTATTAGTGCACATCGATACGGGCTTAAACGCACTGGCGACCGTAGATTCTTTGCGCGAAGCACTGGCCCGCGGCCAAAACGTCATTAATTTTTTAGCTAGTGATGTTCCCTGTCAGCTAGGGATTGGACCGCTTGAAAATTGTCAGATCTCCATTCCTACCTATTTAGCGCCAAACACTCGCACAGCCTTAACATTTTTTATAAATTCCCAAGGCGAACTTCGTACTGGAGCCGAGCCCGATGCCCATCCCGTTCAGATTTTCGAAACAGGACCGATTTTTACCTATGACCTAAAGACCGCAAAAAATTGCACAGCCATCTTATTTTTAAATCAGCATCCTGCTGGATACCAGTGTCAAACCGCGCATGGAAATTTTATTCAAATCGGGGCGCTGATTTTTGATAATTACAATTCCGATGCTTACGCAAAAATGACAGACACAATTGAACGAAGTCAGTTGATAAGGGCTTTATTAGGCTCATCACAAGTTGTTCCGCAATTGCAGTGGTCCGATCATGCAGAAAAGACTGTTGCCTTCGCACGAAAAGATCCCGAACATAAGTTAATATGGGTGACCGTCAAGACGGGATCTTTAAACCGCCAGTCGATAAATTTAAAAGTTTCGCAGAAATTAATTCACGAAGGCTTGCCACCCCTGGGTAGCCATCAACAACTTGAAGTCATAGATATTTTGAATCAACGAAGTCAAAAAATTTCGTTGCAACAAATTATGAAGAGCGGCTTCAATGTTGATTTTGACGAAAATGGCAGCACAGTTTATGTGATTAGACCGATCGAAATTACTGGGCGACATTCCCTGAAATAAGCTGCACTGGAACTGAGATTGTGCCATTGACTGTTGAGGCAAAAGTCGCAAGCTCGGGGTTGGTTGCAAGCAGCGCGGGATCCAACTGCACTTGATAAATAACTTCAATTGAATCAGCAATCGTACAAGTGGCCGCAGGAACAAACATTGCCGGCGTCACTGGTAAAAGTGGATTTCGGGGGGCCGCACCACAGGTGGCTTTGAAAGCGGTTGAAACTAGCAATGGGCATTCGGGTCCAGTCGTTGTGCACGGCACGCCATAAGTATCAAACCTTAACCCTGGCCCTGCTCCACCAATGGGTGAGCTGATGGGCTGAATGGAAGCAGGGACTCCTCCAACGAAAGTCACAACAGGTGAATATAAAGTCAATGGATACTGCTGCTGATGTTTGCAAGAGTTCAACGGATTCCCACCAGCACACGCAAAAAGGCCGGCATTGATAGGCACTCCAGTGTTATCACCAGCAATCATTGCATTCCGCAAAGCCGCTGGCATTCCCGCCAAAGCTCGAACGCTTGAAAGAATCCGATTTTTGGTTGCCGCTAATCGATTCTGCGAAAGTCCTGAGTCGATAGAATTAATGCTGGCTAATATGACTAAAAATAAAATACTAACAATGCCGATGCCAACGCTAACTCCAATTAATGTTAATCCTGACTGATTCAACTTCATGGACAAACTCCCGCTCCGGCAGGTGAAATTTGCGAAGTTTGTAAATAAACCTTCCCTGTGACGGTTCGAAAATCTAATTTGGGATCCGTCACGACTGGATTTTTTCCAACCGTGTATTCAATCATCACAAATTCAGCCGGTCCATTGCAGGTCAATGATGGATAAGGATCGCTGCTTGGAAAAGGGGGTGCCGGCGGGCACTGGGCAGCGACTTTGAAAGTAACTTGAATCATGCATGATGGACTTGTCGCTAAACAGGATGATCCCTGGCTGTTAAAATTAGCGGGTGCAAGATCAGTTGCTGTTTCAAATAAGATCAGATCTGTTTTCACCATATTTTGACATTGGACACCCGACGCACAAACGCAGTCATAAAACAGTTTGTTGACAGGTTTTTTCAATGTTGCCCTTAGCACAGACATGGATATTAAATTTTTTCGAGTAGAAAGTGCCACGGTATCCCGGCTTAAGGTGATTTTTCGGCGGTTCAAGCTATCACCAATCTGAATAAAGGCCCCAGCCACAAGTACTATAAAAAAAACTGCAATTCCTGATGAAACCATCACTTCAACAAGGCTGAATCCATAATTATTTTTCATTCAAAACTCTATTCTAATTTAAAAAGCCGATCCCGAACAGTCAACAGTACAGGTGCCCGATAATGTATTCAACGCGCTAATGTTGGGTAAATTGGATGGCGTCCCTTGCACGGCTGGCGGAGAAACCGTTGATGTCGTCGAAACAGGGGCCACGACTGCTACCGTTGGCGCTTGCGCGACAGTTGGCGGATTGTAAGCGCCACTGACCAAAGCTTGCATGTCTGCAATTGTTGTTAAGTTATTAGCTATAGCCAGACCTGCAAGGTAGCGAAGGTAGTGTTCGTCGTAGCCGACATGGGCAGCAACTGTCGCTGATACAAAATTATTAAAAGCGGGTAACGAAGTTAGACCGTTATTTACATAAGCATAAGGGTTCACAGCACCACCTGCTGCTCCCATAACGTTATTAAAATTTTGGGCTGTTGCAACGTCAAACATTCTCCCACCCACAATGGCGGCAGCTATTTGAATGTTAGTAGCGCCAGTCGCATTCAAGGTATTGATAGCTTGAATGGCTACTGCCGGATCAGTGATTCGAGTAGCTGCAAGCGCATCTATATAAGTCTGGTTTGTGCTTCCACTAGCCGCAATTGCACTAAGTACGCCAGAAATTGTAGTTGGATCCATAATTCCACTTCTTGCGACGGCCAAAATACTTCCTTGGGGCGCGGTCGTTATTCCAGCGACATAAAGCGCAGACGCCAATGCATTGACAGAGCCCGGGTCGAGCCAGTTTGCCGAACTCGTGATAAGATTTAAGATCGCTGGCGATTTTGGAATTGCATAAGCAGCGGCTAGGACCGGATCTTTAATGCTAAAACGACTTAATTGATTTGCAATCTCTTGATCTGTAATTCCAGCCGCAGTGATAGCGTTTGCGACATCTCTAAACCAGACGCCTTGGTCGTATTGGTTTGCTAAAGCAATTATTATAATTGGGTTTGTGATATTCAATTGAGAAAGAGTATCAATAAAGCCTTTGATGCTTGCTTGATCGCGCCAGCGACTTTTTGCGATGGCAGTGATCATCGTTGGATCCGTAACTCCCATCGAAACTAATAAATTGGCCAGGTTACTGATCGTTGGATCGAACGTCTCGCCCGCCGCTTTAATAAGTGCAATCGTCGCAGGAAGATCTGTGGTCGGTGCCGAAGATCCTATTTTTCCGGTAATTTGAGTCAATGTCGGAGCTGTGCCCACTTTCGGAGGTAAAATATCATTTATATTCACCACCGCAGCCACTCTATCTTTTGTAGCCATCGAATTTTTTTCTGCAGAACTACCGGAAATCGAATAAGAAATTACAAAATTATCTGCAACGGCACAACTGACCGCCCCTGCCGGGCAAGTTGCCTTGAAGGAAGATTCAACATTCAGGAAAGCACAATCGCTTGAAGCGCCAGCCGCAGGGCAAATACTTCCCTTCACATCATAAGCAACATGCTGAGCCAAGGCGACAAGATTTGGTGACGGCCCCGCGATTTTTACAAGCGAGGATGTTAACGTCTTAGGATCCGTTTCCCAAGAGTACAGCGCGATGGGGTAGACCGTGTTTGCCATACAGAGTTTTCCAGGCACTCCAACCACGCAGACTAAAAGCTCATCATTTTCACCGCCTCCGACAACATCAGGATGCAAACTGCTGCGATAAATTCCAGGAAAAGAAGCTCTGTTCATTAAGCTCAGTTCTAAAGAATCGCGAGTGGCTGTGGCCCGGTAACTTTTAATCAAATTAGGGATTTGTGAAACGCCACCTGTCATTAGTTCAATGCAGGTTCCAGACAAGATCACCAACCCGATGATAACGGCGATCATTGCGTTGCCATTTTGATTTGAATTTCGACCTGTCACAAAGCCCCCTTGGAACAATAAAAATTTATTGCTCGACTATATAATTTATCGTCATATTCAGATAAATCTTTAGGACTTTAGTAGAGGATGTCTCAATCAGAGAAAACGACCTTAGGAATCTAAGGTCGTTAAGGTAGGAATTAGTTCTCTTCTACAATAACAATTGATTTGTAACCTTTTTGAAACATCTGCTGACCGTTGGCCTGCAAAACAGGCTCGCCGTTACGGCTGTCTAAGACTGGCGTTTCGCCTTGACCCGCATCGACAACAGCCGTGTGAATTTGTTGGATGGTATCTTTATGAACCCGCACGCAACCAGAAGAAGCTCTATGTCCCAATGCATTTTCGCCATTCTTTTCGCCGCCCTTAAGATCTGGTGGCACTTGATGAACAGCTAAGCCACGCTTATCGTTAAAAAACATCGCGTAAGGCATGTGAAAATTGTTTTCTCCAGATTTATAGTCTGCCTCTTCAACTCGCTTGATCGTGTAAACACCACGAGTGGTGTGTCTCCAATGAGAGTGCGTCGCTCCGCGACCAAACTGACGAAAGAAACCTGCAAAGCCACTGACGTACTCAAGAGTTTCAGTCCCAGTAGAAACCTTCGTTGTTAAAACCAGCTGACCGTTGGTATACATTTTTAAAGTCTGCGCACCAGGCCCTTTTTCTTTTTTATTGATCACAATGACATTTGTGTAAGCTTTTAAAGGAGAAGTCCCGCTCAAATAAGCTTCTTCATTAAAGATCTGCCCCATCGGAGCTTCATAAGAATCCTCCACCATTAATTTTTCTTTTGTTTCTTCCACGCTCAACGCAAAAGAAGGAACGGCCAATAAGGACAAGGTGGCAAATGATAAGACGGCGGACAACACTTTCATAATCTCTCCCAGAGAAAAATAATTGATCTTCTAATTGTGTGACTGGAAGATCTTAAAAGAAGGGCCAGAAACTTTCGCCTGTTAGTTTTCTGTACAGGTCATTCTTACAAATGGGGGCCAGAAATAAAAAGGGAGCCTTATGAGCTCCCTTTAAATTGATCTATAGCTTCAATTTGTCGTCAAATCACCCGTCGACGAAAGCCTTCAGCTTGCCGCTGCGGCTAGGGTGCCGGAGCTTGCGGAGCGCTTTAGCTTCAATTTGACGAATACGCTCACGAGTCACGTTAAAATCCTGTCCCACTTCTTCCAAAGTATGATCGGACTCTTCACCAATGCCGAAACGCATGCGAAGAACTTTTTCTTCTCGAGGAGTCAGTGTTGATAAGACACGACGAGTTTGTTCCGCCAAGTTTAAGTTCACAATCGCTTCAGAAGGATTGATCACTTTTTTATCTTCAATGAAATCCCCTAAGTGAGAATCCTCTTCTTCACCCACTGGCGTTTCCAAAGAAATAGGCTCTTTCGCAATTTTCATGACCTTGCGGACTTTATCCACAGGCATGTCCATTTTTTCAGCGATCTCTTCAGGAATTGGTTCACGACCTAATTCTTGAATTAAACTTCTTTGCGTGCGAGCAAACTTATTAATGGTCTCGATCATGTGAACAGGAATACGAATCGTTCGCGCCTGATCGGCAATAGCCCGAGTGATCGCCTGACGAATCCACCAAGTGGCGTAAGTCGAAAACTTATAACCTCGACGATACTCAAACTTATCAACGGCCTTCATCAATCCGATGTTACCTTCTTGAATCAGATCCAAGAATTGCAAACCACGGTTGGTGTATTTTTTGGCGATCGAAACCACCAGTCGTAAATTGGCTTCAACCAATTCAGATTTTGCGATATCGGCTTCGCGCTCACCTTTCCAGATGGCAGTGTAAGTTTCTTGAATCCATCGGAAGTTCATCTCAGTCTCAGCGCCTAAACGGAACAAGCGCTTTTCAGCATCCTGAGCATTCACCGCATAAGATTTAAATTTGTTGTAATTTAAACCCGTATCACGAGTCATACGAGTCAGTTCTTTTTCATTTTGATCAACGGTCTTCATGCGCTCCATCATCGAAGCCACATCTTTAGAAAGAGTGCGTTCCACACCTTCTTTGATACGCTTACGTAATGTCGCCATCCGATTCACTAAGTTTTTAAACTTAATCACAACTCGGTTGATGGTCTTACGGTTGAAGTTGATAGATTCAAAGTTTTCCATCAACTTTTCTACAGTTCCGTTCAATTCGTTCATCGAAGCCCGGCGTACAGGCTCAGATACATTTTCTTGACGCAAAACTGCGAAATGCTTGTCCGCGAAAGCTTGGTATTCTTTTACTTTGCCGATCAGCTCATGAATTTTATCGATGTACTCTTGTTCGTTGTACTGAGTTTCTTCATCCTCAAGACCACGGAAAATGGCTTTTACTTTAATTCGGCCCGCATCTAATCGAACACCCAGCTGAATAATTTCGTAAGTTCCTAATGGCGATAACAAGATGGCGCGAACGATCTCGCGCTCGCCTTTTTCAATACGACGGGCAATTTCTACTTCCCCTTCACGAGTCAGTAAGGAAACAGATCCCATCTTGCGGAGGTACAAACGAACAGGGTCGTTGCCCTTAACGTCTTCGGCTTCGGCCTTTTCTTCTTCGTCCGCTTCTTCTTCTTCTTTGTCAGGGTCGGCCAGGAAAGCGCCTTCGCCCTCTTTAGAAACTTCAATCAACTCTGAAATAACTACACTATTAGCTTCAAGGGCATGCATGAAAGCATCAAGAGCTTGAGGCGCATTAATTTCCTGAGGCAAGCCCTCATTGATCTCTTCAATCGAGAGCGGGCCTTTTTCTTTATGAATCTTGATAAACCGCTGAACTTCTTCAACTATCAAGATTTCTTGCTCCGCCAAAGTCAGAACTTTTGAAGCCTCTTTTTGGTCGGAACCTGTGGTTTCTTCTTTCATCAAATCCCCTTATTTATCCCTGTGCTGATCTTTATTCAAAGCCGCCAGATCCTTTTGTATATTCATAATCTGTTCCATCTTTTCCGAAGTGGGCTGAGCTCTCAGCTCTTCGGTGACACCCTTTAACTTATTTCGCAAAAAAGTCTCTTTCACCTTTTTCATTGCGTCTTTTAAAACTTTTTCTTCCACATCGCCGTCGCCGGCAGAAACTTGCTCTAGTAAAAGTGATTCACTAGGGAACAGTTTTTCTGGCTGATCAACAAAACTAACGAGTAGACTGGTCAATCTATCAAATTTTTCTGGCTCTTGTCTATAGAGGGAATCAGCTCTTTGAAGAATTCCTTTCACCGAATCAGAAAGAATAAAATCCATCATACTTTCACTCAAAAAATTTTCAAAGTTGGCACGACTTTTGAGAGCAAGCGACATCATCGTAATTTCCGCGGCTCCTGCTTTTTTCAGAGAGATTTTCTCATCACCCTCAACAAGTTTTCCTACCAGGCCCGCAGCAGAATCTGTGCCAGAGGTGATATTTTCCGCAGGAATCTTTACGGAAACACCCGTTGGGACTCGCTGAGGTGCAGAATTTTTGCTTAAGGACAAAGCTTGATGCAGCCATTGGGCACTCAAACCAGCTCTGGTGGCCAGTTCTGCAATGTACAAATCCTTCAGTCGATAATCGGGAATGGCGCTTAAAATAGGTTTTACTTTATCTATCAGCTTAATTTTATCCGCCGGCTCACCTTTGAAACTCACCATCCAAGATTTCAACACAACAGAAAATAAATCCGGAGCTTCAGCGATCAAAACTTTTAAAGCCTCTGCCCCGTAATTCTTCACATAGTCGTCAGGGTCCATGCCCTGGGGCAAAATAAGCCCCTTTGGGTAAAGATCGGCCTGAAGTAACAGTGGCAAACTGCGCTCGGCGGCATCTTGGCCAGCCTGGTCCCCATCAAAAAGGACCAGCACATTTCTTGTTAAACGCTTCAGGATCTTTGCATGATCTAAGGTCAGCGCGGTTCCCAAGGTGGCCGCCACGTTCCTGATTCCCGCTTGGTACAGCGACACCAGATCCATATAGCCCTCAACAATCAAAGCTTGATCTTCAGACCTGATATAGCGGGCTGTTTGATGCAAACCATAAAGAACTCGGCCTTTTATAAAAACCGGCGTCTCGGGCGAGTTTAAATATTTTGGCTCCCCTTGATCGATAATGCGTCCGCCAAAAGCTAAGACCTCGCTCATGGAATTTAAAATCGGAAACATCAGGCGATCCCGGAACATATCAAAGTGACCTGATTTTCCTTCTTTACGAGGAACCAGCAAGCGCGCTTCTTCGGCAACGGCGGTAGGAATTCCGTTGGCTTCTAAATGAAGAGTCAGCGCGTCCCATTCTTTCGGAGCGTAACCTACTTGAAAAGCCTCGAGCGTTTCAGCCGTTAGTCCTCGCTTTTCAATATATTTTTTAACCGGGTGATCAACGGACGCCTTTTTCATTTGTTCATTAAAAAAATTGGCTGTTAATTTATTCGCTTTAAAAAGTTGTTTGCGACGCTCTTTGGCTTTGTCGTCTTCGCTGCTTTGGGCCGCATCTACCGACGGCAATGCTAAATTTGCACGATGAGCCAAATATTCAACGGCTTCTGGAAAATTAAGTCCTTGGTAATCCCTTAGAAAAGAAAAAATATTGCCGCTCTTGTGGCAACCAAAGCAGTGGTAGACTTGCTTTGTTTCTGAAACAGAAAAGCTGGCGGTCTTTTCCTGATGATCCGGAAAAGGACAACGGCCCATCAGGCCGCTACCAGTGTGTTTTAATTGTGTGTACTGAGAGATGATATCGACAACGTTGTTAGATTCTTGAACCCTCTCAATAAATTCTTGAGAAAATCGCACGCTCTTCCGCTTCCGCGCTTTTGAAGCGCTCAAAAAGTCTGTTTACTGAAGCTTAGATTTAATCACTTCGCTGACGGTTTTATTGTCAGCAGAGCCCTTGGCTCGGGCGATGACCTCTTTCATCACGTTACCCATGTCTTTAACAGACTTAGCTCCGGTTGAAGAAATCACTTCTGCGACTAGTTTTTCAATCTGCTCGCGACCCATTTGCGCTGGCATGTATTGTTCTAGGATTTGAAGTTCCAGCGATTCTTGATCCACCAAATCTTGGCGGGCCGCTGCTGTGTACTGCTCGATGGATTCTTTGCGTTGCTTCACCATTTTTTTAATAACGCCAAGAACTTCTTCTTCGTTAATGGCGTTAGGTCGAAGTTCAATCTCGCGGTTTTTGATCGCCGCTTGAAGAAATCGCAGGGCATTGAGTTTTAATTGATCTTTTGATTTCATGGCCGTCTTAACGTCGTCCATGATTTTTTCTTTTAAAACCACATTGCCTCCACAACCTCTAGAAATTATTCGTAAGTTCTTCTGCTTTTTTTCACCGCACGTTTGCGGGCTGCGATCGACTTTTTCTTCAGTCGTACGCTTGGCTTTTCAAAATGCTCGCGCTTTTTAACTTCAGATAAAATACCTGCTTTTTCGCAAGATTTTTTAAAACGTCTGAAAGCTGATTCAAAACTTTCACCGTCTTTAATACGAGTCATTGCCACAGAAATCACCATCCCTTCGGGCGGTTAGATGTTACGAGAACGGGTTTTATAACAAACAGGGTCATAGATGACAAACAAAAGCTGGCTCCTAGGACGACTTTCGAATGAAAATAAGCTGATTGCGTTGAAATTCTCCTAGCAACAAATTAAAAAATATCGAGCACAAATGCAAGTATATGAATTTACTAAGGAAGATGAAAAATGGATGCGTCTGGCTTTGCTTGAAGCTGAAAAAGCCAAAGACCTTTTGGAAGTCCCCATTGGCGCCGTGATTGTGAATTCAAAGGGTCTGGTCTCGAAAGCCCATAATCGCAGAGAAACATGGAAAACTCCCATTGGACACGCTGAAATCATTGCTCTTCATCGTGCCTCCAAAAAGCTTGGGGCTTGGCGCCTGACCGGAACCACCCTTTATGTCACCTTAGAACCCTGTGTGATGTGCGCCGGCGCCTTGGTCTTATCACGGGTGGACCGCATCGTATTTGGCGCCTTAGATCCCAAGGCTGGTGGCAGCCAAAGTCTGTACCAAATCACCCATGACTCTCGGCTGAATCATCGCCTGAAGGTTGAAGGCGGCTTGCTTCAAGAGGAGTGTGCAAAAATTTTATCGGATTTTTTTAAACTGAAGAGGGCGCAAAAAAAATAATTTATTCGACGACTTCAAGTCTGTAACCCAAGCTTGGAACGGCTTGAATTTTACCTTTAAAGTTTTCAATTTTTCTTTTCAAATAATTAATCTGAGAATCGACATTCCGAGACGTCACTTCGGTCTCGCCCCAAACTGTTTCAAGGCATTTTTCTCGGGTCACCAGATTATTCTTATTAGCCACCAGAAGTCTTAAAATTTCAAATTGCTTGGGCGTCAGTTGCACTTCGTCGTCATCAACAAATACTTGCCGAGACAATAAATTCATTTTTAAATTGGCAGCGCCAATTTCAGAAGCTCCCTCAGAGTGCTTAAGACCCAAGCGAGCCTTCACCCGTAAAAGCAATTCTTTTACATGAAAAGGTTTCGTAATAAAATCATCGGCGCCCATTTCTAAGGCTTTAATCCGCTCATC
>JAYWEU010000145.1:0-1816 GCA_043779385.1 Pseudobdellovibrionaceae bacterium
GCCCGTTGGACCAAGAATTTGGCCCAGCGGAATTACTTAATGACGACAGATCGGCTTCAAAAAATTGGTTTTGATCCCCAGCAAGTCGATTTAAGACTACAGCAAGTCAATTCTGAGTGGAGCGTTGAGCGCGCCCTGATGGCTCATGCTGCGATTGTGTGCATCGGTGGCATTGCTTTGGGAAAAACTGTTCACAAAAGATATCTTCTTTTGCCGGCCGCTGTGGGAGGATTTTTAATGCAATATGCATTGACTGGCTGGAGCCCGCCCTTTCAAATTTTAAGCACCTTTGGATTTCGAACCTCCCATGATATAGAATTCGAAAGAAATGCCTTGAGGGCTTTGCGCGGCGACTCCAATGATCAATTTTTACCGGATTCTGAGCTGGCAAATTGTCACTGAAAGTTTTTTATTGCATAAATTTTAATCGCTGATTCGATTTCTAAAAAAATTAAAAAACAGAATTTGCTCTCCCTGTTGCACTTAACTTCTAACAATAACGCTGAATTATCACCGTTGATCTTTAAGTTTGTTTAAGAGCCAGACTGACACCAATGATCTTGGCCGAAACTTTGCTTTACAGGCTTGCAACGAAGTTCAAGTCACTTTCAAAGTGGCACTTCTAAAACTTAAGGGGGATTGAAATGAGAACAAGATTATTTGCAGTGATGTTGGGTTTTTTAATCGCAGGGCAAGCTCATGCGACCGGCCTAAGATTAGGAACTCCAGAATATGGTGGCACGGGTTGCCCTGCTGGTTCAGCCAGTGCGGTGTTATCTCCGAATGAAGATACGGTTTCAATCCTGTTTGATAATTATGTCGCTGAAGCGGGCGGCCAAACCGGGCGTCGATTTGACCGTAAATCTTGTGCGATTGGAATTCCTGTGCAAGTTCCTCAGGGTTTTAGTGTGGCGGTGTTTGCGGTGGATTATCGCGGCGCCAATATTATTCCTGCCGGTGGAATGAATCGCTTTAACGCGGAATATTTCTGGGCCGGAGTTCGAGGTCCAACGATCTCTAGGACTTTCACAGGACCTACTAATCAAGATTTCACTTTGACTGACAATTTAGTCGCCACTACTTTAGTGTGGGCTCCTTGTGGACAAAGCGTCACCTTAAGAATCAATTCATCAATGATGGCTCAAACTAATCGTAACAATGAGCAAGCGATGGGAATTGTTGACTCTGCCGATGTCTCTTCAGGACTGATCTATCACATTCAGTGGAGACGATGTAACTAAGACTTGTTAAATCCCTGGGGTGAGTCACCACCTCTCCCAGGGATTTTGTGCCTCATAAAAATAACAGTCCTTGTTTATTTTTACTTTGAACTCTTAATGGCCTTTGGCCCCAGGGTTGCAAAGGTCATTGATGATCAAGGAGGTCACAATGGATTCAACGACGACTTACGGAACGACACCCACCTACGGAAATTCTCAGTTTATCTCTGCAAAGCCGACCGCGACGGAAGGCGATGTGACAAAAAAAATCGAAAATGTCACAGCAAAAATTCCATCCATTGGTTATCTTTCATTAGCCCTTGGAAGCATGGCTTTATCTGCTTCGATTGCCGCCTTCACAGAAAGAAAAGCTTTAGCCAACTTTGTCGGTTTATGGGTGCCTAGCTTTATGCTAATTGGAATCTACAATAAACTTGTTAAGCTTGAGGGAAACGATCATCTTAGTAAACCCGAGTCTGCTTTTCGTTAAGGGTTAAGAACCCTTGGGCTTTACGCTCTGTTATAATTTGATTTTATAAGCACAATTGACTTGCCATGAACCGCCATAGCTGCAAAACCAAAGAACGTGTTTAAAA
>JAYWEU010000146.1:0-4970 GCA_043779385.1 Pseudobdellovibrionaceae bacterium
CTCCTGCTCCTGCTCCTGCACCTGCTCCTACACCTGCTCCTGCTAATGCCAACGCTACGTTTTCAAAAATTTACAGCACGATTATTCAGCCCAAGTGTCTTAGCTGTCATGGTGGCGCGGCGGGATATACATTCTCAACTTACAATGGCGTGATGGCAGCAGTCGTTGTTGGCAACCCAAGTATGAGCAGGCTCTACGCTGCGACCCAAAATAGAAGCATGCCAATTGGTGGCTCTTCATTAACTGCGCAAGAATTGCAAAATATCGCGGATTGGATTAAAGCTGGAGCTTTGAACAACTAAGTTTTACCAGTACGAAGAATATCGAATTACCTGGCTCGTCTTTAAGGTTTCGGAACTCAAAAGACGAGCCGTTTCTTTTTAAAAAAATAATGTTTGTTGAAACTGCAGCACTCATCATATCCACATTCGTAACAGAAGAAACTGCCCGTTTTCACCGGAGTTGCCCCTGGGATCACGCAGGCGTCGAACAGCCTCTTTCAAGTTTGCGCAAGCAACTTATGATCGAAAATTTAATTCACTTGAACGACTCCGGCCGAATTAAACTTTTGAACTCTGATCGCCGTAGCATCGACAACATAAAAGTTACCACTGGTATCAAAGGCAATGCCCTGCGGTGAAGCGAACCCTCCAACTCCGCGATCTGTCAAGCCTCCGTAGGTTGCAAGTCCCGCACCGGCTGAACTAAATTTACGAACTTCGCTGCCATCGGTGACAAAAATATTTCCAGAACTATCCAGTGCGATACCTGATTGTCCAAATGAAAACGTAACTTGAAAGACAAACACTGTCGCTGAATTGAATTTTTGAAATCTGCTATCATCACAGACAAGCAAATTTCCACTGCCATCAATAGCTATTCCCGTCGGCCCAGTAAACTGGCCATTACCTGTCCCTAAAGTACCAAACTGCGATAGATAGGCTCCAGCTGAATTAAACTTTTGAACACGATTGTTACCATTATCGGTCACATAGATATTTCCACCGGAATCTAAAGCTATGCCGTAAGGCCCAGAAAACAGTCCATTGGTAGCGCCTGCAGAGCCAAACTGTGAAACATAAACCCCTGATGAATTAAACTTTTGCACTCGATTATTTCCAGTATCTGCTACGTAGATGTTTCCACCAGCATCAATTGTCAGACCTTTTGGTAAATTGAACTGTCCGTTGCCAGAACCCGATGAACCAAACTGCATTTGATAGACCCCCGACGAGTCAAACTTCTGCACTCGGTTATTATAGGTATCGGCAACATAAATATTACCTGAGGCATCGAGTGTTATTCCGTAAGGACTGTTCAACTGACCATTCGTATTTCCTTTAGCCCCAATTGAAAGCTGATAAACACCGCTTGAATTAAATTTTTCGATTCTTGAATTGTTAACGGTCGGCCCGTTATTGTTTGAATCCGCCACATATATATTGTCCGCGGAATCAAAAGCGATCTCTCTGGGTTGGCTCAGTTGACCATGGTTGATTCCAAATCCACCAATTTGTGAAATAAAAATACCCGCTGAAGTGTATTTTTCTATTTGATTCAGCGTCTCGTTCACAGCAAAAACATTTCCGCTGGAATCGATTTTTACAGAATTGACCCTGCCACTGATTGGAAATTCTGAGATGTAACCTCCACTAGAGCTGAGTTTTTGCACTCGGTTGTTAAAGGTATCGGCCACAAAAATATTTCCAGCTGAATCAAAAGCAAATCCCCCGGTCCCATTGAACTGGGCATTACCTGTCCCCAAAGTACCAAACTGCGATAGGTAAACTCCACTCGAATTAAATTTTTGAATTCTATTAGAATCTGCTATAAAAATATTTCCAATGGAATCAAACCCTATACGTACAGGATTATTAAACTGCCCATTGCCAGCTCCCGTCGAGCCGAATTGTGATTGATAAACACCACTCGAGTTAAATTTTTGCACTCGATCATTGCCAGAATCAACTATATAAATATTGCCGCTAGTATCGATTCCAATTCCTGTAGCTCCGCTCAATTGTCCATTCCCAGAGCCTTTAGTTCCAAAACTAAATTTAAAAACACCATTTGAATCATAAACAAATACGTAATTACCAAGATCATAAACATCTGAGCTTTCAATGGTGTACACATTATTGCTTGCATCTGTCGCGACCGTTGTCACTTTTTCAAAGAACGCATCAGCTTTACCAAGGGGGAATCCCACTCCCGTTGCAAAATTGGATGTGTATGGTAGAACGGACGAACAGTTGGAGGAAAGACCTCCGGCTGTGACATATTTTGCATAATAGGCATTAGAGCTATAATTAATCGTTAAATTAAAATCTAAAGTTGTTCCTGCTGAAGTTTGTGTTGCGACTAAGGTGCTACAAGAAGCATCTGAATAAATCGAAACCACGTCGGTGTTATTAATTCCACTGACCCGCAGTGTGGGTGTAAGGCTCTTACTAAGAGGCGATCCTGGTGACTGTAGGGCCAGCATAGGCGCCATAAGATTTGCGCTAATACCAAGATTACTTTCCTTATTTGTTCCTGAAATATTTGCAGAGAGAGAGCAGCTTAAGGCCATCAAACTTATTGAGTTAATGAGTAAGGTAGCTGAGATATTTCTCGGCTTTTTCATATTATCTCATCGGACTTTCGGCCTGAAACTTAACCTCTTGTTTCAATTTGAGACGGCCTAATTCAGGCTCAATTTAACCTAGCCTTCACCTTTAACCGAGACATTTTTAAAACGACCCAGCATATGCAAAATAATTTGGTTATCTAAATCTTTCGCAGCAGAGATCAGCTTATTCCAAGATAAAAACTCGTTCACCATTTTAACATCAAGATCGCTGACCTGATGGTAACCCATACAGCGTTTGAATCAATTTCTTTACTAGCGCTGCTCACATATAACGTCTGAAATGATTTCATCAAATAAGATTATGCTGGTGTACCAGGCGAGTCATCCAATAAATCTTGGGTCCAGATTCCTGGTGAAATAAAAAAATTAATGAGATTTCTGCGCCGCTCTGTGGGGAAAAATAAAGATAAAAGCGATCATAAATATCAGTAAGGCCGCCGACGCCGTGTAACGGCTGAGGGCAAGGCCTCCGTGATCGACGGGCTTATCTAAGAAATCTCCAACAACAGCCCCCAAGGGTCGGGTCAGAATGAAAGCCGCCCAAAATAAAAATGTGCGGGAAATCTTCGTCCAAAAGCAAAGTGCGGCTGTCAGGGCTAAGAGGGCACCAAACAAGACGGCACTGCCCGTGTAGCCCAGGCCCGCTGAATCCGAGGTCCAATCACCCAAAGCGGTGCCCAAAGTTTGCGAAAACATAATCGTCACCCAGTAGAAAATTTCAGCCTTGGCGTTACTGACTGTATTCACCGAAATAGATCCAAGCGTTCGATACCACACGACCAGGGACGCCAATAACAGAATAAAAAGCAAAGACGAGCCCCCCGCATAACCAATCCCCATCGAACGGTCTGCAAAGTCTGCCATTGTCGTCCCAACTGTTGTTGTTGCGATAATTGTTGTCCAATAAATCACCGGATGGAATTTTGCAGCTTTAATTTGAACTAAAACCGCCACAAGAAATATAGCTGCGAAAATAGCCGTTCCTATCAGATAGCCAAGATTCATTGACATCGAAACGGCGTCCCCAGCAGTTTCACCCAACGTGGTCGCTGCAATTTTGATAATCCAGAACACAAAAGTCACTTCGGGAACTTTGCTGAGGCTTTTTTCAACGCTTGAAATCATCTTTAAGTCCGATCTGGGGGTTATGTTCTGGAGACTTATTGAAATGTTAAGTGATGGCAATAATTTTCTACGTTGACTCTAGGTGCTAAAAAACAGGGCAGCTCAAGGCACCCTTGGAATTGCCGCGAACACAGCTTTCGCAGATCGCACAGCTCCGGCAATGCTTCCTCCGCCGAAGGCATCACCTGCTAAATAAATCAGTCCGGCTTCTAGCTTCACAAAGGCTTCCGGATATATTGCTTTCGATTGCCGTCCGGACTCGCAAGAAATCTGGATTCCATTTTCAGATTTTTGAAGACAGATAACTTTTTCGTTCACCTGAAGATATTGACCTTCCGCTAAATCTTTTGCCAGAGCCGTCATTCCTGAAGCGCCACAAAAATATTTTCGCTGATCTTCTTCAAACCAAGGGACAGATTTTTTATTTCCTAGCCATCGTTGATGCCTGCAGATCGGAGCGAGGCCAGAGTCAAACCACACATTCCTGCACCCACAATAACTAATTTTTCCATTTTTTACTGATCCTCTGGACGGCTGAAATTCCCTAGTCCACACTAGTCTTAAATAATTTAGAGATCAAGGTGGCCTCGTTGAATAAAAATCCAATCATCGTTATCGCAGGCGCTAGTGGTTACATCGGCAAAGAAATGACTTTAAGGCTTCTTGAGAAATTTCCCACAGCCCACATCATTGCACTTTCACGAACGGCTCAAAAATCTGATGATCCCCATGTCACTTGGCAGGCTTGTGATTTATTTTCACTTCGATCCTTGGAACAAGCGTTGCCGAAAAAAATAGATCTTGCAGTTTATCTTGTTCATTCCATGGGCCCCACCGCACAACTGGATCAAGGATCCTTTGCGGATTACGATCTCCTTTTAGCTGATAATTTTTCAAGGGCCATTAAAAACACAGGTGTTCAACAACTGATTTATCTTGGTGGGCTGATCCCCAACACAAAAAAACTTTCACTGCACCTTCAAAGCCGTCTAGAGGTTGAAGAGACTTTTTCGGAATACAATTTGCCAACCACGATTTTTCGCGCCGGTTTAATCTTAGGTGATGCGGGCTCATCTTTTCAAATTCTTATCAAACTTGTTAAGCGTCTTCCGATTATGATTTGCCCTCAATGGACGCAGACGTTAACAACGCCTGTCGATCTGGAGACTGTTTTAACAAGTCTTACATCCGCTGCTTTGGATCTGACTTTGCT
>JAYWEU010000147.1:0-1805 GCA_043779385.1 Pseudobdellovibrionaceae bacterium
GAAAAAGATACTTGAAGGCCTAATTAAAAGACATCCCGATGGATTCGGGTTTTTTATCCCCGAAGACAAAGAACATCCCGATGTCTATATACCCCGCCATTCAATGACCGGCGTGATGACTGGCGATAAAGTCACCATCGAAGTCTTCCCTGAAGGCGGCGGCGATCGCTTCCGCGGCGAAATTGTTCGTATTAATTCCCGAGGCACAAAACAAGTGGTCGGACTTTATTCTGTGGATGGTTCTTACGGAATGATTCGCGACGATGCCAAAGCTTGGGGTCATGATTTAAAAATTAAACCAGAAGACAGCTTGAAAGCCGAAGCCGGCCAGATGGTCTGCGTAGAAATCACTAGTTATCCAGAAGACAAAGCCGGCTTTCGCGGCGTTGTTAAAGAAGTCCTTGGTGGGATTACAGATCCTTTAAGTGATATTCGCCGGGTGATCTTTGCCAACCAGATTCCCAATGAATGGCCACCTGCTGTTGTGAATGAAGCTGCCCCGTTAAAACACAATCCTGAAGAAAAAGATTTTGCCGATCGAAAAGACATTCGCGATTTAAATCTGATCACCATTGATGGCGCCACCGCCAAAGATTTTGATGATGCTATTTTAGTCGAAAGTAACGGCAATGGCTTTCGGTTACTGGTCGCCATCGCTGACGTCAGTCATTATGTTCGGCCCGGAACGGCCATCGATGACGAAGCCTACATTCGCGGGACCAGCGTTTATTTTCCTAATTTTGTCGTACCCATGCTGCCCGAAGTTTTAAGTAATGGCCTTTGCTCTTTAAACCCCAAAGTACCACGCCTTTGTGTGGTCGCTGATATGCAATTTGATTATCATGGCGAAATGACCGGATCGACTTTTTACGAAGCCGTCATGGAAAGTAAAGCGCGAGTCACCTATGGGCAAGCCCAAGAAGTGATGGATGGCGCCGACGTTCCCGAGCTAAGGCATGTGAAAGACTATATTTTTAAAGCTCAAGATTTAGCAAAAATTTTAATGGCCAAAAGATTTAAAGAAGGCGCTTTGGATTTAGAGCTGCCCGAAACTGAACTTGTGATTGATACCGCCGGTATGCCGATTGATATTATTCGCAGTGAACGCTTATTTGCCCACAGGTTGATTGAAGAGATGATGCTGGCTGCGAACGTGGCCGTTGCAAAGTTTTTATCTTCAAAAGAAATTCCTGCAATTTTTCGAATTCATGAATCTCCGCCGGAATTGGCTATCCAAACTTTGGAAAAATTTCTATCAAACTTTGGTGGGAGCGTAAGCCTTGAGGGCGGCAAGCTGCAGAAACGTTTAACTCAAGCCTTGCGTGAGTTTGATGGAAAACCCGAAGCTCAGGTTTTAAATATCTTAACTTTAAGATCTATGAGCCAAGCAAAGTACTCAGCCAATAACTTAGGCCACTTTGGTTTGGGTTTTGAATTCTATACCCACTTTACGTCACCGATTCGACGTTATCCTGATTTAATTGTTCACCGCTTGCTGAAAAGCCAAATTGGAAAATCTGGATATGCGCAGATGAGCGAAGGTGACCTTGCCACAGCAGGGACTTTTCTTTCCGCGTGTGAGCAACGTTCAACCAAGGCTGAACGTCAAATTCAAGCGATCAAGAAAGCTCGCTTTATGGAAAAAATGGTTGGCGAAACTTTTGACGGGATGATCAGCTCGATTGCAAAATTTGGAATTTTTGTTTTACTTCGCGAGTATGATATTGATGGCTTGATCCGCTTAGAAGACCTGGGTCAGCAAATGGAATTTGATGAAGAAAATTTAAAACTGGTGGCGAAGCGTT
>JAYWEU010000148.1:0-12980 GCA_043779385.1 Pseudobdellovibrionaceae bacterium
GCTGGATTTTTTAAGAGCGAAAGAAAACTTTTTCGATCCAGCACCAAAACATCAGAGTCAAGGACCGTTTCCAGATCCACAGTCGCCACCGAGCTTTGTGCATGCAATGAAAAACCCTGCATAAGCAGGGCCTGGCGAAGTTCTTTTTTGAGCGGAGAATCAGAAATCAAAAGATGAAATTTTGCAGGTTCTATCATGCCATAAGTATACAACTGTTTGTTGAGTTTAAAAGGCCTATTTTAAGCAAAGGCAGAAATCCAGCCCCCAGGACCTGCGTCGCCTTTATTTAGGACAAAGGGGACTCTAGATAATCTTTGGCATTGATTCCGTACTTTTCAATTTTTCGAAGAAGAGTTTTCTTCGGAATATTGGCATGCAATGCCGTTTGGTTGATTCGACCCTTAAAAGTCTTCAAAGCTTTTACGATAAATTCTTTTTCAAAAGCTTCTTTTTGAGCATTGAAATCGAGGTCTCCAGACACGGGCAATCCGCCGTCGGCCAAGATGTCATCACTGTCTAAATCGTCATCCAAGTCCATATCGCCGCTGAAGCTGTCGCCCTGGCTGACCAGCGAACTTTCGTTGGCCTCTGAAAGTTTTGTTTCGTTCACAGCATCGGCTAGCTGTAATAGGTCGACTCCGCAGGCGTCCAAAACCGCTTCAGGTAATGAGGTCAGTGTCACAACATGGGTCGACTCTAGGACAAAGGCATGTTCAATGACGTTTTCTAATTCGCGGATATTTCCTGGCCAATTATATTTTTTTAAAACAGCCATCGCATCGGCAGAAATTCCTGTAATGCGTTTTCGATGATTCTCATTAAACTTTTTAATAAAAATAGAAATCATTTTTTCGATATCATCTTTTCGTTCAGCTAAAGCTGGCAAAAAGATTGGGACGACATTCAAACGATAAAATAAATCTTCCCGAAACTGACCTGTCTTGATCATGTCCTCTAAGGGGCGATTCGTGGCTGCAATGATTCTAACATTGGAAGCAATTTCACGATTAGCACCAACGGGCGCAAACATTTTTTCTTGTAAAACACGCAAGATCTTCACTTGCATTAATGGTGGCATATCGCCGATTTCATCCAGGAACAGGGTGCCGCCCTCGGCATATTGAAATTTACCGATTTTACGTTGATCAGCTCCGGTGAAAGAACCCTTTTCGTGACCAAAAAGTTCGGACTCAAACAGATTTTCAGGAATCGCTGAACAGTTGATGGCAACAAACTTAGAATCTTTACGAACTGAATTAAAATGAATGGCGCGTGCGACCAATTCCTTCCCTGTTCCAGAAGCGCCACGAATAAGAACGGGGGTGTCGACTTTGGCCAGGCGGTGAATAATATTAAACACTTTTTGCATTTGCGAGGTGTTGCCAATAATTTTGCGACCCTCTTCAACCAGGACAGGGGCGGAAGCTGCAATATTTGAGATCAAGGCGTTGGCAACAACAGCTTTATCAATCAATTCAATTAAGGCTTCTGAAGCGACGGGTTTTGACAAATAATTGTAAGCGCCATCTTTGACAGCTTGCACGGCATCGCTCAGTTCGGCGTGGGCTGTCAGCATCAAGACGATCGTGGCAGGTTCTAATTCTTTAATTTTTCTTAAAGTTTCAAGGCCATTCATGCGAGGCATATCAACATCCATCAGAACAATGTCGAATTTTTCTTGCGAGGGAGCGGCCTTAAATTTTTCCAAAGCATTGACGCCATCAAAGGCCTCATCAATTTGAAATCGACGGGTCGATTCAAGAGCTGAGCGGATTGAAAACCGAAGTCCTAAATCGTCATCAACAATCAATACTTTTAGCATGGCAAACCCCCAAGCCGCAGTGATGCTGGCTATTTATCCCAGTGGAAGTTGTACCGTAAAAGTCGATCCCTGGCCATATGTAGACTCTACAAAGACCTGTCCACCGTGCAGCTCGACGAAGTATTTCGCCAAATAAAGGCCTAATCCCGAGCCCTTGATCGTCGAACTTTTAGCGTTCTGGCTGCGGTAAAATTTCGTAAAAAGGTTAGGAAGTTCAGCCGCAGGAATGCCAGGTCCTTGATCTGCGATCTGGATGACCACGGAAGCCCCTTTTTCCTCGGTCGAGATCAAAATCTTTGTCTCGTCATTAGAATATTTAATGGCGTTTTCAATCAGGTTGGACAGCACCTGCTTCATTAAATTGGGGTCGACAGAAATAGGAAAAAGAGTCTCAAATTCCTTCAATATTTGAATTTTTTTCAGTCGGGCCAAGAACTCGTGCTTGGCGATCACCTCATCAAGCAAGGCATTGATATCCCGGCCTTGCTTATGAAGTTGCACGGCTTGGCTTTCAATCTGGCCGTAATTTAGAATCGAGCTAATAAACTTCAGTAAGTCATCGCCTGAGTGCTTGATCGTATCAACAGCTTCCTGCTGCTGGGAACTGATAGGAGTTGGGTCCCGCAAAATAACATCGGCCATGCCCAGAATCCTTGCGATCGGAGTCTTTAAATCATGAGACATCATAGATATAAAATTGGTTTTAAGCTCTTCGACTTGTTTTAGCAGTCTATGTTTTTGATAAATTTCCCAGCTTCGACGATTTTCGATAATCAACCTGTAGGGAATAAAAAAGTAATAACATAAAAAAATCGCCAGCCACGGATGCGACATCGACACCCAAATTCCAAACGGCCAAAAAGTAAAAAAGCCAATCAGGCCAAAACCCACAAGACTGCCGGCTAAAATAAAAAGACCCAAAAGGGGCCGCAACGAAAAAACAACATACACCGTCAGGACAGAAATCAGTCCGACAAAGATAAAATCCAACCAAAACGAAGTGCGAACCGGGGCATTATTTAAAATCAACGTATCAAACATATTCGCATGAAGCTCTGTCGAGGTCATGGCTAAGACATCCCGGGAGTAAGGGGTCCGTACATAATCCCGTTCCATTTTTTCATTGCCAATTTTAACCAATTTCGAAGTTTTTAAATCTTGGCCGACTAAAACGATGCGACGATTTAAAAGCTTGGGATCGATAGGGCCGTCAAAGATTTGAGGGAAACTGAAACGGGGATAGGTGCCTTCGGGATGAAAATTAATATACAGTTGATCGCTTCCCAAAAAGCTAAAAAGGCCACGAATTTTTGAGGGATCTTTTAAAGTCGGATTGATTTCAGTGGCCAAATGCAGGTGCAACATTTGTCGACCCTGGTAGGCAATCATCATTCGGCGCGAAACGCCGTCCTTTGCAAAGTTGCTAATATCGGCACTTTTTAAGCCTGGAAACACAGGCAAAATATCCAGCGGTTTCGGATAGGACGAGCGAATGCTTTGGCCCGCAACCCCCAAATCGTCAGTCATAAAATAAACATTTGGATTTTTTAAAGAAGCCTCTGCGAAAAATTTTTTCTCTTCGAAAGAGCCTTGAAGATTCGTTAAATCTAAATCAAAAACAATCGCCCGTGGCTGATAGGTCGACAGTTTTTCAATCAGCTGCCCAAGGTCTTTGGCAGAAGGTTCCTTTTTTAAATTTTGCAGGGTGGATTCATCGATCATGACCATTGAAATTTCGCCCGAGACGGGTGGCGGCGGTCTTAATCGAACGCGAATATCGTAAAGAAATGATTCAAAGAAATCGAGTTTAATTTGGATAATAAAAAATGCCAGTGTCATCGCTAAAACCAAGCGCAAAACACTGTTCAGTATTTTCTTTTGGTGCCACCAAGAGTCCGGTGACTTTGTTGCCTCTTCAGAAAGGGGTGGTAATGCCATGAAAAGACATTATCTGACTGGAACGCAGCCGTCTCCACCTTTTGCAGACAGAAGTGTATTTTTTTCTGTTTTTCTAGCCTGAATCTTTTTAATGTGTTTCTTGTCGGCCACTTGGCTCTCCTTTTTTTTGCCCATCATTCATTCCCCTGTTAAGGCCATAGTATTTTAACACCACAGCAGCTAAGTATCTGGTTCTGAAACAAAAGTCATTTTTCTTTTTCATATTTTGTCCATCCAAGCTTTCATGCACAAAAGAGCAACCGCCACCGCACAAAAAGCGCGCCCAGCAATTGCCACATTTATTCATATCGACTTGGTTTTGAGCGTATTTTTCAAGCTGATCATAATCTAAGGTCGCGCCATCGCCGATTTGATTTTTTTGATCTCCGACAGTCCACGGGCAATTAAAAATGCGATTTCTGGCATCGATCACAGCCAAAGTTTTTCCCAAGCCACAATGGTTTTCAATTCGCTCTTGATTGTCTAAAACCGTAAAATAGCGATCAAATAAATGAAAGCGGCGCAACTCTTTTTCGCCGTCTGCCAGATAAGCTCGTTCAGCGGCTTTCTGGTAAGACTCGACAAATTTCTGTGATGAAGCCGAGCTTGTCTCGTTCACGGAATAGGTGAACTCAAAGCGATCCACCGGCAAAGTTCTAAAATATCGATAAGTGGAATCAACGTCACAATGGCTGGGATCCATCACACAATGAAGCTCAATATAAGGAATTTTATCTCGGGAAAGGGCCAGGCGGTCTAAGCCCTCGATAATTTTTGAAGTAGCCCCTTTTCCGGCGCGCTCAGGGCGCCGAGAATCATTGACCAACGGTGGACCATCTAAACTGATATCGACGGCACAGCCGATTTCATTCAGCGTCGCAATATTCTTATCGGTCAATAAAGTTCCGTTCGTAGTGACTTTGAAGGTGGCTGAGATTTCTTTTTTTGCGCCCTCTTCTTTGGTGTAATCAGCGATGGCTTTCATGGCTTCTGGATAAAGCAAAGGTTCGCCGCCTAAAAAACTGATATGAAAAGAACTTCCAGGCGTCAGTTGATCCAAGAAAAAACGAATCTGCGGTAAGGTTTTTTCAACCGATATTTTTTTGATCGCATCACCGTAGGTGCCATCGCCACCAGCTGCACAATAGGTGCAATGCAAATTACAAATTTGTGTGACGTTAATGGTCACACTTCGGATCGTAAATTTTAATGGGATTGCCGTCGCTTCGGGATTTTCACTGACTTCCCAATCCTGCAATTCTTCAGTGGCCTCTAAGGTCTCAGCAGTCTTCATTAGATCTTGGGTTTCGGCGGTTAGAAAGCTTGTTGACGGCAAAGATTGCCAAGCCTGTTCACTGATTTCAGCCAACTCCATATTACGAGAATGAAACGCGATAGGACCTTCTTCGCCCTGTTTGAAGGCGACGATGTCTTTGAAGCGTCTGATCTGTAATTCACTTTGTCGCATCATCAGAAAATCCTCACCTTAGCCGTTAGCAAACAAGTGTCGTTTTGACACTGATTAGCAAGTCGGATCTAGTAATTGCAAGTTCAGGGCCGCCGTAAAAGGGCCTAAGCTATTGGAAAGAAAGATTTTTTGGGGTCAAAAGGGCTCTTTTGCCTGAAAGAATTTACAGGGGCACCTTACAGTTTTACTTCCATTCCTTCATGGGCAAAGTCCCATTCAAAGGGTGGCAGTGATTCGTTAGAGTCTTTCGCGTTTTCAAGGCGCCAAGTATAGTACTCTTGCGTCTGGCGTTTGATCTCTTGGATTTGATAAATCGTGGCCCCTGGATCGTGATGGGCAAAAAGAACATGTTTGATGTTTTCACGGAAAGCCAAATCCAGTCCAATCTGGGCGGCACTGTGGCCCCAATTGGCTTTTTCAGCCAGCTCAGGAAAAGTGTACTGAGCATCAAAATACATAAGATCGGCTTTTTCATACAAAGGTAAATCCTCGCCCATCTCTTCGCGGCTGACGCGGGTGCCTTCCGTATCCACGCAGTGAGCGTAAGATTTCCCGCCATTTTCAATTTTATATCCCCAGCAAGGGTCTGGATGATCCAACTGATACGGAGTCACTTTCAAATCGCCAATCATGATGGGTTTTCGCGGCTCTAAAGTGTGAAATTGAATTTTTGAAGAAAGTTGCTAGTAGGGAACAGGGAAGTAAGGCTTTCTAAAAACTCCGCGAATCATTTCCTCTAGTTCTGGTTGAACGGCATAATAATGAATCGGAATTCCAGGCATAAAGTGCGGCGTAAAAAAAGGCAAACCAATGACATGGTCCCAATGAAAATGGGTCATAAAAATATGAAAAGGACCTTTGGGACGCCCGTAAGTTCCACTCATTATTTTTTCACTGAGGATTCGAATACCACTGCCGCCATCAATAATTAATTGGGCTTTCGGCGAATAAACTTCAACACAAGTTGTTGCGGCCCCATAGCCACCCACATGCGGCACATCTTGCGAGCTTAGAAACTTTGTGATTTGCGAAGAGTCTCTGTAGCCCGCAGCAAAAAAACTGCGCATCAATCCATCAATATGAACGCACCAGTCGTAAGGAATTTGCGTCGAAGGAAGGGATCCCCGGACGCCCCAGAATTTAACGTTAAAGGCATTGATTGACATACCTCTACAGGATGTCATGCCGGTCTGATGTTTCAACGGATATTTTGTTTCCAGACAGGGGTCGAGCCGAAAAGACAGTTACACGTTGTCGTAATTAATGACGACGTCCGACCTAGGTCTTGTCATGCATGTTTTTACAACTAAATTGGGGGCAGATAATAAGACTCCGTCGCTAGAAAGAACCTCACCTTTTTCAACACGTGCTTCACACGTTCCACAAATTCCTTCTAAACAAGAATAGGGCGGAGTCATCCCTAATTTGACAGCGGCTTCCAGCAAGCTTTCTGTGGAGGAAACTTGAATTGTTTCAGTTCGCCCGTGGCAAGTGATTTGACAGTTCATTAGCGTGTGCCCTTTTTAAAAATCAGCTCTACACTTTGTGCCACTTCGGCATTTTCAACAGCATTCATTTCCTTCAGTTTCGCAGCCGAAAATTGTTCTTTTTCTGTATTTTCTGGCCACGCAAAATCATGGGGTGGTTGGCGCTCAGCCAAAACGGACATCGTATCAATCCATACGGGAACGGCCCCACTTGCGCCTGTTAAGCCCGTTTTTTCATTCTGATCATAACCGACCCAAACAACGGTTGTCATTTTCGGCGTAAATCCTGCAAACCAAGTGTCCTTGTAATCGCTGGTGGTGCCTGTTTTTCCAGCCGCGGGTCTTGTGAATCCACGGGCGGAAACAGCTTTCGCAGAACCCGTCAAAACAGTTTGCTTCATCATTCCAACCAGGACGGCAACGGAAGCTGGGTCCTCGTAATCTGTCGAATGGGATTCAAATTGATAAAGCGAGACGCCTTGCAAGTTTTCGACTTTTAAAACATAGCCAAGATCGGGTTTTCGGCCCATTTGAGACAGCGCCATATAGGATCTTAGAACTTCAATTGGATAAAGCTCAAAGGCTCCCAAAGTCAGGGCAGGGAAAGGTTTTAATTCAGATTCAATTCCCATTTCCCGAGCATTTTGAATAATTTTTTCAAGGCCAGCTTGCATGCCGACCCGGGCGGTCGACGCATTCAAACTATTTTTAAGCGCAAAAAACAAAGGTACTGTGCCGTAATATTTTTTTCCATAATTTTCTGGAGTCCAAGTTTTTCCTTCATATTTGATAGAGTACTTTTCATCTAAGACAGCCGTCGTCGGCAAGTACCATTGGCCTTCCGGTGTTTTCGATTCTAATGCGCTTAAGTAAACGAAAGGTTTCATGATCGAGCCAATTTGTCGGTGACCTTCGATGGCCCGATTGAACTGAGTTTTTCTAAAGTTCCTGCCGCCCACCAAGACATGCACCAGTCCTGAAGGGGCATCTCCGCTAAGGACAGCGCCCTCTAAAGAAAGGCCTTTGGATTTATTGGCTTTTAGCGTGGGATTGCTTTTTTCAAGCTCGGCTAAATGATTTTGTAAGGATTCTTGCGCCCGCTGTTGGGCTTGAAGATCCAAGGCCGTATAAACTTTAACTCCTTGCGTGGGCAAATTATTTTTAGCCAAAAATTTGCGGACGGCATCAATATAATACGGAGCCGTTTCTTGAGCTTGCGCTTTTGGTGTCGCTTGCGTCAGTGGTTTTTGATCAGCAGCGGCGGATTCTTCGGAGCTGATCAAATTAAGCTCCCGCATCTTTCCCAAAACTAAATGGCGTCTTTTAGTCGCGTTTTCTGTTTTCTTCCATGGATTGTAAAGGCCAGGGCTATTCAGAACAGCGGCCAGAAGGGCACACTCGTGCAGTTGCAGATCCTTTAAATCTTTTTGAAAGTAATAATCGGCGGCGGCACTGAATCCATGAATTCGAAAGGCGCCGCTCTGGCCCATATAAATAATATTTAAATAGGTTTCTAAAATTTCATCCTTGGTAAACCGGGCTTCTAAAAGAATGGCCATAATCAATTCTTGAAATTTTCTTTTATAAGTTTTCTCATTGGTTAGAAAATAGTTTTTAACTAACTGCTGAGTGATCGTACTGCCGCCTTGCGCTTTTTGCCTGAGGATTAAATTTTTATAAATAGCGCGTAAAAAACTGGTGGCGCTGAAGCCTTTGTGCTCTAAAAAATTCTGATCTTCGATGGCCATGACTGAATTAATACAAGCCGTCGGAATATCGCTCAGTTCAATTTGCTTCTGAAGCAAAGGCTCGTTATCTAAGTACTGAGCCATTAAAAGGGGCTCCAGTTGTACCTTTGAAACAAGGCCTTGCGGGCTCCAAAGATCTGCAATCGAGGTCGAATTCAGAAAAATCCACTGCACTTCTTCGGCGCGCGTATTTTTTCGAACAAAGGCAAAACAGGTCTGCCAATCATCGGCCAGAACCTTTTGCGTTTTTGCCATACACAACGAGTGATCGCCGCGAAAGTAATCCCCTGGCAGCAGAACCTGATTGGGCGCCCTTGTGCGATAATTGTTTCGAAGCAATTCCTTTTCGACGTCGTCCGCCGACCACAGGTCGCCTTTTTCAAACGTCACGGGGTAGGCATAAAAAATTGTCGGCTCGAGCAGCTGCTTTTGCGCCATCTTTTCGGTCATCAGCCCATCCAGACGCCAAAAGGCGACCGCAACGCCGATGATAAAGAGCGTCAGAACGATTGTAAACACAAGTAAAATGGTCTTTAATCGGGAGCGAAACAACATGGTCCCAAAATACCAAAAAGGGTGACGAAAACAATGAAATTGACGCCCATTCAAATGCAAGCGCTGGCACATAAAGTTCTGGACCACTGGAAAAAGCAAAACTTAGTCACTTTTAAAGTCGATGAAAGTGTTGTCCTGAACCGAGTGCTTGAAACAATGAAAGCAGAAATTCAAAAAGAAATGAACTTAGATCGTGAAGTGAACCAGATGTTGGATCAGCTCGAGCGCACGAACGGGGGCGAATTTCAACGTTTCAAAATGTATCCCATTTTAAAGCAGAAGTTAGCCAAAGAAAAGAAGGTGATTCTATGATTTTATCAGAAGATCGCCAATCCCATTGGGCCCATTTGATCACGGATGGCGTTTGGGAAGATGATATGGTTGATTTCAGTGACGATGACCAAGCTTTGCGAGCCACGAAAAAAGCCATCGCTGAATTTGTTAAAGAAGATCAAGATATCGATACAGCCGCACGAAACAAAGTCGCTTCGCTGAAGCGGGGCGTGATTGAAGGCAGTCCTGAATGGGACATTATGTATAAAAAATATTACGAAGAAGAACGAGGCAAACGTGGCCCAAGGTAAGAAGAAAAAAGCAGCTCCTAAAAAGGCAGCTCCTAAAAAGGCAGCAGCAAAAAAATCTCCGGTAAAAAAGGCGGCAGCGAAAAAAAAGACAGTCGCTAAAAAGGTCGTGGCTAAAAAAGCTGCGGTCAAAAAGCCGGCTGCTAAAAAGGCAGCGCCAGCAAGACCAATGAAGCCGATGGCCCCAGCTAAAAAAATTGATTTTAACAATTTTCTAACGCCTTTGGATGATCGATTGATCGTCCAACTGGCTGAGCGTGAGCGAAAAACCGCCGGCGGTCTTTTTATTCCTGACACCGTTGCGGATGTTTCGGGAAACCTTGAAGGTGTCGTGGTTGCAGCGGGTCGTGGTCACCTCGATAAAAAAGGACGGATTCAACCGATGGATGTCAAAGTGGGCGACCGCGTGATTTTCCCGCAATACTCTGGCAGTAAAATTGATCTTCCAGGAACTGATGTTGTGATTTTGCGCGAAAGCGACGTGATGGGCTTATTCCAAAAATAAATTGAAGAGGACTTATGCGATTAAATACCAGTATTGTTTTGTTTTTAGTTTTAAAAACCACGTCAGTTTTTGCAGCTTCATTGGATTGGACGGGCGGTTACCGTTTTGAGTGGACGCAAGTTGATCGTCCTTCCTTAAGCAGTCCTGGTGAACGAAAAGCTTATGGCCTTAATTATCTTTATCTTTCGCCAAAAATTATTGCGACTGACGGCGTTGATATCGTCAGTCGTTTTGATATTTTAAATTCGAATGATTCGGCTTATCAGAATTCTCAAGTGGGACAAATTTGGGGGGCGGGCCTGCCGACGTCTGCGACAACCGATGGGTCTCGACGAAATGTGAATTCAAAAACCCAAAATGCCAGTAATGTAACGGCCTCTCAGCTTTATATGAAGATGACTCAAGAGTACGGATCTTTGCTGATCGGTCGTGTGCCCTTTGAATTTGGTACGGGGATGACCTACAGCGCTGGTAACGGTGCTTTTGATCATTGGTTCAATACTCGCGATGTTGTGGCTTATAAATTTATCGTCGGAAATTTTCATTTTATGCCAATGATCGGTCGCGTTTATGATGCCGATGTTGGACAAGGAAATTCAATTCAAGATCAGATTCTTGAATTAGGCTATGATGCCCCTGACAGTGGATCGACCTTGTCGGTCCTAGTTGAGCAACGAAAGGCTTCAACAGGAGCCAACGATATTGACCCGACTCGAATTCTTTCTGTTGGAACAACGGGGACTGTGATCGGCGATTACTCGACGCAAAGAACGAATTTTTTGCTGGGAAAACAGTGGAGCCGATTTGGATTTAAAATTGAAGGATCTTTTTTAACCGGTGACGCAGGTATTCAGACGACCAACGGAGAAAACGTAAAAATTAACGGCTACGGAATTGCCACTGAATTTTACTTTCCAAATCCTGAATCTAAATGGGATTGGAATCTTCGCGCCGGTATGGCAACAGGAAATGATCCAACCACAGCAGACTATGAAGGTTTTCAATTTGATCGTAACTATGACGTTGCGTTTTTATTATTCAATCACCGCTTGGGCGGCCGAGATTTCTTAACAACAAATTTGATCAAAGATCAATCGACGGGTCGCGGCCTTTCAACTTCGGTGGATGATGAAGCGATTGGTAATGCTTGGTATATTTCGCCGAAAGTAAAATATGCCTGGAATGAAAAATGGGATGTGAATAACTCATTTACTTATGCGCAAAGCTGGCTAAATCCAACCAATGCTGTTGGTTATAAGAAAAGCTTGGGTTGGGAATACGATCTAGAAGTGGTCTACAAACCTCGACAAAAATTCCAATGGATGAATCGCATTGGATATTTCAGTCCCGGCGATGCTTTTGAAAATGGCAGCAGTCATTTGGATACTTCGTCGACGTTGGGGTATGAATCTAAGATTGCGATTACGTTTTAGGGTTTAGCTGTTCGCTGCGGCTTTTTTAACTGCACTTGGGTGGAAACAACAAAGCTCGCCTGATTAAGACGGGCTTTAAACAATCATTATTTTGGAAACTGCTCCACTTGAGTGTGCTTGGATTAACTCGCGCGTCGAATAAGATCAGTTATCCTAGAGGCTTATCCTCTCCTTGCGTCCTTTCGAATTCCTTAGGAATTCGAAAGGTAACAACGAAACACTTAAATCCTTAGAATTAGACAAAAATCATGAGCCGTTAGTCTGCACTAAGCACACTCAAGTGGGGCAGTTTCTTATTTTTAGTTAGCTCCGCTACGGTGGTGCAAAAAAGCACCAACAAGGGGGCAAGCCTTAAACTTGAATCATTTTAAAATACGGGTGTTAATGGCTGATTCGTGCAGGGCCATTCCAGGTTTTAAATTTACTATAATCTTATCTGCGGCTTGGTCTATCGTGTAAATAGATGTGTCGATTAAAATATCATACTGAAGGGCGCTGACTTCTTCATATTGAGCTCGAGCTGTTCCTGGCTGTCGATCGCTTCTTAATTTCTCGCGCGCCTCAATAATTTTTAAAGGTGCCGTAACGCCAACAAAATAAATATCGTAAGGTTTTAATGCTTCTGCAACTTCTGCAATCTGTTCGGAGCCTTTTAAGACATGGTCAATGATCATAAAATCAATAGCTTGTGCGTAATTGCCTAAAGCGCGGTTAAATCCAGAAAGGGACCGATCAATTATTTTCAGATCTTCTGGCTTGTCCATATCGATTTTTAGGGGCATTGAAGACTCCAGAAAACGATCGACTCCAAAAATAAAATAGGGTTCCTTTAGCTTTTCTAAAAGTTTCTGCGCAATTGAAGTCTTTCCAGAGCTAGAAGTTCCATTTAATAAAATAATCATTTTTAGAGATTAACCGCTAGAGTAAAATAGAAGCAAGTTTCAAAAAGCATTCATCAGTTCCTGCAAGAATATTTCGCCTCTTTTTAGTTTTCTAAATTCAGGCTTATAAACGACGCAGATTTTATCTTCGAAGACGGGTGCCTCTCGTAACGCATGAACCTTAATGTTAGAAAGCGCTTTTACAACTCGCTCAGGTAAGATGGCGTAGCCCATTCCAGAGTTCAACAGCTGCGCGATCACTTCCAGACTTGAACTTTCGATCGTTCTTTTGAAATGAAGACCTTTTTTTTCTAGCTTTGATAAAATATCCTGACTTTGATTCAATGACGGTTCCATTAAAAGAATATCAGGATTTGCACAGGCCTGAGGAACCCAGATCGTGACCCTGTCTCGAGTGAGCTCTTTGATAATAAGGTCTGGGTGTCTTTGCGGATTCACTGCGAAAGCTACATCTAATTGTGAACTGACAACCATCTCAGTCATATGCCTAGAAAGGCCATGTGTTAGAGCGATTTTTAAGTCCGGGTAATTTTTTAAAAGC
>JAYWEU010000149.1:0-12937 GCA_043779385.1 Pseudobdellovibrionaceae bacterium
ATGTTGCGCCAGTAGCTGGTGCCGCTGTCGTAGAGGTACCGGCGAGGGCGGGAGGAGGGTTACCATCAGCTCCGTTTAAAATTGCACATGCTGCCCGACCCGTTCCGTTGGCTCCAGCGGTTGTCACTCCCGTGCAGTAGATACGACCCGCGATAAGAGTTGGATCGACAGTAGCTGGTATATTGTAACCTTGAATGCCAGTTGCAACCGCGCCTGCTGCTCCAAAACCAACGTTGTAACGCATTTTGCCTTCAGGCGAAAAACCGATAGCTTGGAATGCTGTGTGGTAAAGTACGTACTCAGCAGAAAAAGCTTTTTCAGCAGAATAAAGTGAACCCAAGTTTGTCTTAGCTTCAGACTGACGAGCCTTAGCCATGTACTTATTAATCGATGGCACAGCAACAGCGGCCAGGATTCCGATGATGGCGACGACCACCATTAATTCGACGAGTGAAAAACCCTTGTTATTTAACTTCATTTAAATCCTCCTTAGGACGTTCTGGTTATTAATTCAAAATGTTATCGGAACCATTACAGTTTGCATGAATTTCAATGGTGCTTGCAAGTGACACTCTCAAGTTGAGACACAAAACCTCTACTAAAATCTAGGATCTCTCTGGCTAGACAAGCTTTGATTTGTGCCCATATTATAAACTATGAAGAATCTCAGAATGACTCAACATAATAGTGGCAATGACGACAATCGGTCCTTAAGCCCCAGCCAAGAGGGCGAAACCGGCGTTCAAACTATTAATCAGGTTCAGACGCCTAAGATGTACGTGGTGCTTCTTTTAAATGACGACTACACGCCGATGGATTTTGTGGTTTTAGTGTTAAGAAGATTTTTCGGCAAATCTGATGAAGAAGCGCAGAAAATTATGCTGGATGTTCACAAAAAAGGTTCCGGAATAGCTGGCGTCTACACTTTGGAAGTGGCGGAAATGAAAGTCATGCAGGTTAATCAATTCTCGCAGCTGAATCAACATCCTTTAAAAGGTTCCCTGGAAGAGGCTTAGATCAGCCACCTTTTTTTAATTTTTTCACCGATTCACTAAGAAATATTTTAATCAGTGCCTGATACGAAACATCTCGTTCTGAACTTAAAGCCCGAATCTGGTTTAAAAGAACACTAGGCAACCGAATGGACACTACTTGAGTGGGCGAAGTTGGCGGCAAAGTAAAACCGATGTCCCGAAGATTTAACGGCTTGTCGGGATTGATAAAGTCAGTCGTGTCATCAAAGTCGTAATCAGTGATCTTGGTTTTATATTTCACTTGCTGATCATGAAGCGTACTCACTTTCTTTGGGCGTCCACGCTTACTATTATTTTTTTTCATAAATACTTCTTTCTTTTTTTGAAGCCGGTCGAGCCGTAATAATTCTAATGTTAATTCGCCTTATGGTAAATCCAACCATAAGGATGCGGTTTTCATGGCTGATCCCGTAAGCAATGTATCGCTTTTCAATTTGGGAGTGCTTTAAATCTTCAAAAATAACAATTTTGACGTCGAAAAATACGCTCTCAGCCTCGAACCTAGAGACACCATGCTTTTCTTCGTTTTTATTGTTGTTCCATTCATCCCAGTCAAAACTTAAATCAGGCATCGCTCAATTTACCACAATTTAAATGTAGCGTCAATTAATACAAATAATTAAGGTGTGCACCCGCTACGGAGGTAAAACTTCTCAATGAATGACATGACTCAGTCCGCAACACCTTAGTCCAGTCATCAACGACAATGGGACTTCGCCAACATAAGCTTTGAGCCGGCGTGTCTATTCACTGCACTCCCACAAAAAGCCCGGCCTTGCCTGTCGAAAAACCTGACTGTGGATCTAAAGTAAGATAAACTTTTCGTGAGGGTCCGTGTTCAGAAAGCAGGTGTCTTATGATGTCTCGGGAAATGGAACGACAACTGGCCGAGGCCACTGAAATTGCTAAATCTAATCTGCACGAATTTGTCACGCTCGAGCACATCTTGCTGGCGCTGACGAAATCGACAAAGATGCTGCAAATTTTAGAAGGTTGCGGCATTGATACGGAAGAACTTCGAAACGAACTTAAATCATATATCAAAGATAAAATCCCGCGCATCACTCAGGAACAAATCGACACCTATGGTGGTTATGAATCTTGGACGCCTGAATTTACGTTAGCCTGCCACCGTCTTTTTCAACGAGCCGCTGTGCAAGTTAAAAGCTCGGGTCGAAATCAAATCAATGAAGGCGGCCTGCTGGTGGCTTTATTTTACGAGCAGGATTCGCACGCTGTGTTTTCGCTTTCAAAACAGGGCTTAAGCCAGTTTGATGTGATCAATTTTTTGTCCCACGGAATTACCAAGGATGGCTCCAACACGCCCATGTCCTTGGGCCCAGCTGCAGATCCGCAAACTGAAATTGATGGGCAGCCAATGGATGAATCCAAAAGTAATCCGCTGGATTCATTCTGCACAAATTTAAATGAGCGCGCTGCCAAAGGAATGTTAGACCCTTTGATCGGCCGAGACGATGTCATCAGTCGCGTGGTGCAAATTTTATCGCGTCGAAGTAAAAATAATCCTCTTTTAATTGGCGAACCTGGCGTCGGTAAAACGGCTTTGGCTGAAGGCTTAGCGCAACGAATTGTGTCTGGCGATGTTCCTGAAAAATTAAAACGAACCGTGATTTTCGCCTTGGATATGGGTTCGCTGATGGCGGGAACAAAATTTCGTGGGGATTTTGAGGCTAGGCTTAAGGGTGTTTTAAAAGAAATTAAAAAAAGAAAAAATGCGGTTCTGTTTATTGATGAAATTCACACGATCATCGGCGCTGGTGCGACCAGTGGCGGATCTTTAGATGCCTCCAATTTATTAAAGCCGGCCTTAGCTAACGGCGAGCTGTCGTGCATGGGATCGACCACCTACACTGAATACAGACAGTACTTTGAAAAAGATCGCGCCCTGAACCGACGTTTTCAAAAAATTGATGTCAATGAACCCAGTATGGAAGATTGCTTTAAAATTTTGCAGGGCTTGCGAAAAAGTTATGAAGATTTTCATATGGTGCGCTTTAGTGATGAAGCCTTGCGGTCAGCGGTCGAACTTTCTAAAAAACATATCCAAAATAAACTTCTGCCAGATAAAGCCATCGACGTGATTGATGAAGCTGGAGCTTTTTTTAGACTGCACAACACCACCCCTGAGTACATAGACATTTCCCCGCGTGAGATTGAAGAAGTCATTGCAAAAATAACAGGTCTTCCGATCGCAAGTATTTCTTCCAATGAAAAATTGCAGCTGAAAGATCTGGATAAAAAATTAAAAGCCGTGATTTATGGGCAAGATGAAGCCATCGATCGTCTCGTTACGAGTATTAAATTAGCTCGCAGTGGATTGACCCGCGCTGATAAACCGATTGGCAGTTTTATGTTTGCTGGACCGACGGGCGTTGGTAAAACTGAAGTTTGCAAACAACTGGCGCAGATCATGGGCGTGCATTTTCATCGTTTTGATATGAGCGAGTACATGGAAAAGCATGCCGTCGCCCGCCTTGTGGGCGCGCCTCCGGGATATGTGGGTTACGAAGAAGGCGGCTTGATGACCGAAGCTGTGACAAAGAATCCTTATGCTATTTTACTTTTAGATGAGATTGAAAAAGCCCATCCCGATATCACCCATGCTTTATTGCAAGTGATGGATGCGGGTCGCATGACAGACGCGCAAGGCCGCGTCGCCGATTTTAAAAATGTGATTCTAGTGATGACCACCAATGCGGGAGCTCAGGATGTGGCCAAGGGCTCGATTGGTTTAGCTGAAAGCAATCGCAGTGGACTTTCCTTGGATGCCATTAAGAAATTTTTTGCACCAGAATTTATCAATCGCTTGGATGCGGTGGTCAGCTTTAATGACCTTTCAGAAGACATCGTGATAAAAATTGTTCACAAATTTGTGGATGAATTAAAAGTGGGCTTGGCCGAGAAAAAAGTCGACTTGCAAGTTTCAACTGATGTCTGCCAATGGCTGCTGAAAAAAGGCTATGATAAAGTTTACGGAGCTCGCCCTTTGGCGCGCGCTATCGATGAGCATTTGAAGAAGCCCTTGGTGGATGAGCTTTTATTCGGGCGCTTGGCCGAAGGGGGTCGTGTGACCGTTGAAATAGAAAGCAATGCCTTGAAGTTTCAGTTTACAGCGGCGGGCAGCAACGGCAGTCAGCCTAAAAGTCAAAAAGAGCCCGTCTATACTCGGTGATCCAAAAAAATTGCAGCGGCGACGCCCGTCGCTGCCTGGAATCTTGACATCTTGCAATTGCTTCCCAAATTAACAGTGATCGGGTTAGACTCAAACTTCATAAATTTTGGAGGATCTATGCAATTTTTTAAAAGAATTGGTCTTTTTGTCCTAACAAATATTTTAGTGATGGTGACCATTGGAATTGTCTGGTCGCTGATCAGTTCTTTTTTTGGACTTGGCCCTATGAATGGAAGCGTGATCGCCTTGATGGCCTTCTGCTTGGCGATGGGCATGAGTGGCGCTTTTATTTCCCTGATGCTGTCGCGTTGGATGGCAAAGTCCATGTACGGCGTTCAATTAATGAATCCAAAAGACCCCTCTTTATCGAATGACGGACGCTGGTTGCTGGACACAGTTTACTCGCTGGCGCGCGCAGCTCAGCTGCCTGCCATGCCAGAAGTGGGAATCTATGACTCTGCTGATGTGAATGCTTTTGCAACGGGACCTTCGAAGAAGAAATCTTTAGTGGCCGTGTCCAGTGGTCTTTTCCAGCGCATGTCAAAGCCTGAGATCGAAGGCGTTTTGGGTCACGAAATCACACACATTGCAAATGGTGACATGGTCACTATGACTTTGATCCAAGGGATTGTGAATTCCATCGCGTTTTTCTTTTCAAGAATTTTAGCAAATATTATTTCTTCGCAAGTCGATGAAAAACTTCGTGGCGTTGTTCACTTTGCGATGACGATCATCGGAGATATTTTATTCACTTTACTGGGCTCTATCATTGTTGCCTACTTTTCACGCCGCCGAGAGTTTCGAGCGGACGCAGGCGGCGCAAAACTGGCGACAAGTGCCAATATGGTTCAGGCCTTGCGAAAACTTCAAACTGTTTATGAATTACCTTTAGATACCCAAGAGGGCCGACGGGACGCGCTGGCCACATTACAAATTTCTCATCGTGATAAACCTGGCGCTTTAAGATCCTTGTTTATGACTCATCCCCCTTTAGAAGATCGCATTGCTGCTTTGGAAAGACGCTCGGTTCATGCCCTTTAAATTTTTAAAATGTTTCGCTTTAATTCTGATTCTTTCTGGCTGTGCAACTCATCCGCCCGTGGCTCCCGCCATCACGGCGGTGGCGCCAACGCTTCCGCAAGTTTCGGCTGAAAGTGCAGATCGGGCACCGCGATTTTTGGCCTATAGGGCTTACAGTCAGCTAAGCATTGAAGACTTAAGCGCTGCAAAATACAGCAGTACAGCTTTAGAGCGATGGAGAAAACATAGTTTAGCTTTGCGCTTGCTGGATCGGCCGAAAGAACAGCAAAAAGACAGCTGCCCCTACTGGCAGGAACTGTCAAAGGACGAAAACTATCCTTTAAAAAAAGTGGCCCTACTGCATTTTGCAATTCATTGTGGGACAGGTGCAAAAATTAATTTAGATCTAAGCAGTGAAGAGAAATCAATTTACGATGAGCTTTTAGCGGAAAAGGATTTTAGCGATTCTCAGAAAACAGAAAGCTTAGCCGATGATGTGACAGGCCTGCTAGAAAAAGCTAAATGGACCAGTCACTTTCAAGATCGGCAAAGCCTTTTTGAACAAGCCTTGGAAAAAGCTCAAGCCTCCCATGATAAAGATTTAATTTCACTGGCTGAGGCCGCCCTTTACAAAAGTTCGCCCCGCCTCAATCCCCACCCTAAAGAAACTGAGATGATGAGTGTTGCCGCCGATCATCGATTATGGCGAGAGTTTGAGCCAGCCTTAAAAATTTATCGGAGCGTTCTAAAAAACAAAAACTCGACCGCCGATGAACAATTTGCCGCCCACAAAGCCATTCGGCAAACTTTAAAAACAGCCGAACGTCGCAATGAATATATTGAAGCCACAGGAAATTTAGCGCGGTGGACTTATCAGTATTGGAAGGCGAATCCGCAAGATGCTTCGGCGCGAAAGCGATTTCATGATTCGCAATTATTGCTGGTCAGAACTTTATGGACTGAAGACCGCACGGAAGAAGCTTTGAAAACTTTAAAGCGGACAGAACGCTGGTTGACCGGTTCTTTTCCCATGGATGAAGTGAACTTTGTTCGCGCCCGCATTTATGAAGAGCGAAAAGATTCAGCCCAGGCTTTAATTTATTTACAAAAAGCTTTAAATGAGAAAGCCTCCCAAAAGGCCTTGCACGAAAAATTGCTCTGGGCCAAAGCTTGGTTACTTTACAAAACTGAAAAGTTTCAAGAAGCCCTGGCACCCTTGAAAGAATTAATTGAAAAAACCCAAGACAACCCTGAAAAAGCGCGGGCTCTTTATTGGACGGGCCGAGCCCAGCTGAAGCTTTTAAAAACTGATGAAGCCAAGATCACTTTAGCACTTGCGATCAAAGAGGATCCTTTGGGCTTTTATGGTTTGCTTTCAATTCGCGAGCTGAATGAAAAAATCAAACCTTTGCAATCCTTAGAACCCTCTGAAAAAGATGAGCGTTTGGCAGGCTCTGCGCCAAAAGATCTTTTAACATTAGGTGTTCTGACAGACTGGCTGGTTGCCGTGGGTGAAAAAAATCTGGCAGAAAAAAGTTTGAATCGATTTTCTGATCACCTTCGAAAATCAGGCACTGGCGATGAAGACTTGTGGCTTAAAGTTTTTAGCCAATACGCGCAGGCGGGATCGTACTTACCCTTGTTTTCAAATTTGACCTTGGTGAAGGCTGAAACCAGAGAATCTATTTTAGCGGCTCATCCCGAAATCTTATTTCCTGAACCTTATAAAAATATCGTTGATGCTGCGGCTTCGAAAGCTCAGGTTCCTTCGGCTTTGGTGTATGCAATCATGCGCCAAGAATCGGCGTTCAACCCCAAAGCCCGCAGTCCTATGGATGCCTATGGCCTTATGCAATTGATGCCGTCGGTGGCGAAGACTCGGGCTCATCAAAAAAATAGGCCTTTTGAAAAAGCCACCGAACTTTATGATCCAGAATTAAATATCGCCCTTGGCGCTTTTGAATTACAAAGCTTGCTCGGTCGCTATCAATCACAGTTTATCATGGCGATCGCCGCTTATAATGCCAGTGAAAAAGCTCTGAAGGGCTGGGTCAAGCATCGGTATCGACTGGATCCTATTGAATTCATCGAAGAGATCCCCTACGAAGAAACCCGCGGTTACATCAAACTGGTTTTGCGCAATTATCTTTTCTATCTTCGCTTTAATGCCACAGAGCCCTTTGAATTCCCCGAGTCTTGTTTAAAACTTGGTCAGTCGGAATCGACTTCGTCCCAACCTGAGACAAACTGAATTTCATCTTAATTTGGCCCTCGCTTCTCCGATAAGAAGCGTGGAGGGTTCACTTAATGAATTCGCTTCATTCGATTTTGCGCTTCATGCTAGTCGTGGGTTTTTTCTTAGGAAGCCTGCTAGCCTTTTATTCCTTTGAAGGACAAGTCGAATCCGAAGAGCTTGCTTCAAGATCACAAAGCTCTGTGAAGGCTTCATTATCATCAAAAAAATTATCTGATGCCGATGGCCGCGAGCTAGAAAATTCCGTCATCCTAAATCAAACCCAAGAAATCAACGATGAGCCCAGTGTCTTATTCAACGATCCCGCGATAGCGCAAGCCTGGGGCATCAAAAAAACCAGCGCTCCGAAAGCTTGGGCCATCAGTAAAGGTTCAAAAGACGTTGTTGTCGCGATCATCGATACGGGAGCCGATGTTCGCCATGAAGATTTAAAAAACAATATCTGGAGAAATCCCGGTGAAACTGGATTGGACAGCCGCGGTCGCGATAAAGCGACCAATGGGATCGATGATGATGGTAACGGTTTTATTGATGATGTGAATGGCTGGAACTTTGTTTCAAACACCAATGACCTGACCGACAACCATGGACACGGAACCCACATCGCAGGAATTATCGGCGCTGAGGGTGATAACGGCAAAGGGATCAGCGGGATTTCTCCGCATGTTTCCCTTATGATCTTAAAATATTTTGATCCCAAAGTGCCCAACACCGATAATTTAAAAAACACCATTCGAGCCATGCAGTACGCGACCCAGATGGGCGCGATGATTATCAATTACTCAGGCGGTGGAACTGATTTCAGCAAAGAAGAATATGATGCGGTGAAAGCCGCCGAGAAAAAGGGAATTTTATTTGTCGCCGCCGCTGGAAATGAACAGACGAATTCTGACACCAATCACTATTATCCTGCCGATTATAAACTGAGCAATATTATTTCTGTGACTGCCATTAATCCTTCCACTGAAGTTTTATCGTCAAGCAACTGGGGAACAGAAACTGTCGATATCGCAGCTCCGGGGCAAAATATCAGCTCGACCTTGCCAGGCAATTTTTATGGTTTAATGACGGGAACTTCCCAGGCCACTGCGTTTGTCAGCGGTGCCGCCGCCTTGATCAAAGCGAACAAACCTTCTTTTAAGTACATGGATTTAAAAAAACATATTCTAGCTACGGGCGATGCCAACCCCTCGTTGTTACAAAAAACTAGAACATCCCGACAGCTCAATCTTTATAAATGTTTAACTGTGCTTGATCAAAATGTAGCCGTGTCAGGGATTATTATTTCAGACTCTTCCGTCGAGTCCACTTCCGGAAGTGATCCCAATAACCAGCCCTTAGGGTCAACAGTTAAAGAGATGAATCAATTTGGCAGAGGTTTACAAAAATTACTCAAGAACGCCGGTAAAGAACGTTTAGGAACGGCTCCGAGCACCAATGGTTCTAATTAATCGATAAAATCCGAGATGTGAATGCGGCCGAAGACGACTGTGATCAAGCCGTAGCCCAAGAAGGCCACAGCAAAGCCAAGGCCGATCATATTTCGCAAACCTAAATTCGAAAAGCCCGCCATCACCATCAGCAGGCCCGCGGCCAGTGGCGCCCAATATAAAAATTTCTTCCATGGCCGGGCCTTCAACCAAACTATAAAATGCTGAAGATCGATTGTTGGAATTTGACCTTGTTGAATTTGAGTTCGCTGATCCGCTTTCACAGATAATCGGGCCTCAACTTGGGCTAAATACTTATCACATAAATCATCACTGCCCAGCGCCGCTTTTAATTCTTGATATTTTGTCTGAGCATACGGAAGAGCCTCAAGCTCCACACATCTTTTCACAAAGTCCTCATGGCGCTCGTGATCATCGTAGTCTTCAAAAATTTGATTCCAAAGCTGTACTAAGCTTGGTTGCGCTTGTAAAACAACCGCCGGTTTTTCATCCATTTCCGAATCATTTTGTTGCACTAAATAAGTTTCTACCTGACCAGCCTGTGGCGGAGGAAATTGAAAAGTAAAAACCGAGTGGCAAGCTTTGCAATCAAAATGCGGTGACTGACTGAAAATCGACTGAGTTTCAACCTGATAAAGCTTCTGACATGCTGGACAACGGACTCGTAAATGTTCCACAATACGATGATGAGCAAAATTATCGAATTTTTCAAGCTCAATCGTTGGGCTTTATTATCAGGCCTGCTTGTTGGGACGAGTTATGCCCCATTTCCCTGCTGGGCTTTGCTCTTTTGTTACACGCCTTTATGGCTTTGGGCCACCCGCTCTGACGTGAATTTAAGGCAAGTTTTTTGGGGATCTTGGCTGACCCAATTTCTGCTAAGTCTGATCGGCTTTCACTGGGTGGCTTTTGTTACTTACGAATTCGGTCATATTCCGTGGCCTCTAGCCCTTATCGTCTTGTTACTTTTTTGCAGCTTAGTTCATTTGTATATTCCGATCGCTTTGACGCTGGCTGTAGCTTGCGGGAGGCGCCTGGGATTGAGCCAAAATTGGGTTCTGCTTTTAATTCCTTTATTTCTGAATTTGATGGAACGATTCTGGCCCAGTCTTTTTCCTTGGCACCTTGGCTACCCGCTTTACTCATCTCATATCCCGATTTACCAATGGGCCGATGTCGTTGGCTTCCTGGGCCTGTCGCTGCTGATGTTGCTTTCTAATTCTGTCCTGGCCATCTGGTGGCTGAATCGCAAAGCTTGGTGGCTGCCCACGGGCTTAATGTTGACCTTAGTCATTTTAACAGGCGGCGGAGTTTTTCATGCTAAACCCTGGGATCAAACGGATTCTACAATTCCCACTTTGATTGTACAGGGCAATATCGGAAATTTTGAAAAAGAACAGGCCGAACAAGGACAAAATTTTCAAGAGCATATCGTCAATCACTTCTTAGATCTGACCCGCAAAGGGGCTGCTGAAAATCCAGAAACCCAATTGATCGTCTGGCCAGAGACCGCTTTCCCAGGTAATTTTGATCAAAGGACTTTAGAATTTCATTATCAACAGAAAGTTATTCAGACCTTAAAATCTTTAAAGATGCGATTGATCACAGGCTCTTATTCTACCGAATTTAATTCGCAAACAGGAAAAGCCGTGTCGTATAATGCCATGGCTTTTTTGGACTCTAACGGCGAATTAAGTGGCCCCCTCTATCGAAAAACTCATCTTTTGGCGTACGGAGAATATTTACCGCTCAGCGAAACTTTTCCGATCCTGCTGACATGGGTGCCGATGATTGCAAACTTTGGCCGTGGCCAGGGACCAGAAGTTTTTTCCTTAAATATTAAAGATCACGCTGTCAGATGGGGCCCGCAGATTTGTTACGAAGGGCTTTATCCAGAATTTTCTCGAAATCTAGCTCGCCTGGGGTCGCAAATTTTTGTCAACATCACAAATGATTCGTGGTTTGGTCAGCCTTTCGAACCAAGTCAGCATATGTATATGACTTTTGCCCGAGCCATTGAAAACCGCCGGCCGCTGATTCGATCCACAAACACCGGTATTAGCTCGGTGGCGCTGGCAAATGGTGACATTCAACAGTTTTCACCTTTGCATGAATCTTGGACCGGTCGCTTTGATGTTTCTTACCTGCAGAATCCACCTTTGACTTTTTTTTCGAAGTGGGGTCATTTTGATGCTCTTTTTGTGCTGATCTTAATTTTGATCACCCTTTTGATAGGATACCGAAATGCAAGAATTCGCCGCCCTTGATTGGTCGGAAATTTTACAAAAAATGAGTTCTTCTGCGACCAGCACCGGCGCGAAAGATCGCATTAATTTTTTGGCTCCCTTATCGACTTCGGCGGAAGCCCAAAAAAGTTTTTCTGATGTGCAAGCGGCGATGCAATTAATTGGTCTTGGCTTACGCCCTTTTATGGAAAGCTTGGATTTATTTTCACCTTGGAATAGTCGCCTGAAGAAAAAAGCAGTTCTAAAAACTTTAGAAATTAAAGATGTGCGATTTTTTTGCTTAGAAATTTTTGCCTTGCGGGAAGCTCTTTTGCGGGTCGATAATTTATGGTCACAAGAGGTTCATCAATCGTTAATGGATCCCAGCGAGCCTTTATCTGCGATCGATCAAATTCTAACGCCTCAAGGGGATATTCGCTCTGATGCCAGCGAAAAGCTTTACAGCCTTTTTTCTGAGAAAGAAAAACTAGCCCGTGAAGTTCAACATCAGTTGGATAAATTAGTTAAAGCCCATAAAATGGAAAATCTGTTGCAAGATAAATATGTGACAACGCGGGAAGGCCGCTGGGTTTTACCGATTCGCAGCGGCATGCAGCACCAAATGCCGGGCGTGATCCATGGATCATCCCAAACAAAACAGACTGTTTTTATGGAGCCGGAAACTTTGGTGCCCATCAATAATCGCTTGCGCCAAATTGAAGTGGATATTGAAGATGAGGTCGAACGTCTGCTCACCGAGCTATCGCATTATTTAGCTGAAAGAAATTCCGAATTTGAACAAGCTCGAAAGATCCTTGAAAACTGCGATGTTATTTTGGCGCAAGCTCAACTTTGTTTAAAACTAAATACTGCGGCTTGCCAGTTTTCAGAAAACTCTATCGAGCTGCTGGATCTTCGACATCCTTTGCTTCAGCTTTCCGGCAAGGAAGTCATTTCAAATACGGTCACGTTAAACTCTGAAAAATCAATTTTACTTTTATCTGGCCCCAACGCCGGTGGAAAAACCGTTTTATTAAAGTCGATTGGCTTAGCAGCACAGATGGCGCGCTGTGGGCTTTTGATTTGTGCTGGTGAAGGTTCGCGGTTGCCCTTTTTTAAAGATGTCTTAGTCGGTATCGGCGATGCACAAAGTGTTGATGCCGAGCTCAGCACGTTTGCAGCCCATATGAATTTGCTCAATCAAGCGACCAACTTAAAAGGTCCCCACTCAATTGTTTTGATTGATGAAATTTGTGGATCCACTGATCCCGAAGAAGGATCTGCCTTAGCCCGAAGTTTTATCGAAAGCTTTTCCCAGCAAGGTGTTTTTGCGGTCATCACTTCGCACTTGGGTCCTTTAAAGTCTGGATGGACTTCAGCCGATCCTATTTTAAATGGCAGCATGGAATACGTGCGCGCCACGGGTCGCCCCAGTTATCATTTTATGCCGGGCCTTCCTGGTGATTCCCTGGCCCTGCAAACAGCCAAACGGGTCGGTGTCAAATCCACCATCGTAGACCGAGCCACAGATCTGCTGTCGCCGACCACTCGTGATCGTTTGCAAAAATTAGAACAGCTTGAGCAACTGCGCAGTGATGTGCTGACCTTACAAGAACAGTGGCGCCAGGAAAATAAAAAAGTTCAACAGCTAAAATCAAAGTACGAAGGAAAATTACAAGAATTTGATAAAGAAAAACAGGCTTGGCTGGAAAAAACGGTTCGTAAAGCTGAGAAAAAAGTCGATGAAGAAATGCAGAAAG
>JAYWEU010000150.1:0-12933 GCA_043779385.1 Pseudobdellovibrionaceae bacterium
CAATGACTTTGATGAGTTGTTCACGGCTTCTATGAAGGAACAAGATTTCAAAGTTGGAGACGTGGTCTCTGGTTTAGTGGTCGAAGTTCAAAGTGACTACGTCCTCGTCGATATCAATTATAAGTCGGAAGGCTTAATTGCGATCAACGAATTCCGCGTGGTTGATGGTGTCCGAGAAGTGAAACCCGGCGATAAAGTCGAAGTTCTCATTGATCGCATCGAAAACGAAAACGGCATGATCGTTCTCTCTAAAGACAAAGCCGATATGCTTCGCGCTTGGTCTGATATCTCAAAAGCCGCTGAGAACGAAGAAGTGATCGAAGGAACAGTCATCGCCAAAGTTAAAGGCGGACTGAGTGTCGATATCGGCGTTAAAGCCTTCTTACCTGGATCTCAAATTGATCTGCGTCCTGTGCGAAACATGGATGTCTACATCGGTAAGAAATATAAATTTAAAGTTATCAAGTTTAACAAAAAACGTGGAAACATTGTTCTTTCTCGCCGGGCTCTTCTTGAAGAAGAGCGCGAAAGTCTGAAGACTCAAACTTTGGATGCGATGAAAGAGGGTTCGATTGTTACAGGTCTTGTGAAGAACATCACTGATTACGGTGCTTTCATCGACTTGGGCGGTATGGACGGATTACTTCACATCACAGACATGAGCTGGGGCCGAATTAAGCATCCATCTGAAGTCTTAAATGTCGGCGATGAAATCCAAGTTAAAGTTCTTAAATACGACAATGAAAAAGAACGCGTCAGCCTTGGTCTTAAGCAATTACAAGCCGATCCTTGGGAAGGTGTTACAGCCTCTTACCCCATCGGTGCGAAATTAAAAGGCAAAGTTGTATCGCTTGCTGATTACGGAGCTTTTATTGAGCTCGGTGACGGTATCGAAGGCTTGATCCATGTTTCAGAGATGAGCTGGACAAAGCGTGTGAAGCATCCTTCTCAGATCATCAACATCGGTGACGAAGTTGACGTGCAAGTTTTGGAAGTCGACACAGAAAATCGTCGTATCAGCTTAGGTATGAAGCAGTTGCAAGCCAATCCATGGGTTGAGTTGAAAGACTCTTACGGTCCTGGAACCATCATCGAAGGCGAAGTTAAGTCTGTGACTGATTTTGGAATTTTCGTTGGTGTTGAAGCGGGCATTGATGGACTTGTTCATATCTCTGACTTTTCTTGGACAAAACGTGTGAACCATCCTTCAGAAATGTTTGTTAAAGGAGCGAAAGTTCGCGCCGTGGTTTTAGGTGTTGATATCGAAAACGAAAGATTTTCGTTAGGTATTAAACAACTTGAATCAGATCCTTGGAGCAATATCGAAAGCAAATACGCGATCGGCAGCCAGCATGATGTTAAAGTCACGAAGCTTGCAGATTTCGGTGCGTTCGTAGAGCTTGAGAGCGACATTGAAGGTTTGATCCACATTTCTGAATTGTCGATGGATAAAGTTTCTAAAACTGATGAAGTTGTGAAACCTGGCGATTCTGTTAAAGCAGAAGTGATTTCAATTCATAAAGACGCTCGTAAGATCGGTCTTTCTTGCAAACTTGTAAAACTAAGAGAAACAAAAGCGGACGTTGAAGATTACGTTAAAAAAGCGACTTCGACTTCAAAAGCGACTCTGGGTGATTTGTTTGCAGAACAGTTGAAAAATGTGAAAACAGATCCCAATTCAACAAAGCAGTAATTTGCGGGTGTGAATTGATCAAAGATATTTAAGGAAGGGAGTCGAAAGACTCCCTTTTTTTATTTTTGCTCTAATCCTGGAATTTTTATTTTTTGCAAGAGACCTTGGCCTTCGTCTTCAGGCATGGCTTTTCTTTCGGACTCGCCGATGACATAAGTGACTCCAACCGTCATACTTAAATTTTGATCAGTTCGATGCAAGGGGCTTGTGCGATTGACCGAAAGTTCGAAACGTTCGGCATTGAAATAAGCGAAATAGGAATATTTTCGATATTTAAAAGATTGCACCAATGAAAATTCGTAACTTAAAAAACCAGAACGGGATTCATAGCGTGGGCGCTGATTTGAAGCATCCTCTGCTTTGACATCGAAATAGGTGGCAAAATATTCCTGGCTAGCACCCCAAGTTGCAATGCTAAAAGTTGTTTTAGCATTGGATTTTTTAACAGGATAAAGCCAAGAGTGAGAAATTTCTGCCTGATAGATAAAGCCATTTGTTTTCGATCGACTAAAGTCTGTCACGATGGATTGGTAAAGGCCAAAATCCAGTTCCGATCCCTCACCATCTCGGTAAACGGCTTTTGGACCTAATTGAAGACTCCAGGGAATATCAGGCATTCCTTGGCGTGCAAAGGTTTCGTCTGACTTCACTTCAACGACGCCGGATCCGCCCAGCTCAAGCGACCAATTTTCTGATTTCAAAAAATAAGCGCGAGTGCCTTCCTTTTGCGTCGACCTTAAAATTTCACCGCGGTATTCAAAAGTTGGAACAGGCAAGTACCAGATTTTAGTCTGCTCAGATGCGGGGTAGAAGGGGAAGCGCAGGTAAGCCAAAGCGACGCCGAAATCCCACAACGGCAAAGGTTCAGGATCCCCTTCTTGGGCCGCAGCGATCAGCGGAAGAAAGCTTAAAATAAGTAAAAAACGACGAAGAGTGGTCACTTCGTTAAGAATATCTACAAGCTAAAGCCTGTGGCAGTCCTGAATTTGTAAAAAATCACCGGACTCAGGCAAATGGGCTTAGCGTCAAATCCTGACATTAGTGGGAAACAAGAGGAGTCTTAAGGACTTCAAGCGAGGTTCAGAGATGAAAAATCCATTTGTTAAACTGTTGATCGTCCTTTTAGTGATCGTCGGAATTGTTTCGCTCATCCGCATGGGATTTAAAGATCGCGGGGATGATAAAATGGTGATCACAAAAAATGGTATTCTTCAGCTCGAGCTTGAAGGTGTCATTATGAATGGCAAAAAGTTTTTGAAAAACTTAAAAAAATATCGTGAGGATAAAAACGTCAAAGCAATTTTGGTTGTGATTGATTCTCCGGGCGGATCTGTCGGCCCTTCACAGGAAATTTATGCAGAGCTTTTAAGAACTCGGCAGGAATTTAAGTTGCCTGTGATCTGTGTTTCGAACGGTCTTGTTGCCAGCGGAGCTTATTATTCGGCCGCGGCTTGTGATAAATTAGTGGTCGCCAAGGGAGCTTTGGTCGGATCGATCGGCGTTATCATGAGTTTTGCAAATCTTGAAAAACTTTATGATTGGGCCAAAGTGACAAGGTACTCGATCACGTCTGGAAAATTTAAAGACTCAGGTGCTGAGTACCGATCGATGCGAGCTGATGAAAAAGAACTTTTTCAATCGATGATCAACGATGTATTTTCACAGTTTAAAGCCGATATTGTCGCGGCTCGAAAAATGAAACCACAAGTAGTTGATCAGTTCGCAGATGGTCGGGTGTTCACAGGGGCTAAGGCCGTCGAGCTTGGGTTTGCGGATCAAATTGGAAGTTACCAGGATGCGGTGAACCTGACGGCAGAAATTGCCAAGCTTGGAAAAGACTATGAAGTTTTTGAAGTGCCAAAGAAAAAAAGATCGATCTTTGATTTTGGCACCGAAGATCACGAAGATCCTTTGAATTCTGTGAACGAGAACACCAAAATTTTTGGGCTTTTCAATCAAGCTCCCAGCGCTAAAGATTTGATCAAAGAATTTGTTAAATCGCAGTCGCTGAATCAGCCGGTGTTGTTGATGCCTGGCTATTGGCTGTAAGAATGAGTGCAAAAAAACCTGTTAAAAAAGCCAAACTGAAAAAAAAATCAAAAGCTTCGACTTTCTTGGCATTAGGTAAAGAGATTTGGCCGCTGGAGCGAGATGTTTTATTTCGCCCAGATCGATTGAAATATGTTCGAAAATTAATCCATGAAGAGGGCTGTGTTTTTTGTACCGCTTCAAAAGAAATTTCATTTGAAAGTCTTTGCGTTTATAAGTCGAAACATTCCATGGTTGTCGCCAACAAATACCCCTACAATAGCGGTCACGTTTTGATTTTGCCTTTGAAACATAAAGGGGAAATTTTTAACTTGTCTGAAGAAGAATTTACAGACCTCCATCTGACCTTAAGGCTAGCTATGAGGGCTGTGACAGAAACCTATCAACCGGGTGGAATTAATGTTGGGCTTAACCATGGCCTGATCGCGGGTGCGGGAATTCCAGAACATTTGCATTATCACGTGATTCCTCGCTGGGCTGGAGACTTGAATTTCTTTCCTTTGATTGCTGAAACCAAAGTTGTGATTGAAAATCTAGAGCAGACCTTCGAGAGATTGCAGAATTTCTTTAAGTCCCATAAGGAGTCTCAGTGAACAGCCAAAAGCCTCAAATGATGGTTCCTCTGACGCCCGCTGTGAAATGGATTATCATCGTCACGGTCGGTGTTTGGTTTGTTGGGCAAGTTTTATTAGAAACTTTTCTCCATGTTCGCTTTTCATCATGGCTGGCCCTCTATCCTGAGAAAGTTATTTTTAATTTTTATGGCTGGCAGCTTTTAACCTATATGTTTCTGCACACTCTGCAGATCACTCATATTTTGTTTAACATGCTTCTTTTATGGTTTATCGGATCTGAACTTGAGCAGCGCTGGGGGCCTAAGTTTTTTACAACTTATTATTTAGTTTGCGGAGTCGGTGCGGCTGTCATTTATACCTTGGGCATGGGAATTTATGCAGCAGCAACAGGTCATCAAATGGGATTGTCAGTTCCTGTGATTGGTGCTTCTGGCGCCGTTTTTGGCCTGCTGCTAGCTTACGGAATTATTTTTGGTGAACGCATTGTTTATTTTTTCATGGTCTTTCCAATGAAGGCCAAGTACTTCGTGATGATTATGGGAGTCGTCGAGTTTGCTTCGATGATCACAGCCAGCATTGAAGGCTCTGAAGTCGCTTACCTAGCCCACTTGGGAGGTATTGTGACGGGGTATTTATTTCTGACAGGCTACACCCGTTGGCAGCGACATCGTTGGGCGCAAAAAGCTCAACAAAAACACAAGGGACGAAATTTAAAACTGGTGGTTGATAATGATAAAAAAAATCCACCCGATGGCCCTAAATACTGGAATTAGGCCGACGGGGCTGGTACACTGAATTTCTGCAGTGACAACTTTTCAGGGGGCCCACATGTCGTCATCATCGTCTTCAGACAATGGTTTCAAGAACTTAAAATATGATAAGCGAATGACCGAGTGGATGGTCAATAATGGCCAGCTCAGCAAAGAAGATCTTAAAAAACACATGGATGAATTGCCAGATTTGACCAGCAAAGTGGATATGCTCCGAATGGCCGAAGAAAAATACCAATCTGGTACGGGCGAAACTCACTAAAGATCCCTGATAGGGATTATTAGATTTTTTAATTACTTGAGGTCGTCGGATGAACATCCACTGAAATATCTTTCGGTTCAGTTTGAGCGGCCTTGACGTTATCTAAGCTGACACCCTTTTCTGTGGCGGGTGTCCACTCTTCTCTAATAATTTTATATTGATCGCCGTTTTTCTGAGCATAAATTGTCTTAATTCCATAATCCACGTGCTCACTGGACTCATACTTTTGCAAAGTTTTTACAATCAATTCATTCCGATGAATCAGCATAAAAGGTTGTGACAAACTGACTTTGATAAATTCACTACGACTTTTCATTCTTGTCTTATGATTCTTCCAAGCATTAAAACTTTTAAAACCTGGGGCATTAAAGCTGGGATCATAAAAAGATAAATATTTATCGACGTCTTTTGATTCCCAGGAGGACTTCCAATCCTCTAGAAACTGCCTCATAGATTCACGGCGTCGGGAGTGTTCTTCCTTGGTAATATAATCCACCTGATCATAAATAATCATCGGTGTTTCATCCAACTTAATATAGTTACTGATTTTTTCGAGGACGTTATTTCGAATCACGACACAGCCCCGCGAGCCCCGCGTCAGGGCTGTTTCTTCAGGAATAGAGTGCAGCCAAATGCCCGAACCGGTCTTGTGGGCGCGCTGATCAAACAGATTCGGATAATTTGTTGTGAACGCCATTTTTCCGTACATTGAAAAAGGAATTTGCGGCTGCGACAACTTAGAGTGAAAAAAGTAAATTCCTTCTGGCGTTTTATGATCATTGGCTTTCGTTTTATTTCCGTCATTTTTTCCAATATCAGCAGGAACTTCATCGATTTTCTTTAAAGTTTCGCCATTGCGTTCAAAAATCATCAATTTGCGATCTTTTTTATCAACTAAAAAAACATATTTTGAAAAAGCCTCTGTATTTGAAATTTGCAAAAGATCCGCTGGCAAAAGTTCAGGCGCTGCCGACGGCATCTCTTGGCCATGTGCCAATTTTGAAAAAATAATGAGACCAAGCAGAGCTAAGAATTTCAATGGAATTTCCTATTTTTTGTCTCTCTAGACATCGGTCGAAAGTCTTCTTATCTGAAGTGGTGAATCTCAAATTGAGATCTCAGCAACCTGTCTAGACCCTGGACAAAAATACCAGGATTCAGATCAAAAATCCAAGCATTTAGGTCTTAAGACTTCGGTCGGGTTCGCCGATAAAATTCTTAGATCGAGGTGTTTATGGCTGAAGAAATTAAACCCACACCAGGGCGTCATCGCAACATGGGCGCAATTCTACAAATTGTCGGAGCTGTTCTATGTCTGGCAGTCTCAGGCGGCGGGGCTTATTTAACCTATGCCTCGACCATTGGATGGGAAAGTCCCAAAATCACTGAGGATCAACTTCAACGAAATGTGGCTTCCAGTGAAAATGAAGTCAAAGAACCTTTTATTTACACCATGGATAAATTCACAGTTAATTTGGGCGGCGAACCCAAGCGAACCATTCGTTTAGAAGTGAATTTAGAAATGCTGGGAAAAGATGGCTTCGAAGAAGTCATTAACACTGAAAACAGGGCCAAAGCCCGTGACAGGATCGTTAGAATTTTAAACGAGCAAGCTTTCGGAGATTTAGAAAGCATCCAGGGGAAACTGTTCCTGAAACAAAGTATCTCGGCCGAAATTAACGGGATTTTGAAAAAAGGCATCGTAAAAGACATTTATTTCAGTGAATTTATCGTGCAATAACTTTTATAATAGATCCTTGAGCCTAACACTCGGGAGTCTTTATGAAACGTTTTCTTCTTATTTTTTTATGGCCTATTCTTAGCCAAGCCCAAGATCTTCGGATCTCTTTGCCAGTCACAAAATTCAAACTAAAAAATGGACTGACAGTTTTGCTGTTAGAGGATCACACCGTTCCAATTATTAGCTATCATACATGGTACAAAGTCGGCTCAAGGGATGAGGCCGAAGGTGTGACGGGCGCAGCTCATATGCTCGAGCATATGATGTTTAAAGGCGCCAAGAAATATTCTGGCAAACAATTTGATCAGATGATGAATGAGAACGGTGTTCAGCACAATGCCTTTACGACTTTTGATTACACAGGCTTTTATGAAAATTTGCCATCTTCGAAGCTTGAAATGATCATGGACATTGAATTAGACCGTATGTCATCACTGGCGCTGAACCCGCAAGAGCTTTTAAGTGAAAGAGATGTTGTTAAAGAGGAACGTCGCTGGCGTGTGGATAATAATCCTCGGGGCGTGTTATTTGAAACGACTATGGCGAATGTTTTTAAAGTGCACCCTTATAAATGGCCTGTGATTGGAACGATGAAAGACATTTCAAATTATAATGTCGAAACTTTAAGGAAATTTTACAGCCAGTATTACGTCCCTAATAATGCGGTGCTGGTGATTGCGGGAGATTTTAAAACTGCTACAGCAAAAAGTTTAGTTGAAAAATATTATGGACAGCTGATCTATAAAGATGTTCCAGTCCAAAATCAACCCAAAGAGCCTGTGCAAACTGTGCAGAATAATGCTTTTGTTCGCCAAGAAGTTCAAAATGTCAGCCTTGATGTGGCATATCAGGGGCTTCCACAAGGGCATGCTGATATGTACGCTTTGGATTTGGCGTCCTATATTTTGGGATCCGGAAGTTCTTCGCGTCTTCATAAGCGATTAGTGTACCAAGCGCAGTTAGCCACTTCGGCGGAAGCGTACCACTTTTCTTTGAAGGATCATGGACTTTTTAGTGTTGGTTTAAGTCTGAAGCCCGGGCAATCGCAGGAAAAAGCTCTTGAACTTGTTTACAATGAAATCTTTAAACTGCGCACCCAATATGTAACGATCGCTGAGCTGCAAAAAGCAAAGACTTTGGCCATGAAATCTTTTGTTGATGGTTTGTTGACGATTGATGAAAAAGCACGAGCTTTAGCTGCGACGGAAATTATCACTGGATCCTATGAAAATCTTTTCACGGATCTTGAAAAGTATAACAAAGTGACGGCTGAGGACATTAAAAGAGTCTGCGCTAAAATGTTAAATACCAATCAAAGATCCATTGTGATTCTTGAGCCCAAAGTAAAGGCGGCCCTATGAAAAAATATTTTTTATTCTTCCTGATCGCTGGATGTGCAAGTCAGCCGCCAACAAAACCTGTCGTCAATCAGATTTCAAAAGCTTCAAAGGTTGCCTTGCGCCCGATAAGAAGTGTTGAGCTAGAGAATGGCTTAAAAATTTATTTTATCGAAGACCAAACTTTGCCTCGAATTAGTTTAGAGCTTTTAGTCAAAGTCGGTCTGCCGCAAGAGCCGGTGGGTTTAGATGGTTTAAACGCATTGACTGTCGAACTATTGGAGCAAGGCACGCAAAAAAAATCAGCGACAGTTTTAGCTGATGAGTTTGGTCAAATCGGAACAGAAATGGCAACATCTCCTGGCGGAGATTTTACTTTTCTTTCAGCGGATTCGCTGGCAAAAGATAAAAATCAACTCCTCGGTCTTTTCAGTGATGTTGTTTTAAACCCTGCCTTTAAGGAAAACGAAATTGACCGTTTGAAATCCAATGTGAAAGCTCGAATCATTAAAAAAATTGATAATCCTTCCGGATATACGGACGATCAGTTTGATAAGTTTCTTTTCGGCGACCATCCTTACGCAAAAGATATCGCAGGCGATTTAATATCGATCAAAAAAATTACGAAGTCTCATATCACCAAGCATTATTTAACTTGGTACCGGCCGAACAATAGCACATTGGCTGTTGTGGGAAGTTTAACTCCCGACTTCGAAGAGCAAGTGATCAAGGCATTTAAAGGTTGGAAAGCGCGGTCTTTTAAAAACGAACCTATGAAGGAACTCAGCCAAGTGAATGGTCTGCAAGTGAAGCTTTTTAGTAAAACGGGACTGAAGCAGACCCAAATCCGAATGGGGCGCTTGGGCGTTGCGCGTTCGACACCAGATTTTTTAGCACTTCGAGCGGCCAATGAAATTCTTGGCGGCGGAATGGCTTCAAGATTGATGCAAAAAGTGCGGGATCAGCTAGGTCTGACTTATGGAATTTCATCAGGGTTTGAATTTAGGAAAGACAAAGGCGCCTTTTCGATTTCTACGTTTACAAAAAATGAAAGTGCCGGGCAGACTTTGCAGGAAGCGATCAAGGTCTATGATCAATTTATCGAGCAAGGCATCACTGAAAAAGAATTAAATGCAGCTAAAGCACAAATGATTGCACAATTTCCAAGGTCGATGGAAACGGCTGACCGCTTTGGTTATAATTTACTGCTTCTGGATTTTTATGAAATTCCGACAAGCTATTTGACTGATTTCATTGCCAATGTTGAAAAAATATCAGTGGATGAGGTTAATTTGGCGATTCGAAAATATTTAGCTGTCGATCAGTTGAAAGTTGTTATTTTCGGAGATGAAAAACAGATCCTCAATCAACTTGAGTCCTTCAAGCCAGAAGTGATTAAGGTTTCAAAATAATATTATGGAGCGTCGGTTCATAGACCGACGCTGGCGCCCTCTTCGCGAGGATCCGAAACACCATGTAAAATATTTTTTTCTTTTGAAATGGCTTGAATGCGGCAGCCAGGATCCTTTTCTTCAATATGCCAACCGAACTTTTTAAGTTCGCTTAATGTGGCCAAGGGAAACATCGAGGATTCTATTTGCAGCTCATCGGGCTGCCACTGCTGATGGTAACGTGTCAATGAGACCGCTTGCCAGAGGGGCAATTGATATTCTAAAAAATTTAAAACGGTTAAAGCCACACAGGTTATAATTCTTGTTCCAGACGGCGTTCCTAAAGCTAGAATGGGCTTCTGATCTTTCATGACCAGAGTCGGAGACATACTGCTTAAGGGTCGCTTTAAAGGGGCCACCAAATTATTTTTACCACCGACGGCGCCAAATAGATTCTGGGCTCCGATATCGGCAGCAAAGTCATCCATTTCATTATTTAACATGATGCCGGTTCCCTCAGCGACAAGGGCCGAGCCAAAATATCCGTTAATGGTTTGAGTGCTGACGATCGCGTTTCCGTCACTGTCCATTAATGAAAAATGAGTGGTTTCAGGGGACTCTCCTTTGACCATAAATTCTTGAGCTGTGGCGGCTTTCGACGGTTGAATTTGCAATCTGGCTTCAGCCGCATAAAGTTTTGAAATTAGCTGATCGACGGGTACATTGACGAAATCGGGATCGCCCAGAAACCGAGCTCGATCAACAAAAGCTTTTTGCATGGCACTGGCTGTCAAGTGGATGGATCTAGAATCTTGCGGACCCCACTTTGCAAGATTGTCTTTTTCTAAAATATTTAGAATTTCAATCACGTGGACGCCACCAGAGCTGGGTGGGGGCTGACTAAAAACTTGGTATTCATGAAAGGTCGATCGGACGGGTTCACGCCACCTTGTCTTATAATTCGCAAGGTCTACTTCATCTACCAAGCCATGGTATTTTGAAATTGTCGCAGAGATTTTTTTAGCAATACGGCCCTTGTAAAATTCCGAGGCCCCTTTTTTAGAAATAAGGCGCAATGTTTGACCCAAATCTTTTTGAATCAGTTGATGTCCCACCGGCAAGGCCTGACCCTGGGAATTTAGAAAAATTTTCTGAGATGACGAAAACTGTGATAATCGATCTTTGCTTTGAGTAAGGGCTTTATACAAAGCGGGATAAATTGGAAACCCATCCGTCGCCATTTGAATGGCCGGGGCCATGACTTGCGGTAACGAAAGAAGACCATATTTTTTTTGGATTTCAAGGACACCAGCGACGTGGCCCGGTGTTGCTACAGCCAGTGAACCGGTCAGAGATCTTTCAGGGACGACTTTTCCTGATTCATCCAAAAACATTTTTGCGTGGGCTTTGCGAGAGGCTGTTTCACGAAAGTCCAATGTGTAAACTTTTTTTTCCTTTGCGCTGTAAAAAAGAACAAAGCCTCCTCCTCCAATCCCTGTTGAGTGGGGTCGTTCGACGCCAATGGCAAAAGACAAAGCTGTGAAAGCGTCAAAAAGATTTCCTCCCTTATTTAAGATTTGAACGGCCGCGTCTGTCGAACGAAGACCTTGGCTTGAAACCATAAAGTTTTTGCCAAAGCTTTCATACTGAGCACGAGATTTCTGTGCGTCTAATTGCACTTGCGAAAATGGATGAATAGGAGAGGACGTGCAGGAAAATATTCCAAACATGAACAGGCAGATATATTTTTTCATGGAAAGCCTTATTTTTTTCTAGATCGATAGATTAGGTAGAAGCCACCGGCTGCTAAAATAAGAGCAAGGCCAACATAAAGATTTCCCTTGCCGCTCTTTTTTGTGGGAACCGGAGGTTCTCCGTCTAGCATCAGGCTGCCATTGTTACTAGCGCCAAACATATCTTCCCCAGCGCCGCGTAAAGGGCCTGCATTCATTCGGTTGAGTAAATCAGTGGTCGCATTCACTTTTAAAGAACTAATGGCATCAAAAAATAATTGAGAGTATTTGGGGTAAAAATTTTTATGAGCGCTGAAGGTGACAAGAATTGCGATCTTATTATCTTTGATGGTGGCGACGTAGCGAGTGTAATAATTAGGAACTTCGCTCCCCATATGCAGACCGTCCAGCCAGTCTTGATTATTAATTTTTGTATCTTTCGCGGAATACACAATCTGAGATGTGCTTCCAGTTTTGGCAGCGATCGGGCTATTTAAGTGCGCCCGGTAAGTGGTGTAACTGTCGGTCGGTCCAACTTCTTTTGCCGTGAGGATGACAATCGCTTCTTTGGACTCTTCATTCTTCGTGGATCGACAGACCCACTCAGTCTGTTCTAAAGTGCAGTTCCATGCGTCTGGCATATTAAAAGAGATGTATGCATTTGTAAAAGTCTTGGCTTGCGCTGGAGAGTTAGGAAATAGCGTGAATAAAACAATTAATAGGTGCAGCATAAATCGTCCTCGAAGGTTGAATACCTTTAAAGTATAGTCAGAAAAGAGGATGAGTTCCAAGGAGGATTCTTCGTATGTTGAACTTTCACCAGCTAACGACATTTGTGACTGTGATCAGTGAGGGAAGTATGACAGCCGCTGCGGATAAGCTTTTTCTTACCCAGCCAGCCGTGAGCCAACAAATTCGCAACCTTGAGGAAGAGTTGGGTGTCGAGTTGTTGGTGCGAGGGGTCAGGCAGATCAAGCCTTCTCCGCAGGGAGAAATCCTTTACGAACACGCCCGAAAGATTTTACAGCAAGTTCAAACAGCCGAAGTCGCCATCAAATCCATTGGCGCCGAACTTCAGGGAGTGATCAAGATTGGGACCTTAAGCTCTATTGGTCTTCATTTAATGAGTCCCATCATTGGTCGACTGATGAGGCACAATCCCGATTTACAAGTTCGTGTCGATTACCACCATGGCGATGAGCTTTTTAAAAATTTTAAAAAAGGAGCTTTGGATATTTTAATCCTTCCGGACTCAAAGGTTGAATTCGGATTAGACATGGATCCCACTGTCGAAGAAAAATTCCTGACCAAGGAAGAGCTTTGGCTTGTTGGCTCTGGAAAAGACACCGAGATGCCAGCACAGATTTCATTGACGCGATTGA
>JAYWEU010000151.1:0-4896 GCA_043779385.1 Pseudobdellovibrionaceae bacterium
CAATTGCCTTCATGAATCAGATTTAGCGCATTCTGCTTAATAGGACTCATTGGGATCTATCATCCACACGACTTTCACTTAAGGTCTTTTCATTAAACACTGATAAATCGATGATTTGCCCGTAAGAATCTTTCTGTATCTTTACCATCGGATCCTGATTATTCTGATTGGCCCAAGCTGAGTTTCGATACTCATTTTGAATTTGCTCGATTTGCTTCATACTCAAAATACAGCTTCTGCCTTCGTCTGAATTTTTTGCTTCAGCTCTAGCAAAACCTATTGCAAACAGTCCAAAAAATAGCCTTGATAAATTTTTCAAAAATAACTCCTTTGAAGTGGTGACAATATATCTCTTTGTTTTAATATTCCGTAGGAGATACAAGTTTCAGGCCATTGATTATTTTGCCAATATGACACCAATAATAACTCGCGCGCGTAAGCCACAATCCCAACGAACTTTTTACATGATCGTAGCTAAACATCCTCATATTTTAGGATGGCGATGCCAGCCGCAATCCATTCTTTGATTAACTTAGCCCCCGTTCCGATTCGAGAACGAGCGCAAATTGTCGGCTCTAGCCAGGACCTCTACGTTTCAATATTAGAATGCTTTCCTCTAAGTCACTGTAATGCCAAGGGAGAATGCCGCTTCTTAGGCCTTTTGGGGATGGAAATTGCTTTATATAAGGTCAGAAGCAACAAGGAGCGCAACATGTCTCAAAATACGACAGCACTGAAAATTCTAAAAATGGCTCAACTGGTGGCGATGGTTCAATTGGTTTCTTTATCTGCCCAGGCAGCTGGAACATGTTTATCAAATAAAATGGATATTCGCGAGGACATGCAAAAGATCGCGCAAAAACTTGCAGTTAAGTATGGCAAATCTCCTACTGAAGGTTTTGAGAAAGTTGCTTTTGTTAAAGACAATGTTGATGAAATTTATGATGAGCAAGAGCTTAAAGTTGATCGCTCGCAGCCGTTTCTAAATCAAGTAAATGCTGTGGGTATTATCACTGATGCGCCAATGGTCAGCAGTACTGGATATGCGTCGGCAATTTTAATTTCGCCGTGTCATATCCTAACAAATGCACATGCTATTGTGACAGAAGAAGCTCGCAAAGGGAAAGCGCCCGTTTACGTGTCGTTAGGCCAAAACACTTGCGAATCTAAGAATGAATTCCTACACCAGGATATGCCTGGAAAAGTAATTGCGATCGGCAATTATAAAGCCAATAAAGAGGAAGTAATTGTTGCCGAAGATTACGCGATCGTAAAAATCAAAAACATTTCAGATATTAAACCAGTCGTTGTTGCGACTGATTATATAAGTCAATTCGAAGCACTTATGATTGTAGGGTTTCCTCATCGGGCTACCTACGCCCAAAAAACTGGTTTAAGATACCCAACCGCTAATTTTTTAAGGATGAAAGAAATCGGAACAGACGGCACGTTTGAGACGACAAACACATTATCCCGTAAAGGCGGGTCAGGATCGGGACTCTTCGTTATGGGTGAAGATGAACACGGTAAAGCAAAAGTGTTTCTCGGCGGTATTCACGAAAGCGACGGCGGTCGTGGAATTCAGACTGCTGAGATTGTTAAGCGTTTATCTGCTAGTAACCCAAAAGCTTACGCTGAGGTTACTAGGGCCATCGAAAACGGTACTTGTAACTAAAACCTTAGTCGAGAAGAATCTGAAATAAAACCCAAAATCCAGTACTTGGTTAACGATATACTTTATAAGGCATATCATAAAGCCTATGGAATTCCGTAAATTCATATGGACCAATGTTATTTTGCTACTGATAAGCGAATCCTGCTTCGCAACGAATCCACCATATTTACTTATTAAATCTTTGGGTCCACAAAATAATCAGAAGATATGGTCACTGACTAACCAGGAACAGTCTGACATCAGGTATGATAGCGATGGCGATGGCAGAATTGACGAATGGCTTTTAGAAAAAGATGACTTAAAGGTGAACATATATTTTTCGAATCAGCAGATTTCCAAAGTTAAATTTTCGTTGAAAAAATCTTCTACCTACTTACAGACTGTGTACGCTTACCAGAAAAATATCTTTGTTCTGGAAAATACTTGGGCGATTGAAAAGCCCGCTAGCTACATGAAAACACCAATTGGCACCTGGGGGCAAAAAAAAATAATTTGCCCTTCCTCACGCGATTCAGGACCTTTTAGCGCCACTGAAGTCGCCTTTATTAGAGATAGTTCACAGATGAAGGACATTCGAAGTCGTTGGGATCAAGCTATTGATTCCTCATGCACTATTGTGAAGGAACCGATCCAGTTGGCGTTGCGCGATGTCTTCGACTTACCGGTAATTCCGAAGGATCAAAAAAATCTGTTTGTAGAATGTCTTAATTCGAATCCCCAGACCCAATTCCTTGTAACAGACTTTGTCCGCATCACAGCTAGAGGTCCTGACAGTAGTACCATTGGAAAAATTGAATGTGAAAAAACAACTTCCAGGGGCTGTGGAAAAGCCATGTACCAAAGTACAAACCGTATTATTAAACTTCCCTTTTCTGAGCCATCCTGCGGTCTTGATATGCGGTCAGTTTATCGCCAGCAAGTTTATCATGAGTCACTGCATTCAATCAGTCCGTGCTTATCAGAAGATTCAATTGTCAAAATTGTTGACTCCTGTGAAGGCCCCAAGCGAATTTTAACATCAAATTTTGAAAAAAGTAATTCGCTCAAAGCTGAAATTGATCGATGTCATCTAAACAATAATACAATGGAAAACAGCACCGCTCACGTCGCGACACCACAAGCACAAATACAAAAATTAATAGCAGAATCAGCCCAACTAAAAGTCACCAACATCCCAAAATCCATCGCCGAAGGCTCCCTCGCTATCCCCTCCCCTGAGCCACAAACCTCCGGCATGGTAGCGCTCAACAACAGTTTCCAAGAATCTCGTGGCCCAGCCTCCGCCTCCGTCACAATTCCGCTTCAACAAAGTATCGCGATGAGCGCTCCCTTCTTTAAAGCGGCAGCAAAAGTTTTTAGCAATTACAAACTTGAGCCCATGCAAGGCCAAGCTCCGATCACAACTCAACTTGCATCGCAAAAAACTCCTCGCGCGGTCGCAGCGCCAGTAAATGCTGAAATTTCGCAAGCAACAGCAAGTCCTTCCGCCGAACCCGCAAGTTTTGCAAAAGCAGATAACTCAAAACCTACCGCCCCCGAATCCATTGAATCCAACGCCGCCCAGGCGAATCCCCCAGCCCAAGCTCAAGCTAGAGCACGAAGCCCCGAAGTCGGTTCAGGCGGCGCGCGTGGTATCGCCAGCGCTCCTTCATCAAACACATCCACCTCCGTAGCGGCGAAGCCTCGCGTTAGCGACGACGCCTCCATCGATCAAGAGCGAGCAAAAGTGGCGCAGAGTTTAGTCAAAATGTCGATCCCCCAAGCCCGGGAATATATCAAATCCAACGAACTTAACCTCGAGCGGCTTAAAATTCTAATCCTAAGTCAAAAAAATCAGCGCTGGGGTTACAAAGATCCTTCTCGCGCGGCTGTGCTGATTCAAGAAGTGAATGGTCAGTTGCGTATCGAGAGTCAGTGATGAGGAAGAAATCCGTTCTGCTTTTGATCCTTGGGCTGTTTTGGATTTCTTATGTTATTTTTTCTTTTGTCTTCAATGGCTCGACCATGCTGCGAGAATATGGTGGAGATGTTCTTCGTCGCCAGCAATTGATTCTGCATCAGTTGGATCATGCCTCGCACTATTTGCTTTCGGAAAATGCGAAAGCTTTGATTCCCCGTCTGCAAAAGGCTCGCGAATTAGGTCAGTTTGATTTTTTTATTCTGAAAAATAAAGACGAAGTTCTTGGCTTTTATAATCTTGATCATCAACTTGAACCCATCAATTGGGATTACAAGGTCACCGATAATTTCACTGACACGGATGAAGTCTCTTTTAAAACTATTGCGATTTATGATTATAAACTGACGATTGGAATTAATAAGAATCCTTACACCTATGTTTTGCACGAATTTTGGCAGCTTCGTTATTTACTGATTCAGGATTTTGCTTTTGTTAGCTTGATTGTTCTTTTAATTGCGTTTTTAGTTTTAAGAGACATTTTAGATATTTCTAAAATCCTGCAAGGCGCTGATCGAAAGTCCATTCATCAAATCCGCGCCTTTTCAAAAGAAGCTGAAACTTTTTTACTGGCAGCCACGGGCTTTGATTCCACCAATAAAGCTTTAAAAACTGATAATCTGATGCTTGCTAGCACGCTGGCTCCCGCCATTAAAGCGGAAATCCAGACAGGGAAACCTACGCCCTATGCGGTTCCTTGCACGGTGGCGCGAATTGATTTGAATGGCTACACGCAGATGTTTTTACATAAAGATACCGCCAGTCTGCTGCATATCTTGAATGAATACTTTAAAAATTCCCGCGATGTGATCGAGCGCTATGGCGGTTCGGCTTACCAATATATCGGCGATGAAGTTGTTTGTATTTTTAAATCTGAAGATCCGACCCATTCAGCAAAAATGGCCTTGTCGGCGATTCGGACTTTATTTCAAGCGGCTGAAAATATTATGTCACCCACCCTTTCGCAAGGCCTGCGCTTGAAGGCTAGTCTTTCCACCGGCAGTCTTCTATTTATAAAATTAGATGGTGGATATTCGTTCAGTGGCCTGCCGCTGATTGAGACCGTGCGGATGCTGGGACAAGTCAGCGAGAAAACAGAAAGTCGCTTGATCGTTTTTGATGAATCCATCGTGGATATTATTTCTTTATGCCAACCGCTTGCGACAAAAACCACCGTCTTTAAAGGTTTTGATAAAGAATCCCACTTGATGGAAGTGAAAGAATTTAAAAATATTTCTGAGGCCCTATCGACTTTGCCGCTGAA
>JAYWEU010000152.1:0-12841 GCA_043779385.1 Pseudobdellovibrionaceae bacterium
GATCGGAATAGCGACTGCTGAGATCCATCAAATCAGCTTCTGGAGATCCTGCCGCACCTAAAAAGTCTCTCAAGGGAAGATTATCGATTTGCATTGAAACGAGCAAAACTTTTTTCCCATTTAAATCAGTTTCGATATTGTATGACCTTGTTGAAGCCGAGCTAACTAATTGATTTTTAAATTTTAGGATCGAAGAAACTTCTAGTGCTGGGCTATCAATCAGAAAGTCGCCCCCTGCTACCTGATCTTGATAGCTTAAATGTACTAACAGTGAATATCCATACCCAAGATCAATTTTTTGTTTATTTTTCCACTCAGTATAGACAAGATTGCTAAATCCACCCCGTTGAGTCACTTGGTGAGGCTGTAGGCTGATGATTCCCTTTTGTGAGTCGAACGCTTTGTCAGTCGTCGTTGCACTGTAGGAACTAATGGTGTCTTTGCTTAATGACTTTCCTCCGATATAATAACAATTTAAATTTTTATTAGAAAGCACTGGGGTATTACCAATTTGATTCGCGGCCATCGAATAGCTTCCACAAAGCGTAACTAAGACTGTCATTAATGCTATTTTCATAAAAAGCCTCCTGGAATATTAAGCCGAAGGCGACATTTAAATCAGATTTTTGTTAACTCAAAAAAATTAAAGTCCAGCTTTGAAAAGAAGTTAGAAGTGTAAAAAATATCGACAGATTAAAAAAGTATCTTAATATTTTGTTTGGAGAGGGCCGCCCAATCGGAGCGCAGCAGCCCGAAGACAACCATATCGGCATACTGCCCATTGCGAAACATGTCCTTTTTCAGATATCCTTCCTGCGACATTCCGGCCTTGATCAACACCTTGCCAGAAGCAGGATTATAGGACAAATGCCTCGAAGTAATTTTATTTAATCCAAAGTGATTAAAACAAAAATCAATTCCAGCAATGACAGCTTCGGTGCAATAGCCTTTCCCCCAGAATTCCTCTCCGACCCAATAGCCGACCTCAGATTTCTTATGAGCCTTGTTCACTTCAAAACCGATGCAACCGACAAGCTTTCCAGAAACTCGATCCTCGATGGCCCAGACAACTCCATTGCCATTAGCAAACTGAATTGCGTGATTTGCAATCCAACTTTCCGCGCCGCCATCTGGATAAGGATGGGGAATGGTGGCTGTCATCTGCGCAACCTTAAAACTACCAGCCATCCGCTGAACTTCTGAGGCATCAGTCACAGAAAAAGCACGAAGCTTCAAACGACCAGTTAAAACTGGAGGGATTTTATTCTCGACAACAGGATCTACCACAAATGAAGTCTCCCACGGAATGGCTCAACACGGTGAATGAAATGCATTAGTTATCTTTTGCATTCTTTAATTCTTTTAATGGCACCTGCCGCGTAATGAGGAGATGTCCAACTAAAGCCTTCGACGTCAGGGCTTCCTCAACGACCCTCAACTAAAATTCCTTTTTCAACGCTCACATAAAATACTTCTGCAGGAACATAGTCTCGACCGCAGCGCTGCAGGGGAGCTTGTTCAAATGTTAAAGGCGCAAACTTAGTTTTCAATAGAAAATCTAATTTGGATTCACGATCACTTTCTTTGGGAATTATTGTAACGGCTGTGATTGATTGGTTTTTCGGATCCATTGAAATAGCTCCCCTTTGTGACCCAGCGAGATCATCGTAAACCCATAATTCATCGGGTGTATTTTTCAAATTTTTCCTGATGTCAGAAGGAGGCCCCAGTAAACTAATAACTTTCCCTGCGGAATCCCCAATTTTCAACAATTCAAACTGGCTTGGCGAAAGATCTTGAATTTTTTTTGACTGAACAGAGGAGCAGCCTGACAAAACAAAAATTAGAACTATAAAGCTATTTTTTTTCATCTGAACAGTGCTCCTCAAATTTGATAATTAAAAAAGCTCATCTTGCCAGAGGCGCTTTAAAAAAATCTTTACCGGAAAAACCTTAACTCCCTCTGAAACCAAGGCGCGCTCGCCGTCGTAGATTCCAAAAGCTTGATCGATCTTTTTTTGCTCCAATAAAGTGTTCAGGCCAAAATTAAAATCTGATTTCCAGGTCTTCGAAGTTTTAAGTTCAAGTCCGATTCTGTGTTTTCCCACCTCAATAACAAAATCTACTTCATTTTTTGAAGGAGTTCCCCAATAAGATATTTTCATCTTCTTTTGGCGGTAACTAGAGAAAGCTTTAAGCTCGTTCAAAATAAATGTTTCTAAAAAATATCCAATTTGGTGACTTTCTATTTCGCGGCTGAGGTTTCCGCTAAGGCCTCTGACAACGCCGGGATCAAAATAGTAATATTTTGGATTGTGCTTTTCTTTAATTTTTGCCCGAAGCTGGAGGGCTTCGACGCGATAACCAATCAAAGTATCTAAAATAACCGATAAATAACCCTCGACAGTGGATCTTCCACAGCCCACTTCACGGGAAATATTTGAGTTATTCCAGATTTGGCCATTCATAAGGGCAGAGACTTCTAAAAATCGAATAAAAGGCTCTAAGGATCTGACGATGGCTTCCTGCTTAATTTCTTCATTAAGGTAAGTTTGGACATAGGATTCAAGAAATTCAATTTTGTCTTTAGGTTTAGAAAGATTCAGAACTTCCGGCAGGCATCCATATTTAAGAATAGCTTGCAGATTAAAATCAAAATTCATTTCAGAACTGGTCACCGTAAAAAACTCACGAGTTCGCGCCCGACCCGCTAAAAGATTAGCGTTCATCTTTTTTAACTTTCGTGCTGAAGACCCGGTCAGCACAAATTGAATAGACTTGTGCTCTAGCATCAGATTTTGAACTTCATCCAAAAGTTCTGGCAACTTCTGGATCTCGTCGATCACAACTGATTTGGGTTTTTCAGCCAAAATCCAGGACTCTAAAAGGCCTGGCTCTTTCAGCAAGGCCCGGTAATCCTGAGCCTTGAGCAAATTCACCATCAAAGCTTTAGGAAACTGGGCCCTGACCCACGTGGATTTTCCGGTCCCGCGGGGGCCAAATAAGAAAAAGCTGTACTGGGAGGGAGCAAGCTCCCGGATAAATTGATTTTGTTGATCTGCCATTGTCTGCCATCCCTAACGTCAAATTTACCGTCATTTTGACGTTAGCACAATCACCAAATTGAATCTATCTCCAGAGAAAGAGAGCCATTTGGGTGGTCTAGCGGTCCAAATTTCCGATGAGCCCTTTCCCCGGCCCATTAATTTTGTTGCCAAATGGCAACCCAAGAATATTGTCGCCTCATTCTAGGACATAAAATTGATCCAAGCCAAAACGCAATTTATGACCGAAGAGATTATCGAAAAAGATTCTTCTAAGGAATACTTTCTAAGTCTAAATTGGAAGGTGAAAGGCTCCCACCTCGATAGCATAAAGAATTGATGTACAATCACAATCGGCTTTCTTGCATGCCGCGCAAGTGATACCACTGTCCTTAAGCTGAAGGCGAAGAAAAGAAGTGCTTTCGCCAAGTTAAGAAACCAACCCAATGAATTTTTCTTTAAGTGCGTCACTGCACTTAAACCGAAAACCTCGTACTGACTAAAATCCTGTGAGCGACTGATGTTGCTAGCTGCAACGGCAATCAGTCTTTCGTTAGCGCGACCCACATGGACTACAAATTGAGGATCCTGAACCCATTTTTCAAAAATCTCGCTCTGATTGGGATGCACTCCAAAGGTGGAATTCATAAGGCTACAGATCTCAGTCAAATCGGACAAAGTGGCTTTGGAAATAATAAGTACAGATTTGATTACTTGCCTCTCAAGTTAGAGGAATTTAAAGCAGCGAATCGGTCTCAGCGGTGTTTTCAGCAGATGATTTATCAGAAACTTGCGCAGATTGAAAACCCATCGCTGCTAAAATCATCTGGGCTTGCAGCAGGCTGCCGACCCAGAATTTTTGCGTGTTAGCCGAGCCCGAGCCGATCCATAAATTTTGGATTTCGCCCAAAGTTTGTTGGCCGCTGAGTTTTAAATCACTTAACGATGAAACCAAGGGGGCCCAGCGAATGCGCTCGATTTTCATGTTCTCGAGGGATTCGGGGTAAGCGCGCTTAATTTGGCGTTTCATTTTCTTTAGCGCCATCCCAACGACTTCGCTTTCTTCTTCAACTTCGTCTTCGATAAAGGTAATCCACTGGGACGCTTGCAATGTTTGGCCGTCTTTTTCAATGGCGGTTTGGAATTGTCCCGCGCAAGGGCCTTGCTCATCTGGATTTGTACCTTGCAAGATATGAACGGCAGAACTTTCGGTCACTTGCGATGCGTGACATAAATCCAAGTACAAAGCTGAGCAGTAAGTATTTTTAGCCAATTTGGTGCGAGCTTTTTGAGTCAAAGCCTCATCCGGAAGAAGGCGAGCTAAGGATTTTACAGGTCCGCAATAAATAAAATTCAAAGCTTCGATCGTTTTTGCGCCATTGATTTTGATGGCTGTGACTTTATTTTCAGTCACTTCAAATTTTGTCACATAAGACCTTGGGATAAAGTCGCCTTGAAATTTTTGAATTAAAAGCGACGCCCACTGATGCGTTGGAATTAAAACTTCGCGTCTTTGAGCTGTGGTGAAAAATTTAATTTCTTCGTAAAAAGTGGGATTATTTTCACCGAATCCTAAGAATTCTTTCAACTGACCCTGTTCAAAGGTCATCGGCGGAATTTCGCGGGTAGGGCCCAAAATATTTTCGCCGATCAGCTCTTCCAAAAAGGAAACAGCTTTTTTGGTTAAATCTGAATCAGGCGTAAAATGAAAACCGTTTGAAATCATACCGGTTGGAAACGAAATGGCTTTGCAGTCGTTCCCCGCAAAATCTTGGCCGTCCACCAAAGCGACATTTTTTGTATTTTGCGACAGCGCACAAGCCAGCGCCAAGCTTCCTAAATCACTTCCGATAACAATGTAATCATAGACTTTCATATAACTAAGATCATCAAGATCTAGGGATCTTGCAAGAGCAAAGTGGCTAAAGAACACCAACGCATTTGATCAAAAGACGTAAAAAGCCGCGGACAAAGGGTTTGAGGCTGGAGTTCCTGTCCAAAAATTTGGCAAATAGGGGTGACACGCGATAATAAACTTGGACAAATTTTCGCCCGATTCCAGAGTTTTGCAAATATTCATCACGATAAAATCTTAAGATCTGTACCTCTGGCGCCATTGGTGTCAGGAAAGCTGACGTCGCGACAAAGCATCGCGGCCTTGTCAATGCGGCCCCTTTTAAAAAGGCACGAATCACTTCGGGATGTTTTGCTTGCTTTGCAAACGCTTGAGCTTTTTTAATAATATCAGGAAATATCGGAGTGAAGCGGATAAAGCTTGCCAGTTGCCTTGCTGCAATGGCTTGACGATCTGCATAGCGAGCACTTGAATCATAAATTCTAAGAAGATCCCAGTAAACAGAAGCGACAACAGTCAGCTCACTGGTTCGGGCGTTATCTTTAAACATTTCTGGTGTTAAATAAGAGCCTTTTTTACACTGAAAAACAATTTCTAGAATTTTAAGATATTTTTCATAGTTGGCAGCGGCTTCCGAATAATTTTTTTGGCTCATCAGACTGCGGGCTCGTCGTATTAACAGCACTCGGCTTTTCCAAAGATGCAAACGATGTTGTTCAGCGGCACGCTCTTGTTGAACTAAGACGCCACCAGAATGGCTTTGCACGGACTTATGCAATTCAGATCGACAAGGATTGCAAACTTCGGCAGGCGGGGACTCGCCAGCATCTTGAAGTCTTTGAATAAGGACGGGATCTAATTTATGAAGCTCAGAAGCTTCGACCCCACACCGCGGACACTGCACCATTCTCTGATTATCTTAGAGCATTGCAATAGGGTCAACATCCACAAGAACTCGGGTGCCCTTCTCGACCCATTCCTGAGATCCCAAAAGTTGACGAGTCAGCTGATTTAAAGTTTTTGCCTGAGGTCCCTTTAACAGCACTTGGTACCTAAATAAATTTCTTAGGCGAGGTATCGGCGACGGAGCTGGACCTAAAATACCTAGACCCTGGTAGGGCGAATATGTTTCCTGCAACCGTTTGGCCCGCGCTACAAGTCGGTCGCAAGTGATTTGCACTGCGCTTAAGTGCATCCCTTGGATCCGAAAACTAATCAGTTTTCCAAAGGGCGGATAATTAAAAGTTTTTCGATGTTCAAGTTCTTTTTCTGCAAAACCTTCGAAGTCATGATTTTTTGCGTACTCAATACTTAAATGTTCGGTGTTGTAAGCCTGCACCAAAACCAAACCGGCGCCATCTTCTTTATCAATGTGCCGCCCCGATCGACCACTCATTTGGGTGATCAGTTGAAAGCTGCGCTCGGTGGATCTGAAGTCGGGAAGATTAAAACCAACGTCAGCTAAAACTAAACCAACCAGATGAAGCTTGGGAAAATCCAAACCCTTGGCGATCATTTGTGTTCCAACTAAAATATCGATCACACCTTTTTCCATATTTTCAATCAGCTCTTCAAGGTCGGCGCGATTTTGAATTTCATCGCGATCAGCGCGAGCCACTTTTGAATAGGGAAATAATTTTTTAAGATCCAGTTCGACCTGTTCGGTGCCAAGCCCCAAAGATTTCATTTCTCCGTTATGGCATTCACCGCAAACAGATTTAAAATTTTCATGATAGTCACAATAATGACAAATCAAATGTGAGTTCGCGTGAAGTGTCAGATTGATATCACAATTCGGACACTGCATGGTGTGTCCACAGGTGGGACAAATCACCAGTGGCGACAGGCCTCGGCGGTTTAAAAACAAAGCGACCTGTTTGTTTTTTTCGATGGTGGTTTGAATTTTTTTAAATAAGTCGACGCTCATCCAGTGTGGGAGGTAAGCAGGTTTTTTATCGTCGGTTTCTCGTAAGTCAATCAGGCTGACGGTTGGAAGATGCCGATCGCCGACGCGATTTTTTAATGTGTGAAGTTGATAACGACCCTCTTTGGCGTTATTCCAGCTTTCTAGGCTTGGTGTTGCAGACCCTAAAACAATCGGGCAGTCCAAAGTTTTTGCCAGCATAATGGCGCAATCCCTGCCGTGATATTTTAATTTTTCTTCCTGTTTGTAACTGGGTTCGTGCTCTTCATCGACAATAATTATGCCTAAGTTTGGCATTGGGCAGAACAGCGCTGACCGAGCGCCGATCAAAATGCTTTTTCGACCTTCGACAATATCCCACCATTGGGTGGTTCGCTCGCGGCCCGTCAGTTGCGAGTGCAAGGCGGCGATGCGGTCTCCGAACCTTTCGACGAAGCGTTGAATGAGTTGTGGAGTTAATGAAATTTCTGGAACTAAAACCATTCCGGTTTGCCCATTTTCCAAAATTTTTTCTAAAAGCCTCAGGTAAACTTCGGTTTTGCCAGAGCCCGTCACACCAAAAGCCAGATGAACGTTAAAGCCTGGCTGAGCAGCGATATCTTCAAAAACTTTTTTTTGCTCAATGGTTAAATGCGGGCGCTGACTTTTTTCAAGGACGGGAATGACAGGCGGTCGGCTGGATTTTCTTTCCTTCGAAGCTTTTTTCAAAGGTGGAAAAGAAAGTTGAGTGATCAGGCCAATCGGATAAATATAATAACTAGAAATCCATTCAAGCCATTGCAAGTACTTATCCGGAAGCAAGGGAAATCCTGACTCCGTTTCTTGAACAGATTTAGAGTTTTCATAGGGCTCAGAGGGACCAAGAACCACGCCACGAATCATTCTTTGTCCGCGACCCAGTGGCACAGACACTGTTTGTCCTCGGAAAAGGGGTCGCTCTGCAGAACTAGAATAAGTCAGGGCCTCAAAAAGAGGAGCTTCGACCGCCACTTTCCAGTGGGAAATCCCACTCATCGAAACCTCGAGTAGAACTCCTCGATCAAAGTTTGCGCAGAGCTATCGGGGAGCGGCTTTATCGTGTAAGGAACATCTAAGGTGTTCGGTTGAAACATTTGGCTTGAATTTGCGACTTTTCCAGACACATTCAACAAGCGAATCGTCACTGTGTTTTGATTCCATTGAACAGTTCTTAGTTTTGGAAGATTCAGCCCGCGCGCAAAAGGCGCATAATTTTCAGCAGTCACTTCAGCCTGCGAAGGAAAGCGAATTTTGCGAATCATAAACTGATCTTGTTCAACCCATAACCCAGGATTAAGTTCTTTTTGCTCGACAGCCGAGGGCTGTCCGAAAGCATAGCTGACGCTGCCTTCTGTGCGGGTCAAGCGAACGAAGGATTCAGGGTCATACTTATATTCTTCACCTTTTTTAACGGCAGTCTTGCGAACCGCCAAGGGGACCGGCAAAATTTTTAGACTTTGCAAGGAAGTGATTAAATTTTCTGTATTTCTAAAATGAAAATATTTTTCAACAAAGTCTTCAGAAATTTTTGAGGATTCTTTTTTGCCATTTTTAAGCTGCCACTTTTGGCCACCAACGTAAATAAACTGAAAATGGACTAAATCCTTTAAATCTTTTGTTCCGGTCACGGTCAAACGCAGATTTCGCTCGTTTTCAATCAGCCATGTTTCCTTCAGGTAAATGGGCTCTGCTCCCATGGATATCTGCACTTCTTGTTCGATCGAATAATTACCTGATCCCGCATTTTCTGAAACTCGGCCAAGGATCATTCGAGCGGGAGGAATATAAGCCCAAGCCATTTGTGAGATGACGATGGAAACAACAGGGACAAATAAAAATATCCAACGCATTTAGTTTCCTTTCAATCTTTCCGACAGTTTTAGAATATAATTCTTAAGCTCGGCGCCGACTTCTTTGTTCCTTAGGCCCAATTCAATATTAGCTTGTAAGTAACCAAGCTTATCACCAGCGTCGAATCTTTGGGCTTGGAAAGTCATCGCGTTAAGGCCGGATTTATGAATGAGCTCTTTCATACTGTCGGTCAGCTGGATTTCGCCATTCAATGTGGGCTTTGCATTTTTCAAAATATCCATGATGGAATTATCAAACACATACCGACCGGGTAAGGCCCAGCGACTTTTTGTTTCGGTGACCTTCGGCTTTTCAATCAAACCAGTGACTTTAAAAAAGCCATCGTGCTGTTCTTCCACTTCAGCAACGCCGTATTTGGAGACGTCTTTTTCTTCAACTTTCATGATCGAAATAGTCGACGTGTGCGTTTGTTCGAAAGAGTGGACCAATTGGGAAGTCACATTATCCTTGCCGCCTTCACCCATGGTGATTTCATCACCCAAAAGAACGGCAAAGGGCTCTTTTCCAACAATCGGTAATCCACAAAGAACGGCATGTCCCAGACCAGAAGCATGCTTTTGACGGATGCTGATAATATTGGCCATATCGCGAATTTTTGAAAGACGCTCAAGAAGATGAAGTTTGCCGTCTTTAGCCAGTCGATCTTCGACTTCGTAGGAGGTGTCAAAAAAGTCTTCAATCGCATGTTTTCCGCGGCCAGCCACCAAAATAATATCCTCAATACCGGCCTGAACGGCCTCTTCAACGACGTAGAAAATGATGGGGGCATCTACAATCGTTAACATTTCTTTGGGAACGGCCTTTGTGGCTGGTAAAAACCGAGTACCTAGACCAGCGGCGGGGATAATGGCTTTTTTTACTTTCGTCATGACTCTACCAATGCCAAACGTTTCATTTTTAGACAACTATTTGATTTTAGAGGCTCCAATAAGACGGAATGTGTTAGCCTGGATTGGGGGATGTATGAGGCAATACCAGAAGTTTTCCGCTTGGATTACGGGATCACTCGCTTTATTTGCGATCCTTGTCACAGTTTTTTTCCAAAACTGCGGCAAAGCTGGCTTTGACGCGGACCCCGGAGCAGCTGATTTAGCTCTCAGTACTTTGTCGACTAAAAACGCCAGTGCCCCTTTTGCCTTTGACTCAACCTTTGATCAAATTTCTTATATGTCTTGCATCGGTGGAGATGCCAATAAGGATGCTTTTTATTCTATAAAAGCGGGCGGATATGAAAACGGAGGCCTTAAGATTTCTGATGCCTTTATGGCCTATGCAAAAAGTAAAGTTCCAGCGATTTATCCTGCAACAGCTCCGTCGGTGGCTCAGCTTAAACAATATCTTTCAGAAACGCCTGCCAACGTCGGCGCATCGCCGCAGATTTCTGTTCGCTTGCGGACAGACTTGCGCTCTGTTTTTAGTTCCAACGGTTCGGCCGGTGCCTATGGCATCGACTATTTGAATATTCTAATGGATCCGACGGATGATCGAATTATGGATCCTCTCTTTTATAATACGGGTTTTACAAATTACTTTTCATTTGCACCATTAGAATCAAGAATTTTTGAAAATAAATTGGCCTACAATTCTAACGAATCTGCAACCTCACAGTTTCGAAAAACATTGCGATCGCAAGGGGTCCTTGCTTTGACTTACGCCAGCAGTATTTCGGGTTCTGATCCTCGGGGCCTACAGCCCACTTTCAGCCGCGCTTCAGGAAGAGGATACATTCTTGATTTCCGCCAAGCCGGAAGTGTGCCTTATAAGTATTCGACGGAAGCTGTGATGTCCACAGTGATTGAAATGGATTTAGCAACCTCTGCGGCCTCAGGAACATGGGCTTGTGCGGCTCCCGATCAAATTAAAATCGTTCGTGTTTCTGATCGTGCGAGTTGTCCCATGGATGCGGCGACTCGCTTAGGGGATGCGGCTTACCGTCGTCGGATGCAGCGGATTCGCCGTCATTTGAAAGCCGAATATTGGGATGTCAGCATCGATAACGCTTGTGCCGTTCCAAAAGTCGGCGAATGTTACAGTGCGGACGCCGCCAAATCGGGTGTTGAATATAACGTCGGGGCTGCTTGTTACGATGGCGTGAATGCCGCCGATGGAGTTTATGGAGCAAATCCTCCGCTGAAACGCTGTGCTCAGTACGTTAGTTTTTGCTTTCGTCAGTAAGCTATTTTTTTTGAATCGTGTATTCAGAACATAGGTTCATCAAAGTTTCCTTTTCATTAAACTGAACTGAAATCCCCCGCTTTTTCACCAAATCTTTTGGAATAAGACTTAAAGGAATTTTCTTTTTTGTTTCTTCCAGTTGGACGGCATACCTTAGAAAATCGTCTAATTTTTCTGACACTAAATATTCTGGAATCTCTTGTGGAATAGAAACTAATTTTTTTGAAAGCTTACTTTCGAAAGGTTTTAAATCCGTGGTTTTTGGCAGCAAACATTGCGGAAGAAAAGTCACTTTCAAAAGTTGATTTGATTTTGGTTTCACCGTAGAAATTTTTTCATCGACCGCTTTCCAGAGCAATAAAGGCTTGCCCGCAAGCAACGCTTTTTGCGCCCCATCATTGACCTTTTCTTGTAATTCTTTAAGAGCTCTATCGATAATTTTTTGGATCAAAGCATCGGCTCTTTTTTGCTGGTTGATCGGATCTATCGCAACTTCGCAGTCCGAGGCTTTTTTCATAAAAAACCCCAAATCAGGATTAGTTAAGCAAGAAAAGTTAGACCCAAATCCAAAGCTTAATTTGGGGTTAGATCCAATGCGGTCATGCAATGCTTTTGTCATCGGCATTTCAACCGTCGCACTGACAACGCCATGCGCTTGACCATCGGCTAAAATGAGCGGCGATCCAGAATTGCCTTTTATGATCGGGCAATTCGTCAGCAAAACCAGGGGCGCTGTGTCTGATGTGAAATAAGGATTAATGATTGAATTTTGAATCGCTAGGCACTGGATTCGTCGAACAACCCCGTGACTGCCCTCGGGATCTGGATCCATTTTATAAATGGTGACTTTCGATTCATCGGGAAAGCCCTGTTGTGAAATTTCCAGAGGTTGTCTTCGGGGCATTGTTTTAAGTTTAATAAATGCATAATCGGGTTTCAGGGTGTCTTCCCCCAAGGGCGGAGATAAATACAGCACCCGGTCACACTCAGCCCGCTCTTCGGCTTTTCCGTCGCGGGAAGGAAAAATAAATTCTAAGCGGCCATGGCAGTCCGCCCCAGCCTGAGCTAAGTCGTCCGGCAGACAGTGTAAATTCGTGGCCATCAGATCCGAACCAATCAGCGAACTGGAGCAAACGCCCTGCGAATGCACCAAAGTGGCAAACCATTCAGGACAATCTTCGGGATTTTGACATTCGACCTTATAGTTGAATTGCGCCGAAAAGCTCTGGTAACATAAAAAAATTGAAAAGCAAAAAACGAGGTAACGCATGAAACTCCTGTTCGCTTTTATCACGACTTACTTTATCTCAAGTCTTGCGTACGCCCAAATTTATAATTCTTCGGTGACCAGTGCCACAGCTGGTTCCGGCCGAGCCGCCACGGATATTGGCGAGGCCAGTTTCCTCAATCCGGCGACCTTAGTCCATCAACCCAACCGACAAATACTGATCTCGGAAGCTAAAGATGAATTGGCCATTGCGCTGTCTGAAAACAGTCGAGAGCTGATTTTCCCAGGCTCTTTAGGATATGTGCAAAGAAAATTGAATTCGCCACTAGATGCGGTGATGCATGATATGCGCGTCACTTTAGCAGAAACGATGGCTAGAAATTTGGCTTTCGGTGTGACGGGCCATTATTATCAGGTGACCGATAAAAATGATCTTTATCAGCAAGCCAATGTTGATATGGGTTTAATTTATAATCCACGCCCAGATTGGGGCTTTGCCGTTGTTGCCTATGATATGGCGGGCGGTCGTGAAGAAATGCCCTTAGCTTATCGGTTGACCCAAAAAATGGGACTGGGCGCGAACTGGCTTTATCGGCCGACCATGCGGGTGCGCTTGGACGCCGTGTCGGCACCCAATAATAATTTCAGTAAAATGACCGGCATGCTGGGGTTCGAGAATTATTATAATCGCTGGATTGTGGGCCGCGTGGGCTACCAGGATGACA
>JAYWEU010000153.1:0-12840 GCA_043779385.1 Pseudobdellovibrionaceae bacterium
CTGAGCCATTTTAAGGGGTTTTATGGGTTCCCAAAAAATTCCTTCTTCGGCAGAAATCCAAAGAAAATTAAAGCTTTCAACAGACCTTTTTGCAGCCGCTTATGAAATCAAAAAATATCAGTTGGAAAAGAAGTATCCTGAGAAAACTCAAAAAGAACTGAACGCCATGACTATGGAACTTTTTGAGAAAGGTTCAAAATAGTGTTGTTACCGTCAATTATGGATGTCTTTCGAGAGATCTTAGAAAAGTTTGAAAATGAAAACATACCTTACATGGTTGTGGGATCGCTTTCGTCCATTGTTTACGGCGAACCTCGAATGACAAAAGATTTGGACATCGTTATTGATATTCAAGCTCAAGATGCCAATAAGATTGAGCAATTATTTCCAATCGAAGGGTTTTATTGCCCGCCGCCTGAAGTCTTAAAATCTGAAATTGTATCCCGTGGTCAGTTCAACCTAATTCATCATGAATCCGGTTTGAAAGTCGACGTCATGATTCGTAAAAAAAGTCCGCACGCCATCGAAGAATTTAAGAGGCGACAGAAAATTTCGTTTTGGAAAAGCTTTGAAGCCTGGTTAGCAACGCCGGAAGATATTATTATTAAAAAAATGGAATTTTACCGCGAAGGCGGCTCGGAAAAGCACCTTAGCGATATCAGGGGCATCTTGGCCAACAGCGAAGTGGATGCCGAGTACATCAAAAGCTGGGTCCTCCAATTGGGCCTTCAAGGCGAATGGCAGAAGGCTTCGAATTAAGACTCCATCATTTTTTAAAGCGCTCGAGGGTTGCTGTTTTGGTGATCAAATATTCAACCGAAATATGTTCTAATTTGTGATTTAAAATTTTTGATAAAAAAACCCGATTGATGCTAGACAGCCGAATCATTTCGTCATTGGAAAGCCCATGTCGCATTTTTATGGCCCTTAACTTTCGAGCCAATTTAAATTTCAACAGATCAATTTCATCCACTTTATTTTTTGCTGGATTCAATTCGGTTTTTAAAGCCCCAGGTTTTCCTTTGTTGAAGGGTAAGTCTTTTGCAATCAGGTTGTGTTTTAAAAAAGAGGGAAGGGCGCCCTTGATTTCGTCCTGGATCAGGTTTGAAGCTACTGGTATCACGCCAACAAACAACAATTGTGGAGCCGGATCCTGAAGACCCCGGGACGCTAACTTGACCCAATCACTAAATAAAAGCCGATCATTTTTAGTCATCTCACAAAAATCTAAAATAACTGAAGTCGCTGTTTTTAACATGAATGGCGACCGAGATTTTTTACAAGCTTTGTTCGTTTCAGTCGGATCTATCGACCACCAGAAATCGCGAATAAACTCGGTCATAATTTCCATCAGGCGGGGGTCAAATCTGGATTGATCAAATCCCTGCGCAACTTCTCGTTCTGACAATGAAAGAGGATGCATTTGAATGTTGTAATAGACGGTCCCACGGGGTCCGCCAAATACAGTTCTCATAAGTTTTCCGTGAAGTCGTCCAAGCGTTCTAGCGCCTTGGTCGCAAGCTTTGGAAAAAGCTTTATTAATTCCTCTAATTGTTTTTCGACAACAGATAGGTCTAGATTCAATTTTAAAAGATGTTGAATGTGTCCGATATCTTTGGCCCGGCCAGCCATTAATTTCATAATAAGCACATCTTCTGCACCTAAGGATTTTACTGTAATCACTTTCCCAGAAAAAGTAATTTTCATACGAGATTTTGCATCTTTCGGGAGGTAAATTGTAAATGCTTGATAATAAGGATTTAGCCAGTCGGGGGCTATTTTTAATTCTTTAGCAACAGCTTCCATGTATGGTTTTAAATCTTCAAAGTCGGAATTCACCGGAACTGCATCGATATCAACAGTTCCTCCTTTGAAATTATATTGGAGAATCATCGAGCCCCCTCCGCCGATGATCAGGGTGACTTTTTTTTCAGTTGCCGCCATCATTTTTTCATCTAACAGCTGGAGGGCTTTCGTTGCCAACACTTTATCCATTTCCATATCTGATAAATAACACATAAGTCATATAAAGTAAAATATAATTTACTTTATATGACTTAAAACTAATACAGTGTATTTGGAGAGCCTGGGGTCTTTGGTTTTTGGATTTAGGCGGCTGATGGAAATAAGTTTTCCGAGGGGCCAAAAAGAATGATAATAATATTTCATGATAAAAACAGGTTCCGAAAGAATTGAACAAAGCAGAATTTGGCTTTCTAAGGATGTTTTTCCTCTTTGGACCCAAGCTGGGATTGATACCGAAAATGGAAGTTTTATTGAAAGTTTAACGCCGAAATTGCAGCCGACAACGATGCCTCGTCGAGCCATGGTGCAGGCTCGACAGATTTACTCCTATTCAGAAGCCATCAAAATGAAAATCCTGAGTCCTGACCAAGCCGCTCCCATTCTGGATCGAAGCATTGATTTTCTGCTGACCCAATATGCCTTATCGTCGGGTGCCTTTATTTACTCTGTCGACGCCGATGGAAAACCAGCTGCCGTTCAAGTCGAGCTTTACACGCAAGCCTTTGTGATTTTTTGTTTAGCCCGAGCGTACGAAGTCCTGCGGCAAGATAAGATTAAAGTAGCCGCTAAAAAATTAATTCAATATTTAAAAACCGATCGCCTCGCGCCCAAGGGCGGTTTTACTGAAATTAAAAACAATCAAATCGTTTTTCAATCCAATCCGCACATGCATTTGTTTGAAGCCGTTATTGAGTGGATGAAAGTCGATCGGGACCAAGAATGGGAATCCCTCGCATTTTCTATTTATGAACTGTGCACAAAAAAATTCATCGATCCGATCAGTGGTGTCGTGGCTGAGGTTTTTGATGAAAACTGGCGGCCCCTAAGAGAAAATGGAAAATTTGTTTTCGAACCAGGTCATCAATATGAGTGGGCTTGGCTGATGTTAGAATTTAAAAAAATCACAGGATTTGATGTCGAAGAAAAGCCACAACAGCTTTTTCATCTGGCTGAAAAATACGGACGAATGAAACCAGGCGATTTTGTGATCGACGAAGTCTGGAGTGACTATTCGCCAAAAAAATTAAGTTCAAGATTTTGGCCTCAATGTGAGCGCATAAAAACCGCGGTCAGTTTGGGCTTTGCAGACGCCGCCGACCAAGCCATGGATGTTCTATGGAGTTATCTGAATCAGCCCGCAAAAGGCTTATGGAGCGACACTCGGTCTGAAGCAGGAAGCTTTGATCAAAATCCTGCCAAAGCCAGTTCATTGTACCATATTATCAACGCGCTTTCAGAATACGAAACTAAAAGACAAACTATCTTCTAGGGGTTCGATTCTTTCGGCGAAACTGACAGATATCAGTGCATCTGACATTCAGATTTTGATCTAAAAGTCCCGCTAGGTCTTGAGTGTTTAAAGCTCGTGCTTCAGAAAGACTTGCTAGGCCCGCAACAACTTGTCCAAAAGTTCTTCCGTCTAAGGCTTCGATTTGACGAAGATCATTTTCATTCAGCTGGTGGTTCATATCATTATTTCTTGTCTGAACCGCCGGGGCTTGCGGCGCAGAGGGACTGCTTTTACCGTCGCCTTTATTTCCACAACCTAAAATCATGAGCGCGCCTGTTAATACCAAAATTTTTTTCATGCTAGACCCTACCTTTAAAGTGTTCAGTGATCAGGCCAGAATACAGCAACGGATATGCCGTTTTAAAAAGCAGACCTAAGAACAAGGCCTTCTTGGTGATCGATTTGAAAGAGTCTGCAGGAAAATTTTTTCAGGGTGCGAAACGCACTGGTGTCAGAAACGACCCCTGGCTCACTTTTGTGGCCAGGGGATAAGAATTATTAAATACTAGCGTCAGCCGTTTGAGTGGCAGGGCTTTGAGTCTCTGGTGCCGCGTCTTTTTTTGGCTCTGGTGTGGCTGTTGGAGCGGCCTCAGGAGTTACGATGCTTGAACCGCTGCTGTCGATTTGCAAAATTCCTGCGCCTGAAAGTTTTTGTGCCACCAAGGTGATCCCAGGGCCCGCTGCCAGCATTTTTTTACCATTTTTTCCAACAGAAGTGATTAAGTTTGTTCCGACTAAAGTGATCTCTCGCGCGATGATCGAGATCATGGATTCTTGACCGCCAACCATATTGTGCTGCAGATTATCTAGGATGATCGTTTTGGCAATGATCGGAGTGATCGCAGCTTTGATAGGCCCTTTACCACAAATTAGAATTGTATTTGCGTTCAAAATCGCAATACCAGCTAAGTCCTGAGCATCTAATTTTCTTTCTTTTAAATCGACCAGATCAGTTCTTTTTGAAATATCACAACCAATATTGATAAAAGTTTTATCGCGATCGGCCTCTTCTAAAAGCCCAAGGGTTTCAGTATCAAGCTCTTTTGTTAAAACCAAAAAGTCCTTTTTAACGGCCGTTTGTTTTTTGTCAGAATCAATTCCGCCTCGAGCGCTGATGTTTATTTTTTTGGGCTGATCAGGATTCAATTCGCCGGTTTCTGACGTCAGGGCTTCACCGATAATAGTGATGGTTCCAGGTTGACCTAATAAAGAGGTCTTGTCCGAACCCTCAAGTTTTTTGGCGTCAGTCACAGCGGGAGTGTCGTTGCTGCTTTTACGATCTTCAGTTTTTGATCCACATGAAAAAACTGTCAAACAAGTTACCACTGCGACCGCAATTGTCGTTCTTCGTCCCATAGAATCCTCCAGAAAGGGTTTTAATTAGTAATGCCTTGTGAAGGAGCAACTTTGGGACCAAAGCGGGTCGTTAGTATCGATGCATACTATTGGTGCATACAATTAGTGCATCAAGTCTCGTGGGATCAACTTCCTAGAAAATGAGGTTAATTTTAAGGTCCTGACCCCCATCATTTTAATGTCGCGTCCCGATGAAGCCACTCCGGGGACGCACCACAAAGACTTCGGCACTGGCGCGTTCCAAAGCTTCTTTCGATTTTAAAAGTTCAGTTTGTTCGACGCCGTCTACAGAAAGAATTGCGACTTTGCCATTTTCAAGTTTTCCTTGGCCCATGGGGTCCTCCTTGCCGAGATTTAAACATGGGTTTTATTCTGCGTTTCGTCTAGGTCTTAGATACGACAATTTCGCCTTGAAATCATAATGACGGGCACCATATTTTAAGGCATAATAAAGCAGATCTCGGAGGCTACCATGCTTAAAGATGCAGTCATTATTTCAGGCTTAACTGTTGGAGTTATTTGTGGAGCCGTCACTGGTATTGTGGGTGGGGCACTAAGCATTTCTTTAGTCGCTACGATTTTACACCTTGTTATGCACAGTTAATCCCAAAATTAGATTCCGTCTCGGATTGAGATCTCAATCCGAGATCGACGAGACACTTTTTGGAATGGTGTTGGCTTTTAAAGTCCCAAATCATGTTTCCGCAAAGCCAGGTCTGATTTAAAAGCCCTCAGCTGGGCATCTGTTCTGCAATGTAAATAGTCATTATGAAATACTTAATTCTTTTACTCATGACTGTCCTGGTGCAAGTGTCTCAAGCTGAAACACATTTGAATGACCTGACTTTAAAATCTAATGTTCAAGGAGTTCGTGGCGAGTTCCATTTATGGAGCGAAAACGGTCAATTCTTCATTGAATATTTTAGCAACACGGATCACAGTCCTTCAGACTTACGAAAATCCGAAGTGACAGAGGAACAGGTTAACTTTTTAAAAGAAAAATTGGATGAATTAAAATCTTTGAAGGATTCTCCGGTTTGTGAGAATCGTGAAATCACAGCGACCTTCAAATGGGGCTATAAAACCATCAAGCATCAGGGTTGTATGGATTCACAAGATGAAATCTCGACGGGCCTTTATCAATTATCTTCGATCATGAGGATTTTAATTTAAAAAATTATTGTTAAAGCTAGGCGGGCTGATACACTAGCTTCGTGGTCCACTCTAAATCTTTTATTGCGGCGATGGCTTTTTCCTTTCTCACGGGATTATTATTTTCAAGCTGTCAGCCAAGCAAAAAATCGGACGCTTCGCAAAATGGCGAACAGCAATTGCAAGGCAAACCCGAATTTATTCCTGCCTCTGGCTCCATCAACGGTAAAAAGTGGATCTATAAATCGGGCCAAGCTTATCGGAGCTCGCGATTTTTGATTGTAAAGCTTTGGGACAAAGAAGCCCCGCGCCCTTGTAAAATCGCTCCGAAAACACCGCTGCAAGTTCGGCTAAAAACAATTCCAGAGATCAGCGACCTGTCGATTGGTCATGATAACTTTAAAAATGTTCCAGTGATTTTCTTTGTTGATGAAGACAGTTCTGCGGACCCCAAAAACCCATTTTTTTCAAGCGTTGATGTGCACGCAAATGTTGGTCGGATTATCATCGATGAGATCTCAGTGGGACCCGAGGCTTTCGTATCAGGCCGTTTTGAAGGATCCTTTACTTCATTGCAGATCCCTCTCACCTTTGTCACAGGATCCTTTGAGGTTCCTTTGTGTGACGAAAATCAACCCTAAGAGGCCCATTTCGGTCCTCTCTTTTTTACAAAAGCCTGCTGCCTAGGCCCCTGATTTGATTTGATTTGGGCATAAACTTTGTACCTGTCCGTACCGTGCTCACGTGACCGGAGATAAAATGTTTAAAATTTTCGTATTACTTAGTTTGATTTTGAATGCTAGCCCCCGAGACTCAAAAGGGTTTTTGGTGAATCATGTGCCCATGAAAGCTTCGTCGTCGCAGCTGTACGGGCCGACACCAGCCTTTCGTAGTTACCGTGAATGGAAAGTCGATCAAATTGCCTTTGGCCAGTTTAAAGGCCAAGCGATCCAGGCGGAAGAGCTGACGGTCGCAGACTATTTTGCCGGCTATCTAACCAAACAACGCAATCAAGCCCAAGCCATCAAAGAAGTGTCTGGACGACTCAGTCCTGATGAGGTGGCTGAGCTCATGACGATCTATGCGAATTCAGTTTTTGGAAGCCACTCATCAGGAAACCCGACACCAGGCGAGAAAGAGGCTTCGCGGCAGCCCTAGACGCAGCGTTCTAAATAATCCAGCGGCCGTCTTTACATCAAATAACCATCCCCCACCTTGACATGCTTTATTTCCCCTTCATATTAGGCACGATTGCACAAACTAATAGTGTCTATAAAGAAATAAAGGAGGTCACTAATGGCAAAAACTGAAATTGGCGTTCGTCCTCTGCACGATCGAATCTTGGTTCGTCGTATGGCAGAAGAAGAAAAAACGGCGGGCGGTCTTTTTATCCCCGATACTGCAAAAGAAAAACCCCAACGTGGTGAAATCATCGCGACTGGCAAAGGCCGCGTCACTGAAGATGGAAAAATTCTTCCATTAGAAGTTAAATCTGGCGACCGAATTCTTTTCGGAAAATACTCTGGCACCGAGCTAAAGCTTGATGGTCACGAATATTTGATGATGAGAGAAGAAGATGTTTTGGGTGTTTTGAACTAATCTAGCAGTCACAGGCTTTCAAGCCGTGACTTGTATTTATGGGAGATCTCAATGAGTAAAGAATTACGTTTTTCTGAAGATGCTCGCGCGCACATCCTTAAAGGGGTGAACGTTCTTGCTAATGCTGTGAAAGTAACATTAGGACCTAAAGGTCGAAATGTTGTGATCGAAAAATCTTTTGGTGCTCCACTGATCACTAAAGACGGTGTGACTGTGGCTAAAGAAATCGAACTTGAAAACAAGTTTGAAAATATGGGCGCACAGATGGTGAAAGAAGTTGCCAGCAAAACAAACGAAGAAGCTGGTGACGGAACAACAACAGCGACTGTTTTGGCTCAAGCGATTTACCGCGAAGGTGTTAAAATCGTAACAGCTGGACACAACCCAATGTCAATCAAGCGTGGCATTGATAAAGCTGTCGCAATTATTGTTGGCGAACTGAAAACGATGGCTAAACCTATCAAAGGTTCCAATGAAGTTGCTCAAGTTGGATCGATCTCTTCTAACAATGACAAAGAAATCGGCCAAATGTTGGCTGATGCTATGGATAAAGTTGGCAAAGAAGGCGTCATCACAATTGAAGAATCTAAAACAGCAAAAACGGAAGTGACTGTTGTCGAAGGTATGCAATTTGATCGCGGTTACCTTTCTCCTTATTTCGTAACTAACGCAGAAAGAATGGAAACCGTTTTGGAAAACGCTTACGTTCTTGTGTACGACAAAAAAATCTCTTCAATGAAAGATATGATCGGAATTTTAGAAGGCGTTGCAAAACAAGGCCGTCAAATGTTGATCATTGCTGAAGACGTTGACGGAGAAGCATTAGCAACTTTGGTTGTTAACAGACTTCGCGGAACTCTTCACGTTTGCGCCGTTAAAGCTCCTGGCTTTGGCGATCGTCGTAAATCAATGCTTGAAGATATCGCTGCTTTAACAGGCGCGAAATTAATTTCTGAAGATATGGGTTCAAAACTTGAAGCAGCGACTGTTGCTGAGCTGGGTGTTGCAAAACGTATCGTTATCGACAAAGACAACACAACGATCATTGATGGCGCTGGTAAAAAAGCGGATATTCAAGGTCGTATTTCTCAGATCAAAGCTCAGATCGAAGAAACAACTTCTGATTATGACAAAGAGAAACTGAAAGAGCGTTTAGCTAAACTTTCTGGTGGCGTTGCTGTTATTCACGTTGGCGCTCCTTCTGAAGTTGAAATGAAAGAAAAGAAATTCCGTGTTGAAGATGCATTGAATGCAACTCGCGCGGCGGTTGAAGAAGGTATCGTTGCTGGTGGTGGAACGGCGTTACTTCGCGCTTCTCAGAAAATTGATAAATCAAAATTCTCTGAAGACGAAGCATGGGGCGCGACGATCATTAAGCGTGCTTGTGAAGAGCCTATTCGTCAAATTGCGACCAATGCGGGTCTTGATGGGGCGATCGTTTTAGATCGTATTCTTCAAAATAAATCTAATTCATTTGGATTTAACGCTTTCACTGACGAATACACTGATCTGATTAAAGATGGTGTTATTGATCCAGTAAAAGTTGTTCGATGCGCTCTTGAAAATGCAGCGTCAGTCTCTTCATTGATGCTGACAACTGAGACGATGATTGCTGAAGCTCCAAAATCTGATAAAGGTGGCGGCGGCGGCGGTGGTGGTCACGATATGGGTGGCATGGGCGGAATGGGTGGTATGGGCGGCATGATGTAATCTTGCGCTTCGGCACTTGATGCATTTTCGCTCTTACACATTTCTAAGTTAAAAACCCGGGAGAGATTCCGGGTTTTTTTATGTCTTTTTCTATGGATCTTGCTCGGGGCTAAGGGTTTGGGAACTCGCTCCTTGGGGACGCGGGCTTCCTGCCCTCGCCGGCTTAATACGCCTTCCAGGCGCGCCGGAGGTCCCAAGGAGCGAGTTCCCAAACCCTTAGCCCTGAACTTGATTCAGGTTTTTTCTTTAAAATTTTAGAATTGGTTTTTGAAAATTAAGAGTGGTTTCGCCAGCTCGCATTTTTGACTTGGCCTTCTTGGGGTTGGGTGCCCGGTCCTTGGGCCTGAACACGTTGAAACAACCCCTACTTTTAATTCAACAGATCCTTTAGTTTTTCTAGGGCTATTAGAAATAAAATTAATATTTTTAGTAGCCTCTCAAAAAATTTTAAAACTGGCCGATAAGCTTTACAGTGGGTACTGTAGAGATCCGACATTGGGACCGCCTTTCATAAAAAGGAAGACCTTGTCTGTGTAAAGCGAAACTGGCGAAACCAGGTTCGCTTTTTGCATTTTGGGCGCCAAAGATTGCCGCTGCTATTGAACCAAATAATTAAAAGAGGAATTCGACTCCGAAGAGGAGTGTTGTTATTTTGTGGTTGATGCCGTTCACTTGTTCTGTTCTTGGGCCATCACTGAATTTTGCGGAATAGGTTTCAAAGCGCAGCTCTCCAAGATAGGACAGTTTTGGCTTGATATGATGATTCAGGAAAAAGGCAAAGTCGTTCATTCGAACATTTCCGTTGCTTCCTGATGATGGGCTTTCTGAAACATTGGGATATAAATAATAATTGAAACGGGCGCCCACATCTGTGGGAATCGCTTCGCCCAGGGGCATTTGGGCTGAAAATCCGATCACACTGGCGTTGAATTGCATACTTGTGAAAGTCACAGGGTTTGAGACCGAGGCTTGTGAAGAAAATCTTGCAAAGCCGCCAGTTAATTGCAACCTTGGGCCAAAAAAGTCTGGACTGAGTAAAAAATTATAACCAAATTTTACATGATAGTAAGTGTTTGTCATATTGATCACGGTCGGTCTTGATCCAGGTAAATTATTAGGAACGCCAAACGCAGAAGTTCTTAAATCCAGCCCTGCAAACCAGACTGGGCTGATCCAGAATTCACCGGCTAAAGATATGGTGGGTGCAAGATTGTTGGTTCCATCAATGGCGCCTGACGATTGAAAATCGGCTGTTTCGCTGTACTGTGAAATGCCACCCATGACATCCACTTTTCCATATTGTGGAGTGTGATCTGGCACCCACTCTTCTGGTTTTTCACCGTAGGCAATATCTTTTTCTTTTCGTTTTCCTAGGTCACTTAAAACTTTTCCATCTTCTGTAATATATGGTTCAGAGTATTGAACGTACTCATCCGGCAGAACTTTTCCACCGACTTGAACGACGCCTGGTTCGCGCTCAAGAACTAGTTTTGCAAAACTTAAAGTGTCTTCGACTTTATACAAACGGGCTTTGCCTAATATTTCCTTTTCTGTCGATACGATAAACTTTAATTTTGGATGGCGATACACTTTCAAAATCTGAATCACTGAAATATCCGTACCGGTTTTCAAGCCGGCATTTTTTCCTGCATTGATCGTCAGATCTTGACCTTTGCGAGATAAAACTTCAGCTCGATAGGGAAGCTTGCTTCTTAATGACTTAAGGGCTTGTTCAAAAATTTGAGTCACTTCGCTGAGCTCAAACTTTTCGACATTATCCACAGACTCTTCCACCATCGGCAAGCCATCGACACCCGAGAATAAAGTCATCTTGCCTTTAATTCCGGAAGGGCCCTTTGATAAACGAATTTTTAGAACGGCGTCAGCTTGGGCGGCTTTTGCAAGCTTGGTCACGTCATTTGGATTAGAATATAGGGAATCTAATTTCCAGCCGTTGAAACTTTTAAACTCAGAGGGCGTCCATTGTGGATCTTGTCCTAAAGCTGTATTTAAATGTTCGTCGATAGGTTTTGCGTAAATTCCAGACACGTTATCTTCTGTGGGAACCATTAAGACAGAGTGAATCGTTAATGATTTGTCGACCTGACTGAGGAAAGTATTCTGGTTTTTTGTCTGGGCCAATAGGTCCAGCGAGGTCGCAAAAACAAATACAAATAAGAATCGAAAAAGACGACATCCATCAGTCATGGATTAATTGTGCCTGGTCTTATTGAATGGGTCAAATTCACATCAAGTAATCAAGTCGAAAATCCGAGACTAAAAGGGTATGGTTTTTCTTTTGATCCTGTTTGGAATTTTACCGGCACAAGCTCAGATTGGTGGATCCTATTCGCCGATGTGGATTAATTCGTCGGCCCCATCGACGGATGAAGCTTTGGCTCATGGTCGGTATGAGATTAAAAAAACCAAAGCCACTGGCCAGGTATCAGCTCGATCGACTGCTAAGAAAAAGCGGACTCCGGCCAGCGAAGTCACGGCGGAACCCTTACTGGCGCCCGCGAAGCCAGAAGTCATTCAGTATAAAGCGTCCTCGGCCAAGACAGATGCGGCAGAGTCCTCTGATCGCTCTGTCTTAAGTGATGACGATCTTCGTAAGAACCAAATGGAAATTCAGGTATCACCGACTTTTGTCTATAATGGATCTTCCGCGAATTACTCTTACAGAAATTATAACAGCTTTTTTCCAGCCTTAGATTTGTCTTCAAATGTCTGGATGACTCCGACTTTGGGCTTGTATGGTCGGATTTTATTTTCGTTTGGAGCCAGTGTCGCAGGGGATAGTACGACAGCCTCAAAGGTGGCGGTTAAATATGAAGATATCGATTTAGCCTTTAAATTTAGAAAATATTTTAGCTCTATGAAGGACAGCCAATCTGTAGATATTGGTTTGGTTTACAGTGAGGATAAATTCAGCCCACCCAGTGATAACTTATATCGACCAAAGCTGATTTCTTCAGGTCTAGGAGTTCGAGTGACATCCCGAGTGCCAAGTGGAAATAATTTTGCTTGGATCTTTGGTGGATTATTTTATCCTCGACTTCAGCATCAAGAAGAAAAGGTTGGACTTAAGATCAGCTCGGGATCGGGCAATGAAAATGCGCGACTGGGTTTGAATTTTGGATCTGAATTAAAACTAAGCCGAGGCAGCCAAATTATTTATGATCTGGCCGTCACCTCCGAGCGTGATTCCTTTGATGGAGCGGCGAATCCCATCGATCCTGAAACCCAGAAGGCGCCTAGCAATGTCAGCGTCACTAACACCATGGTCATGTTTAGCTTTGGCTATCGCTGGGGCCGCTAACAAGTCTTTTGTCTGAAAATTTTTGTTAGACTGTAGCCAGTGGTTTAAATCACCTATAATAATCTCATGGCATTTAGATATCTAGTCATTGAAGACGCAGCATTTATTCGAGAACTGATCAAAGGCGTTTGCCGAAGCGCCGGTGGTGTTTGTGTTGGAGAAAGTGAAGGCGGACATTCTGTCGCCGAGCTTGTCCGACAAACTCTGCCAGATATTGTTTTTTTAGATTTAGTGCTGCCTGGGAAAAATGGTGTGCAATTGGCTGCTGAAATTCGTAAAAGTTGGCCCGAGGCCCGGCTGATCGCCTGCACCAGTCTTGATGATTCATCGATTCATGAGCAAGCGATCGAAAATGGAATTGACGAAATTATGATGAAGCCATTCA
>JAYWEU010000154.1:0-1774 GCA_043779385.1 Pseudobdellovibrionaceae bacterium
CGAAGAAAACAAACCGATTTTCAGCAGAAGCTTTTTATTTTTCATTCCCGTAGGCTAACAAATCTTGGGATTTAGGTCACGATTGAAGAGTTGAGGCTAGGCCCATGGGACGGTCTGTCTTTGGGCCTTTGGCTAGGTGGTGGGTTACTTTCCCCCGTCATATTTTTTTTTTGCTTCTTGTACACTTGGTAATCGGCCTTGGGCGCAAATTCCGCCTGCTTCAACCCCGTTCACCTTTGGACAGCAATCTTTATTGTTACTAAAGTCAGATGCTAAATTGAAGAAATCAATCCAATCCCCAGTTGCGGATTTAAGACTTGCATCGTTATTGGCACTTGTTGCAGGATCCATGGCGCCTAAACCGATGAGTTCTCCATTTACCCTATTCCTAATGGAGCTAGTTTCTACGATCGCCTTTTGAATAGATGCGTGTTTCTTCTTTGCAAGCTCACCCTCTTGTGCCAACTGACCCTGAATTTGCTGAGTCTTTTGGACGGAGGCTTTGATCGCCTTTTGCTTTTTATCCACCATTAATTGCGCTCTTTTAGCACGCTGCTCGGCGGATTTTTTACTATAATCTTCAAGCTCTTGAATTTGCCGCGCGTTTTCATCCATCTTAAAAGAAATTGCGGCGACTTTTTCTGAAAGCTCCCTGCCAATCTCTTTTCGTCGCATTGTCATAATTTCCATACAAGCATTAAATCTGGTCTCAAGCTGCCGTCTTAAAGTATTCCCGCCACCGATTAAATCACCAGCAGAATTGGCCCGTGTAGAATTAGCATCTTTCATTTCCTTTTTAAACTTCTTAACTTGTGCAATACAGTCGCCTCTAGAAATCTCTTCACTGGCTTCGATCATAGCACTTTGGGCTTTTACTGTTGCGGTGCTGAGATCATTTCTTAGCTGCATTTTTCCTTCCATAAGTTTGGAAAGATTTGCTGCCGCCTTTTGATCTTCATCAAGCGCATTCTTTTCTTCTTCCATGTTTTTGCTATCGATATCTTCCTGCAAGGTTTCTAAATCCTTTTGCTCTTTGGCGAAAGCCTCTTGAAGTTTGACAACTTTTTCTTGATATTTTTCATCTATATCGGTGTCATCTTTTTCCAAGCCTTTGATATCTTTACCTAGGGTCTCAATTTTTTCCTGGAATGATTTTCTTTTTGATTCGTAGCCGGATGGAGTGTCGTTGCAGTTTTGTCTTACCTCAGAAACTTCCTTGCCGAGCAATTTTGCAAAAACGGCAGAAGTGTCAGTGGACGTTTTAGGGGTGCCTATGCAAGCTTTCATTTTCTTTACGCACTCAGTGGGCTGGCCACAGGATTGAGAAACCTTTCTTCTGGCATCTTCAACTTTGCCCTCTTGCTCATGACAAATTCGTTGCGGACTATCCACGATGAGGGGCCCAAATGGGCCTTGGCCATTTTGAGCGGGAGAGGGAGTTGCTGAATTCGCTACTGGTTTACTTGAAGGCGGAGTACTTTGGGCATAAGCCGTAGCATAAACCAGTGTCAACGCGATCACTAAGATGTAAACAAATCGAACGACTGTCTTAATGTTGGTGTTTGTATTCACGCTCATTTGATATCTCCCCTGGTGCATCATTTCGGTGCAAAACTGATACCCATGATTATCCTCGAAGAACACAAAATTTGATTGTCTTTTTATGAGACACAGGACTTTCGGTCACACTCGCAAAATAAGTTCACCTGAAGACTCGACTTTGATCGGAATCAAATAATAGCGGCTTATTAATTTTTATGACCCGAAAATTTTC
>JAYWEU010000155.1:0-4866 GCA_043779385.1 Pseudobdellovibrionaceae bacterium
CCTGTTTCATACAAGTGATCAATCATTTCATCGATTTGATTGCAGGGAATAAAATTGTGTTTTTTCAATTGATTTGAATTCAGCAAAAGGCTTAGGAAATCTTCTAGCGCGTGGCCGATTTTATCTAAATCTGAAATCGAATCAAAATGGAATCCATTTAGTAAATAATGCTTTTGCAAAGCCAAATTATAAAGGTCCGAAAAAGAATTTAAAGCTTCCACCCAATCAAGCGGACTTTTTAAACTGGCCTCTTCGCCCAACAAAACTTTCTTTGCGCTGTCAAACAAAGGCCAGTATTTTTTAAAATCCACAGCGATTTGACTGTGACTTTGAAGCCCCAAAAAAGCACCCACTTCAACAGACAAATTATGTAGATCCTCAAATGTGTAATCTGATTTATGAAGTGCTGATGCCTTTAGTAAAGCCTGCCCTGCCTTTTTGACAGAAGCTGTCGCTTCATCAATTTGAGATTGATTGGCGTCCGGCGCTTTTTGCATGAGAATCTCTAGGGATGGTAATAATGGAATTAATTGTTCCCGCAGAACCCCAATGAAACCCGCCAACTGCGCGACTTCGTCTTTTGAGACCAAGTCAGGGGACCCACCAATCACTGCCGCTTTCAAAAGAACCAGCTGGTCGGCAAAATTTCTAGAAATATTGTTCTTGGTTAAAAAGTATTTTCCAAAAAAATGGCGAAAATCTTCTGCAAGATAAGCCTCTTTGTAAGTTCCAACAGTTCGTTCCTTAAAATAAACCAGCGCCGCTTCTAAGCATCTAAAATCTGCTTCGACTTCGGTCGCTTTCGCATTTCCATTCTCAAACTTTGTAAAGTTTTCTGGAAGTTTTTGTAAACAAACTAAAGCGCCCGTCGGAAGATCCAAAGTCTCGGGCTCATATTTGGGTCCCCGCAAAAAATCACTGCACGATGAAAGCGTCATTAAAAGTGACAGGGACAGCAACAGCCCCACAAGTTTTTTAGAAAACATAAGCCACTCCAGCTAAAAGACGATCATGGTTTTCAAATTGTGAAATATCATTCTGGTTTTCTTTTGTCAGTGTTTGCGCCCGCACCACCAGAGTTTCAGAAAAAATATTCCACATTCGATTCAGCTGCACACTGCCGCGCCATCGAAGCATATCAAACTGATTTTTAGTGCTGACCGTATAATTCAGGCTGCTTTGCCAAGGTCGACGCAAATACTGCCGGCCTTGATATTCGACTTCAAGACTTTGCGCTTGAGAGAAAGGATAACGCCTAGTGATGGAAGCCCGCTGGGGGTTTGCAAGAGGGCCAACCTCTTCGACTTCGCCGCCGGTGATGAATAGATATTGTGCTTTCGCCACCCAGCCGGCTGCAAAATTTAAATCAAAATAGGGACTGGTTGCAACGGCGTCCTTATAAACAGGCCTTGTCCATTTTTCCTCATTGGGAAAATCGGCTTTCCCAAAAGGTTTATCCCGAAAGCCACTGACTCCTAACTTAAAAGTCTTTGAATGCCACTCGATGTCTGCACCCGTCACTTCATGGTACTGAACAGATGTCAAAATATCCACGACACCGCGATCGCGGGCAATATCAAGAAGACCATTATAAGCTAAGGGCAATTCATTCATGGGCTTAAAGGCATAACTTCCTTGTATAAAAAAAGAATCAGTTTTTACACGCAGACGAGTGGCATAGGATCTTTGTAAAACAACCTGTGATTCGTTTGGCTTTTCTAAATTATATTCGACCCTTGAGGTTTGAGAAAAAATATGAACGGATTCGGCCGGCGGAATAAAATAAGGCGAGCCCTTTTCAAATTCACCATTTTCAGACACTTGAAAATTAGGCCCCTGAGTTGGCAAATAAAACGGAGACCCCATCAATTCAAGATCGGCATTTTCAAAGGGCAGAAGTAAAAATAAACCGGTCAGACCTTGTCTTTCAGGAGTTAAAGGATTCCATTTAAACACGGGCTCCCAAACACCTAAGTTCCAACGTTGATCTGCCTGACTCCAATCGGATCGCTTGCGACCGACTTGTAATCTTGGCACGGGGCCAGCACTGATATCTCCGAAAGCCACATCAAAATAAGTGTCTTTAAAATTTAAATAACTTAAAAGCGGCGCATTGAATGCAAACGCTGTGTCGATATCCATTTTAACCAGCCAGGTTGATTCTTTTGGTGTGACCAAAGACGCACCTAAGAATCCAAAATTTTTAGCCGCCGTGGCTTCATAATCGCCAGAAATAAATGAGTCATTCCAAAGACGCATTTGCGGCAAAAAGCTGTCCTTTGAAGCCGATGCAGGCACGATGCCTTTGCTTTGCGCAAATGCAAATGAGGTGGACCCTAGAATGATCAAAGCAAAAAAAAGAGATCTCATCAGCTTCCTTTTATATCAATCCCCGTGCCGCTCTCTAAGTTCGTAAATTGTCACCCACGTTTTTTAAGCGACAAAGTTTGGCAAAATTATGTTTATTGTCGATAGGTTCGTCAGGGATCATGGTTCAGCGCTATCAAAGAATTCTCAAACACGCAGTAAAGCCAATAAAATTATTACGATAGATGATAAATAAGCCGTATATTTTGACCCCGCCCTATGCCTTTGCTAACCTGTTTCCTCATGTTCAAAGAAAAGCTTCTGATCATACGGTTTTCTAGCTTCGGTGATGTCACTCAATGTTTGAGTGTTCCGACAGTTTTAAAGACCCATTTTCCTGGCAGTCAAGTCCATTGGGTCACTCGCGAAGACATGGCTCCCTTACTGGAAAAACATCCTGGAATTGATCGAGTTTGGAGTTACTCTAGAAGCCAAGGTCGGCGGGGTCTCTTCGGCTTGGCGAAAACTTTACGACAAGAGCAGTTTACTCGCATTTATGATGCTCACAATAACTTGCGTTCGCATCTGATCACCCTGTTTCTGCAATTTCCTTGGGTTGGAATGCGGCCGCAGCTTCTGCGCCGCTCGATCCGCCGATGGAAAAGACTTTTACTTTTTAAATTTCGAATCAATACCTTTCAACAGCCTTTTTCTGGGCAAAGGGACTTGCTAGAGCCTTTGCAGGCTTGGGGTCTTTCTTTAGATTTACCTTCAACACCGCAGTTATTTTTGGAAAGCTCTGAAATCTTAAATGCAAAAAGAGGCCTGCCAGAAACTTTTATTGCATTGGCTCCATCGGCCGCTTTTGAATTAAAACGTTGGCCCCTGGCGCACTGGCAAAATCTAATTCTTAGTTTGCCCTCGCAAAACTTTGTTTTATTGGGCGGACCCGAGGATCATTTTTTAGAACAGCTAGTGGCTTCAGCTCCGGACCGAGTTTTTAATCTTGCTGGAAAAACCAATCTTCGCCAAAGTGCGGCTGTCATTGCGAGCGCAAAGGCCCTTGTCAGCAATGACACGGGCTTACTGCATGTTGGTGAACAGTTGGGCCGACCTTCCATCGCTCTGATGGGACCAGCGCCCTTTGGTTTTCCGTCAAGACTGTCAACAAAAATTCTTCAAGTTAATTTGCCCTGTCGACCTTGCAGCAAGCATGGCCAAGGTCCTTGTGTGAATCCCAATTTCCAGCAATGTTTAAAAGATATATCACCGGCTCAAGTTCGCCATGAGCTTTTGAAATTTCTGGAGATATTTTGATCGGCTTTATTTTATTTTTTTTCTATCGTCGTTTTTTCGTCCCCTCGGTGACATTTATTTTATGGATCCTTAAGCCCTTTATTCGTGGAAAACTAAAAACCATTTCTGAAGAACGGCAAAGAAATCAATGGGTCTACCTTAAAGACCCGACCGCGCCATTGATGTCCCCGATTTGGATTCATGCGGCCAGCGGTGAAATTGAATATGCCCGGCCTTTGATTCGCGAATTTAAACAGCAATTTCCAAAAATTCCGATTGTTGCCACATACTCTTCGCCGTCAGCAAAAAAAATCCTTCAAAAGATCACAGAACTGGATGCCTGGGGCCCGTCGCCCTGGGATTCGGCAAAGGCTTGTCGGGATTTTCTGAATCGAGTTCAGCCACAAGCCGTCTATTTTGCGCGCACCGATGTTTGGCCTGAAATTTCTTATCAACTAAGACTTAGAAAAATTCCATCGATTTTATTTTCTGGAACCTTCTCTGAAACAAGCTCTCGGCTGAAAGGGTTAACTCGTTTTTTAACCATTTGGACAATGAATCAACTGACTCAAGTCATGGTGGTTTCAGCCGCTGATCAAAAGGAATTATTCGATCGCGGATTTCAGAAATCCGTCATCGCTGGAGACACTCGCTATGATCAAGTTTTTTATCGTTTAGATCATCCACAGTCCTTGAATGAACGTTCAAGGCCACCAGCGGATTTTAAAATCCTAGTGGCGGGATCGACTTGGCCAGACGATGAAGTGGTTTTATTGACTTGGTTTGCAAGTCAGCGATCGAACCCATTGGTTAAACTTTTGCTAGCGCCCCATGAAATATCTCCCGATCGACTTCAAAAAATTTCAAAATTTCTAGTTTCGAAAAATATCGAGGTCCAATTTTATTCAGAAAATAAGCCTTGGACAAAAGATGTTTTAATTGTCGATCAAATTGGTATTTTAGCGGAACTCTACACTTGGGGAACGGCCGCTTTTGTGGGCGGCTCCTTTCGCCGACAAGTTCACTCGGTGATGGAACCTTTGGCCTGTGGGCTGCCCGTCTGCGTCGGGCCCTATCACCAAAATAATCGTGAAGCCCTTGAATTTCAAACGCTGACTTTTGTACATTGCATTCGATCTCCTGAAGACCTTCAGAAATTCTGGCAATTCAGCCTTTCACTGACTCCAGAAGGTCACCAAAATATTGCTTCCGTCGTGAAATCTAGAACCGGCGGCACACAAAAGATTCTTCAAACTTTTTCAG
>JAYWEU010000156.1:0-4862 GCA_043779385.1 Pseudobdellovibrionaceae bacterium
CCACCAGTTTATTGTTGAAATTCCAAACTCAATTCTACCGGCAAAACTGAAACGAAACTTAAATACCAAAGATATTCAAGGTTCAATCGGCTCTATCGATGCCTATCAAAACCCAAATTCGAATACATCACGGATCGTCGTCCAGCTCCGAGCAGGCGCGGCCGAGCCGGCAGTGCAGCAAGAAGGGCGAAGCCTTCTCATCGTCGCCAGCGGTGGATTGAGCCAGCCATCATCTTCCCCTGACAGTGCCAGCGTGCCCTCGCCAGTGCCTCTTGATAATGCGGCGATCGCTAACGGACTTAATAAAGATCTCAGCGATGATAAAATTCTCACTCGTCAAAGCCTGGAAGATTTTTTATCAGGAAATATGAAATTTCATGGCAGCCCCATTTCAATTGAAGTCGATAATATTGATGTCACAGAAGCCTTGCGGTTCTTAGCCAGCGAAAGTGGACTCAATCTTATTATTTCCGAGGCCGTCACGGGCAAAGTTTCCTTAAAGCTTCAAGGCGTCCCCTGGGATCAGGCCTTGGTCGTTTTATTACGAGCTAAAAAGCTCGGTTACGTCAGACAGGGAAGTGTCATCCGGATCGAGACTTTGGCAGATTTGAAGGCCGAAGAAGACGATGCAAATAAAATCGCCAAAGCCCGTCTCGGAACTGAAACTCTGAAAGTAAAGGTTTTCCCAGTCAGCTACGCCAAGGTTGATGAATTAGCAAAAAGTCTTAAAGACTTCCTCTCTGAGCGCGGGAAAATCGACGCCGACCCAAGAACAGCATCGCTTCTGGTCACAGATATTAACGAGGGGCTTGAGCGCATCACAAAATTAATTGCAGCTTTGGATGTTCAGCCACCGCAAGTCATGATCGAAGGTAAAATTGTTGAAGCCTCGGAATCTTTTGGGCGCCAAATCGGCGTCTCTTGGGGCGTCAGTGGAGGAACGATCAATCTTGGAACTGGAAAAAGTGGACCTGTGGATTTAAGACCCTCACTGCGAATTGCTCCTGGCGGAACCGTCGATCAAAGCGGCGCTTTGGGTTTTGGAATCCATTTGGGTGTGCTTGATTTCCTAGGCGATCTTGATGCGAACCTGCGACTGAATGAAAATGAAAGCAAAGTGAAAATTATCTCGTCGCCGCAGATTGTGACTCTGACGAATGAGCCTGCAAAAATTAATCAAACGACTGAAATCCCTTACCAAGAAACAACCCTCGTTCCCGGCGCAGGGTCGACCGTCAGCACTAAATTTAAGGCCCTTAAAATGGAGTTGAATGTCACTCCTCAAGTGACATCCGATGGCTCAGTGATGATGAAGGTTCAAGTTCAAAGGGAGCTAAAAGCAGCCTTGGATGTCACAACCGGATCCTTCGGAGTTAATTCCAGGACCGCCGACACGAAGATCCTGATTAAAAATGGTCAAACAGCTGTCATTGGTGGAATCTATTCTAGTGATGCCAATGAGACTGAATACCGAGTTCCTGGTCTAGGCAGTCTTCCTGTAATTGGTGGCTTATTTCGATACAGTTCTCAGACGCGGGAAAAGACTGAGCTGTTGATTTTCTTAACTCCCCGGATCTTAGCCGGGGCGCAGATTGGTCATGACGCAAAAACTTTCTCCACTTCAAATCAGTAAAAACAGGCCCTCAAGAAACATGAGTCTCTACCGATAAGAGACTCATGTTGAGAAAAACCACTCTATCAATCCTGGTGATCGCCATTGTGACGGGGGCTCTTTTTGGCCTTCTCAGTTGCTCAAAGGGCGCTGATACTTATCTTGAAATCAAGACATCCAGTCCAACATCTTATTTAATTCCTGCCGCAACTTCCAGTTGTTTTGATTATTACACCTCCGCAAGCACCAGTGTGGCTCTTGGTCAGAGTGTCAGTTCAAAATACTTTACAGTTCGGGGTTTAAAATTCAACTGGAACCACGCCTATAATGCTTTAACGATCGCTGTGATTCGCCTTAAATTTAACGACGATAATTTAAATGGCGAATACAAATGTGATATTGGGGGAGATGACCTCTCTGCTTTGAAGTACGACACCACAACATTTGTGACTTGGACAGCTTCAATTCCGGCCACGGGCAGCTACAGCAACACAACAACCGTCGCCATGTCTTGCGATATTCGCTGCGGCGGTATCACGACCAAAGAATTAGGATTCAGAACCACGGGGCGAATTCAAGTCCTGGGTTATATGACGGAACCCGATGGAAACCAAGTTCCCGTCAACGTCTCGACGCCCTTTTCCATTGAAAATCTAAATTAGTTCCAATAGATTCCCTGGCATGGATCTTTTCGACCACGCCAACCAAAATCAAAGTCAAAGCTTAAAACCCCTCGCTGAGCGACTGCGTCCGCAAACCTTGAATGATCTTGTTGGTCAGAAAAAACTCTTCGGCCAAAACTCTGTCTTAAAATCATTAATTGTTCATGGGCAGCTTCCAAATTTGATTTTATGGGGCCCACCAGGTACAGGAAAAACCAGTTTTGCCCTGGCTCTTTCTAAGCAGCTCGATGCCGAATTTAAAGCCATCAACGCCATCGACAGCGGCGTCAAAGACCTCAGGCAAATCGGTGAACACGGGCAGCAGCGAAGGAAGTTATATCAAAGAAAAACAGTCCTCTTTGTCGATGAAATCCACCGATTCAATAGGGGTCAACAGGATGTTCTTTTGCCATTTATTGAACAAGGCGACATTATTCTCATTGGCGCCACCACCGAAAATCCAAGCTACGAGCTGAACAAGGCTCTTTTAAGCAGATGCCGAGTTCTTATTTTTAATCGGTTGGCCGTCGAAGACTTAGAGTCTTTACTTGATCGAGCCGCCCAGGCCTTAAACGTCAAAGTCGAACAAGTCTTATCGCCCACTTTCAAATTATTTCTCATCGAAAATTCCGACGGAGACGCACGCCGCCTCATTAATACTTTTGAAGTCCTCGCAAATTATTACAAAAACGTGAACCGACAGCTCAGTGAGGACGAATTTCAACAAGCTCTTTCTCTGGCGATGCCATACGATAAAAATTCAGAACTTCATTATGACTTGATTTCTGCTTTTATCAAAAGCGTCCGAGGCAGTGACGCGAATGCGGCTGTTTATTACATGGCTCGAATGCTTGAAGGCGGGGAAGATCCTGTCTTTATTGCCCGCCGATTGATTATTTTAGCCTCTGAAGATATTGGAAACGCCGACCCCCGAGCTTTAACTTTAGCCGTGTCAGGATTGCAAGCCGTCGAAGCGATTGGCCTGCCTGAAGCCGGCATTACGCTAGCACAAGTCACCACATATTTAGCCAGTTGCCCCAAGTCGAACCGTGCATACCGAGCTCTTCATAAAGCGAAAGCAGAGATTGAAAGAAGTCAGTCTTTGCCCGTCCCCTTGCCTTTGAGATCGTCAAAAACAAAACTTTCACAAGACCTCGGCTACGGTCAGGGCTACACTTATCCCCACGATTTTCCAAAGGCCTGGTCTCAGCAAGTGTATTTGCCATCAGAAATCGCCGATATCGTTTTCTACGAACCCAGTCAGCGTGGGTTCGAAAAAAATATCACCGATTATCTTGAGTGGCTCAAAATAAAACCGGAACCAAAGCCTGATCTTTAAAATTCATTTAGATGGGTCGTTGTCCGCACACGCAAATACAACCTTCAGAGCCCTGAGCAACGTGCGAATGTTTTGTATTGGCAGGAATTTCCACGCGATCACCGGCCCGCAGTAAAAACTGATTGCCCTGGATATTAAACATCATCTCGCCATTCACAATCATGCGAACTTCACAGAAGGGGTGGCGATGTTCCTGCACCTTCACAGAAGGGCTATAGACTTCTTCAAAAGGCTCAAGCCCTTCTGATTCCAAAATCATAAAAGCTAATTCTTTAGAGGGCGTTAAGGGCGCCTGCCACCGAGTGATAATCATTTCGACAATTTATCTCAACTTGGGACAACCGAGCAAGGCCTGAAGGGTCAAATTGTGTTTTCTGTTGAGACATATTTTAAAAAGGGGTCTTAATTAATTAAAATATCAAAGAATTAAGTAGAGTTCTCACCGCAAATCATTAAGTCCCCTGCCTCGTTCGACGATAGATAGGTCAGACGTAATTCCTGAGGAGGAATGATTGGGGCACTCAAAGCCATCGACCGCTGCACTATCTGATTTAGATACAATTCTAAATTACATCGATCATTCGCAAGGCCTCCAGGCCCAGGTCACCGACAACGGCCGAATCCAAGTCCTTCAAAAAGTTGACGGGAAAGTTTTTAATTTCTCGTCCGCCGAAGTGGCCGAGGTGATCTCTCGCACTGACGCCGATGCAAAGCCATTTCTGCAAGTGAATTTCCGCTCTTCAAACAAAGTATTATTTACAGATACATTGATCGGATTTAAACCGATTGAGACTGTTGGTCTAGATATGACTCGTATTCCAAAAGTTGTAACGACGCCTGATCTTATGAGCGTGTTCGAAGCGATTGAAGAGGCTCTAGGTTCCGAGGCAATAGACAATGAAGTCGAAGTCTTGAAAAAAGTTTATTACGCGATTCTCAGCGGCGCCGAAAAAGCGGGATTCGATCTTGCTTTCGAAAAAGCCTGGATCAGTCGCTTATTAGCTTCTAATTTCCGCGCTTCCGCGTAAGCGCAGGACTCTATCAAAAAATTGAATCCCAGAAATACGACCACTAATCATGGACTTACAAAGTCTTTGCATTTCCTTCAAAATAACAATTGACCGCTTTGTCTAAATAAGTGAAAACAACCACCAATTTCGGGGGCATAGCTCAGCTGGGAGAGCATCTGATTTGCATTCAGAAGGTCGCAGGTTCGATCCCTGTTGCCTCCACCATTTGCGTCATGAAA
>JAYWEU010000157.1:0-31215 GCA_043779385.1 Pseudobdellovibrionaceae bacterium
TTACAAGAGCTTTCGGGTTTCAATACGGATCTGTTAGAGTCTTCTGTCCGCCGCGTGCATCGGGCTTTCACCAGCGCCAGTCAGATGGATCTGATTGAAGGCTTGCATTTTATTTCAAAAGAGTTAAACGATCGAAATTGGGTTTTTCAAGGCACCCAAGAATATTTAAAAGCATTAAATTCTATTCCCGGGGTTCTGGCGGCCAAAGGTTGCGGAGCTTTAGGTGCTGATGTTGTTCTCGTGGTCGTCCAGAAATCAAAATCAGTTTTATTTGAAGCTCTTTTGAAAGACGAAAAAAAGCCCTATTTTTCAAGACACCATATCTCGAAAGGTTTAGAGATTCAGGTGAACGGAGAGATGAACATTGAACCCTATCACGCAGGAATATAACTTTGAACTTAGGAACTAAAACTGTCGAGGCCGACGGTTTTTCAAATATTGCGCTGATTAAATATATGGGAAAATCCAATGCCTCATTGAATCAGGCCACAAACCCTTCAATGTCCTACACCCTTGGGCACTTAAAGTCAGTGGTTAAAATTTCAACCTCACAAGAAAGCCATGATCAATGGGCACCATTAGTTCAGCCCGGTTTGCAGAATTTAGTTTTATCCGAAAAAGGCCAGACTAAATTTTTAAAACATGCCCAGCGATTAAAAGATCTTTGGAACGTCGAAGGATTTTTAAAAATTGAATCGGCCAATAATTTTCCAGCGGATTGTGGGATTGCCAGTTCAGCGTCAAGTTTTGCGGCTTTAACACAAGCCATGGCCCGTTTTTATAAACGTCCAGAATCGCCCGTCGAATTGGCAAGACTCAGTCGCCTGGGATCAGGCTCTAGTTGCCGGTCGTTCTTTTCTCCGTGGTGTTTGTGGAATGGCGATGAAATTGAGCCCGTTGAATTGCCTTACAAAAAACTCCTTCATCTGGTGATTTTGATTGATGCGGAAAAAAAAGAAGTGTCTTCATCCGAGGCTCATTTAAGAGTGGCCAGCAGTCCCTTATTTATCGACCGAGAGTCTCGAGTTTCAATGCGAACAGAAAGCCTCTTAAGTGCTCTTAAAAAAGAACAGTGGTCGGAAGCTTTTCAAATTGTTTGGGATGAATTTGAAGATATGCATCAGCTTTTTGAAACCAGCCAGCCGGCTTTTTCTTACCGCAATGACAAATCCAAAAAGGTTTTAGACGAATGCCAAAAGGTTTGGCTTTATAAAAAAGACGGGCCCTTGGTGACCATGGATGCAGGACCTAATATCCATTTGCTTTTCAGGGAAAATCAAAGAACTATGTTTTTGAAAATGAAACAGTATTTATCTGAAAAAAACCAAGTATTAGCTAGCGAGTGAGCAAGAATGAATTTGAAGAGTCAAAGCTTTGAAACTAGGACCTGCGGAAAATGGATTATGTCCGGTGAGCACGCTGTCTTGCGCGGCTGCCCGGCATTGGTTTTCCCACTTCTTAGCCGTCACTTGGACCTGTCTTATCAGCCCAGCGATGAGAGTTTAAAGCTTGAACTTCTAGGCCCTTACGGTGAAGAATTGCAGCTTCTTTTTTGGGGTGTGCTTGAGCGGGTTTGCGAGCTAAAAAAAATATCTAGAAATTCATTAAGTGGAGTTTTGCAATTACGGAATAGCATTCCTGTCGGTGCAGGGATGGGAGCGTCGGCGGCGTTTTGCGTGGCGATGACCCGGTGGTTTGAAAGTTTAGGTTATGTTGAGAGCTCGGAGGTTTACGAATTTTCGCGCCAGCTCGAAAATATTTTTCATGGCGAAAGCAGTGGTGTTGATATTGCTGTCGCCCTTTCGGCGCAGCCCTTAATATTTACTCGCGGTAAAGAACGCATCGATTTTAGTCCGGCCTGGCATCCTCGGGCTTACATCTCTTATAGTGAAAAACGAGGGGTTACACTTGATTGTGTGACGAAGGTTAAGAACTTATTAAGTGCTCATCCTCATCTGGGTGAAAAAATTGATCGCGAGATGCGCAGGTCTGTTCAGACTTGCACCGTCGCTTTATCTTCTAAAGACGCCGATAACATTGACATGTTGGCTGAAGGAATTGATCAAGCCGCGACTTGTTTTCATCAATGGGGTCTGACCGAGGGAGCCGCTGAAAAACATATGACTTGGCTTCAGGATCAAGGGGCTTTGGCTGTAAAGCCCACGGGCTCTGGAGGCGGGGGTTATATTTTAAGCTTGTGGGATCAAGAGCCGCCGGCTGAAATGAAAGAAAAATTAATTCCCTGCTTCTAAAATTTTATAAACATAGAGGAGATCGAAATGCGTATAATACTAGGTTTGATTTTTATTTTTGGATCTTTATGCTTTGCTAAAACAAAAACGCTAAGTCTTCAGCGCAATCCTGCTGCCATCACGGGCACCTCAGAAGTGACAATTCAAGACAAGTTCAGCTTTCTTCGAATTGATGGAGACTCTGCAAAAGCACTTTATAAGGCGCTCATCGTTGAAGGCAAAAATAATCAAGGCGAGGCAGGTCCCACGATTTATTTTAAAAATGGGAAATCTTATCGATGTTTTTTTTCTCAAGATACCGACACTTACGCCTGCGATTTAGCCATTCAAAATCCAGGCACGGGCTTTATCAAGTAAGGACTTTGTCAAAAAGTAGAACTTTAAAGTTGTTTGAGAGGGCTTGTGTTCCCGATCTTGAACGTGGTCTTGCTGCGGCGATCGGGTTTCGGTTATTAGGTTGGTCGGAAATTGGTTCTTCTAGTTTTTTAGCTCTGTTTAATTTTTGCATGGATTGATGGCATGGAGATTTCTTTATGACCCGTCATCAATTTTTTGCTTCAGATCTTGATTCAATTCGAAGATCAATTCAGTCGACACTTAAAATTGCCGATCAAGCTCATGAATTAGAAAATAAACTGGTTCAACTTCTTTATAAGATGGATCAAGACCGGACTTATGTTCGAGTTGGCTATAAATCTTTGCGGGGCTTTTGCATTCAGGGACTTGGTTTTAGCCGTATTCAGGCGCAAAGAATTGTGACTCGGGTTCGGCGCAATGTCCCGACGTCTAACATTGGGGCCGAGAGGGCCTGCCTGCAGTGAAAGTATAATTTTGATAAGAGTAGCAGGCAATGCTGACGGCGACAGCGGCATTCAGCGATTCTACTTTTTGAGTGGGAAGAGAAAGCACATGTAATTTGTGAGCAGGAAGTCCGGGACCTTCTTCGCCGACAAGAAGAAATAAATCCTGTGGCCATTTGAATTTCGAGATGTCTTGGCCTTTTTGGTCAAGAACGAAACTGGAGTCTGAAGGCATGCGGTCAAGAGCGGCCTTCAGTCCGCCACTGAGTTTTGCAAAGTTGATTTTCAAGCAAGCCCCAGCAGAGGCTTTCACTGCTTTGGGATGGAAGGGATGACTGGCCTCTTCCGTCAATAAAATCTTTTCGACCCCAAAAGCACAGGCTGACCTGACCGAAGCGCCAAGATTCGTCGGATCTCCTAGGGGCAAAATCAGCTGCAAGTTTTTTGGCTGCGAAATTTCGACGGTTGGAATCTCAGGCTCTTTTAAAAGCAGCAAATTAAAATGTGTTCCGACGAAATCGATCTCATCAAACATTTCTTGGGGCAATCGATATTTTGGAACATGATCAAAAGCTTTACCTTCAAGCAGCATTCGATGATCCGGGCCCATCACTTCGCCCAAGATTTCAAAATTTGGGTTTTTTAAAAACTCATGAATCAGTTTTTCGCCCATCAGGAAAAAGCATTGGTGTTTTCGAATGCCTTTACTGGTCGATAACAACTTCCAGATTTTAAAATTTTCGTTTTGCGGGGACTGGATGGGGCGGATCACTCGTCATCCTCAAGAATCTCGGTGTGCTTAAACTTTTCAAAAATCACCAAACGGCGTTCATGTGTCGTTTCTGGTAAAGAGTAATGAATATCTTCGACCAGCTCGAAATTTCGGCCCCATTTTTCGACAGCAGATTTAATTTCGGGATCCACATTCGGGCCCTTCATAAAATACGCCCTGCCCCCAACCTCTAAGCAGTTCTGGATATTTTTTAAGGAGTTTCTAATGTCTTCGACGGCTCGGGTGATCACGCCTTGCACGGGATACATAAAATCTGCGCCAATATTGCGCCCGATGATTTCAAGGTTTTTTAATTTCAGGTCCTCGCGAACAGTCTTTAAAAATTCCACTCGTTTTTGTACGCCTTCAGCGAGCAAGATTTTTTCTTCCGGAAAAATAATTTTTAAAGGAATGCCGGGAAGTCCGGGGCCTGTTCCCATATCTAGCAGCGGAAATTTCAGCTGTGTATGATTGACGATCACAAGGCTATCAATAAAATGTTTGATGGCGATATCACGAAGTTTTAAAAGCCTCGTGAAGTTTTGTGTTTGTTGTTGCTCCATCAAAAGCTGGTAAAACCGAGCTAGGGCTTTTCTTTGCTCGTGATTGACGACGTCAAAATGATGGTTTTTAAAAATATCGGCTAATCTGTCGTTGGCTTCTTCAAGTTCAAATATTTTTTCAGGCTTTTCGTGCTTGCCCTTAAGACTGCGGGGGCCCTGTGGCTGGCGCTCTTTGTAAGGGCTGACGTTGTCTTTATTCTTATGGGCCATAGAGAGCGACTTTTAACCTTTTTTATGCATTCCGGCAAGAGCTAAGATCTTGAAAATACTACAACCTTTAGGGATATTGGAACCATGATACAAGAACGACTGGAACAGCTTAAAAACGATGCCTTGGCTCACTTTCAAAAAGCGACCAGCGCCAAAGAGCTTTATGATTTCAAAGTTCATTACCTGGGGAAAAACGGGCAGATCACTGAAGTCATGAAAGACATGGGAAAACTGTCTAAAGACGAGCGCCCCGCCTTTGGAAAAAAGGTGAACGAAGTTAAAGACCAACTGGAAAAAGCTTACAGTGAAATTGAATCCAATTTAAAGCATAAAGAGCTTGATCAAAAAATGCAGGGCGAAGAGTTGGACCTGACTTTACCGGCAGCGCCTCGGACCCTGGGAAAAAAACACCCCATCCATCTTGTCACCGATGAGATTTTCAAAGTGATGTCTCGTCTGGGATACTCGATCCGCCAGGGTCCATTGATAGAAAAAGATTTTTATAATTTTGAGGCCTTGAATATTCCCGCCAATCATCCGGCGCGGGATATGCAAGATACTTTTTTCGTTGATGAGACCCATGTGCTTCGCACGCACACAAGTCCCATCCAGATTCATGCCATGGAAAGTGAAAATCCACCTTTAAGGGTTCTAGGATGGGGCCCTGTCTTTAGATGTGACAGTGATATTTCCCATTTACCCAGCTTTCATCAAATCGAAGCTTTGTGTGTTGACCGTAAAGTTTCAATGGCCGATTTAAAAGGCACCATTGCATTTTTTGTCCGCGAATTCTTTGGCCCAGGATTGAAAACTAGATTTCGTCCCAGCTATTTTCCGTTCACGGAGCCGTCGGCTGAAATCGATTGCTCTTGTCCCATGTGCAAAGGCAAAGGCTGTTCGCTGTGCAAACAAAGTGGCTGGATTGAGATTGGCGGTTGCGGTTTGGTCAATCCGAAGGTCTTTGGTTTCACAAAAATTGAATATCCGCGCTGGCAAGGTTTTGCCTTTGGTTTCGGCATTGAGCGGATGGCCATTATCAAATACGGCGTTGAAGACATCCGACTTTTTCCAGAAAATGACGTTCGCTTCCTAGGACAGTTTACGATATGAAAATAAGTTTAAAATGGCTGAATGATTACGTCGATATAAAAGACTATTTCAGAAAACCCGAGGAGCTGGGTGAAATTTTAACTCAAGCGGGTCTTGAGGTCGAAGAAATCACCCAGCAAGGAAAAGATTTATCGCACGTCGTGGTCGGTGTGATTCTTGAAAAAGCCAAGCACCCGGATGCTGATAAACTCAGTGTCTGTCGTGTGACAACGGGTGAAGGTGTTGTTCATCAAATTGTTTGTGGCGCGCACAATCACCAGTCTAATGACCGGGTGATTGTGGCTTTGCCAGGCGCGATCTTGCCCGGCGGTTTTGCAATTAAGAATTCAACCATTCGGGGCGTTGAATCGGGCGGTATGCTTTGCTCGTACAAGGAATTGGGATTACCCCCGCAAGGGGACGGCATTGTTATTTTGCCAACCGATGCCCCCATCGGGAAAACTTACGCCGCATACGCCGGGCTTGATGATGTGAACTTTGAATTAAAGGTCACACCGAACCGGGCCGATTGCCTGAGTCATTATGGCTTGGCCCGGGAAATAGCCTGTTTACTAAAAAAAGAATTAAAGCCCATCAATCCAGTTTTTAAATTAATTCCTGAGTCGACAAAAAGACAAATTCAATTGGAAGTGAAGGCCACTGATCTATGTCTGCGCTACACAGGACGATTTATCAAAGGGATCCGTGTCGAGGCTTCGCCGGCATGGTTAAAAAATCGCCTGGAGTCTGTCGGCCTCAATTCAATTAATAATATTGTCGATGTCACTAATTTTGTCATGATGGAATTAGGGCAGCCCTTACATGCCTTTGATGCGACAGCGATCGCAGGTCATACAGTGATTGTTGATCGTGCCAATCCCGGCGAAAAGTTTGCGACCCTGACGGGCACAGATTTAAAGTTTTTAGGTGGCGAATTGACGATTCGGGACACAGAGCGAGCTCTGTGTGTGGCGGGGACCATTGGTGGGTTGAATTCGGGCGTGTCAGAAAAAACCACCACTCTTTTTCTAGAGTCCGCTTACTTTTTACCGATGAGCGTTCGTAAAACATCGCGCAGTTTAGGAATCGACACCGATTCGGCCTATAGGTTCAGTCGGGGCGTCGACCCAGAGGGCGCTTTGCGGGCCTTGGACCGTGCTGCTGAATTAATTTTGCAAATCGCAGGTGGGGAAGCCTATTCAGATCATCATGATTTTTATCCTCAGCCAGTGAAGAAAAATCCGATCACGATTGATATTCAAACTGTGACGGATCGTTTGGGCTTTGAGGCCAAACAGGAAAAATTTATCGACTATATGAAGCGCCTGGGTTGTGAAGTTGAACTGATGATGGCAGGGCAATTTTCTGTCACGCCGCCAACATTTCGTGTTGATTTAGAGCACGAAATGGATTTGGTCGAAGAGTACGCCCGGCTGGAAGGTTATCATTTTATTCCAGAAACTTTACCGGTTTTTGCAGAGGTTCCTGCTCAGCATGATCCTGGTTTTTTATTACAACAAAAAATCAGCGAGCTGGTGCGAGCCAGTGGCTATCATCAGGCTTTCAATTTTTCTTTCACAAGCTCTAAAGGTCAGAAGCAATTTTTAAAAGGTGTTCGCGGTTTAACTTCTGCCGGATTAAATGCGACGGAACAAGAAATCACTTTAAAAAATCCTTTATCAGATGAACTGAATGTTATGCGGACCTGTTTAAGTTACGGGTTGTATAAAAATTTAGTTCAGAACTTTCATCAGTCCAATGAATCAGGAAAGCTTTTTGAAACCGGAAGCACTTTTTGGCTGAAGTCCGATCAAAGTTACGGCGAAAACCAGCATCTTGCGCTGATTGCTTGGGGTCAGGAAGACAGTCTTTGGACTAAAGAAGTTAAGACGCCATTAGTTTTTGAACTGAAGGCGGCTTTAGAAAATATGCTATCAAATCTACAGATTCATTCCTATTCATGGCACACCCCTTCCGATCGGGGCGAGGTGCCGGCCTTTATTCATCGTGGGCAATTTGCCCAATTGTTGGTGGAGGGTAAAAAAATTGGCTTTATTGGATCCCTTCACCCGGCCAACTTGGATGACGATAAAGTGCGGGTGCCAGCCGCTTTAGCCGAAATTGATCTTGAGCTGCTACTTCGTCATCCATCGACGGCTTACCGGATCGAAAGTATTTCAAAGATGCCCGTCGTTCAGCGCGATTTTGCTTTTGTGATGCCGAAACATTTAAAAGTCGGAGAGATTCTGAAAGAAATGAAGAAGTTAGTCGGCCCCTTGCATTTAAGAACTGAAATCTTTGATTTGTATGAAGGCGATAAGCTTGAAGCCGGTCAAAAATCCGTGGCTTTTAGAATCTTTATTCAAGATAAAAATGGAACGCTGCAAGAAAATCAGCTGGGCGAGCTACAGAATAAGGTCATTGAGGGTCTAAAAAACCAGTTTGCTCTTACAATACGATAAAAAAGTTGATTGTTATCAACAAGTTGTTAGGCTTTTTTTAAGCGAAGTTATTTCAAGGAGTGAAGTGCTTATGGCCGGTCAAAATCTAGGAAAATCGACAGTCACGAAAGCGGATATTGTCGAAAAAGTTTATCAAAAAATCGGCTTTTCAAAAAAAGAAGCCTCCGAGCTGGTGGAGCTTGTTTTTGGCACGTTAAAAGACGTTTTGCAAAAAGGCGAGAAGGTTAAAATTTCTGGTTTTGGAAATTTTGTAGTTCGTGAAAAAAATGAACGTGTCGGAAGAAACCCACAAACCGGTGAGCAGATTAAAATTTCGGCTCGCAGTGTTTTGACCTTTAGACCTTCACAGGTGTTAAAAGCCATGTTGAACGGCGAAGAGTATGCACATCTAAAAGATGATGAGGATGACGATGACAGCGACTACGAAGACCGAGAGTAATGAAGTGGGCACTGATTCTGAACTTTCTTTGAATGATCTTAATTTCATTGAAAGTGTTGAAGCTCCGGTCACGGCAAGCCAGCCCCTCAGCCTGCCGGCCGCACTATGTGATGATAAATTGCTGGAAGAGATCAATACGATTCCTGATAAAATGGGTTTTAAAATCGGCGATGTGGCTGAGCTTCTTGGGATTAAGCAGTATGTGCTTCGTTACTGGGAGAGTGAATTTGAAATTCTAAAGCCCAAAAAAGCCTCCAACAATCAGCGCATGTACACGCGCAAAGATGTTGAAAATGCTTTTTTAATCCGTAAGCTTTTGCACCGCGATCGATTTTCGATTGAAGGGGCGCGAAATGCTTTGAAGGAACTTAAAAACTTTGTTCGTAAAGAAAAAGATTACTCTCAGGTGGTTCATAAGCTTGAGACCTATCATGATCGCTTAATGAATTTGGCTGTTGATGTTCGTCGCGTTCGGCAGTTGTTCCGGTAAAATTTGCTCTTGAATCGAACTCACATTCGAAGGATCCAGGGCCCAAGACTGCGGACAACGGAGCTCTTGGAATTTGCGCTGGCTTTCTTTGTGTCGTCGTTGGTCAATGGAAGCGATCAGTTATTTGGGTTGTGATTTGACTAAATTAGTGGGCGTGCTAAATTAGTCTTGACTAAATTAGCGATGGAGCTAAAATAGTCGACATGATCTTACGAAATTTAGTTCAGCCTATTCATGAGCTTGCCTTGGTTCGAAATAAGATGGTTTTTTTATCTGGCCCCAGACAAGCTGGTAAAACGACTTTGGCGAAAACGTTTGTTTCATCTAAAAGTAATTATTTTAATTGGGACCATTTGCCATTTCGGAAAAAATGGCTTTTGGACTCTGAAGCCTTGGCGGAAGATCTACTTTTACAAAATGAGCCAAGAATAATCCTTGATGAATTTCATAAGAATAGAAAATGGAAAAATCAATTGAAGGGATTTTATGATCAACATGGTCAGGAGATTCAAATTATTCTGACGGGAAGTGCTCGTCTTAATGTATTCCGTAAAGGCGCCGATAGTCTTATGGGGAGATTTATTCATTTTCACTTGCTTCCCTTGTCATTGGGCGAAATATTAAATCACAAGCCTGTGTCTTTTTTTGACTTTGTAAAATACCTAAAAAATCCCTTAAAAGTGGAAACTTCCGCAAAGGCACAAAAAATTACTGAAAGACTTTTTAAGTACGGTGGCTTTCCAGAGCCTTATGAAAGTCAAAATGATCAATTTCATCAAATTTGGAAAAAAAACAGAAATGAATTATTGATTCGGCAAGATTTAAAAGAAGTGTCCAATGTGCTTGATATTGGCCAGGTTGAAATTCTAGCTTCGTTTCTACCAGACCGGGTGGGCTCTCCGATCAGCGTCCAATCATTACGTGAAGATTTAGACGTTGCTCATACAACGGTGACTCGATGGCTGTTGGCGCTATCTCAGGTGTATCATCACTATGATGTCCGGCCCTTTTCTAAATCGATCGCTCGAAGTTTAAAGAAGGAAGCGAAAATTTATTTGTACGATTGGAGTGAGGTTGAATCTCCAGGCCCAAAGTTTGAAAACATGGTGGCCTCAAGTCTTCTGAAGTTAATCCATTACTACAACGATACAGGACAGGCCGACCTAAAATTATATTATCTAAGAGATAAAGATAATCACGAAGTTGACTTTTTAGTGACTCAAAAAAATAATCCATTGTTTAGTGTTGAAGCCAAGTTGACGGATCGTCTACTGGATAAAAATTTTCGCCGATTTCAAAAAATAACGAAGGCTCCGCATTTTCAAATCATTTATGAAGAGCCATATTTTCGTAAATTTGAAGACCAGGCCTATGTGCTTAGTTTTGATCAATTTTTCTTGGGCTTACCCTGAAATTTACAAGGGTTTGAATTGGTCGGCGTGACAGAATTTGAATCTGCGACCCCTTGCACCCCAAGCAAGTGCGCTACCAGGCTGCGCCACACGCCGACATCACTTTTTCAAGTGATGGCTTAACTTATTATTAGGGGTTCGAAAAATCAAGTGGTTGATCATCTTTAAATGGCTAAAAAAGCACCTTCGCAGCGCGGGCCCGGATGGAGGCTTATTTCCTGTCGCAAAGATGTTTCTAAAGGGGTGACTTCGATGCTTGTGATCTTTGTGAATCGACCTAGTTTGGCGTCATAGACTTTGCGGGTCATGCGCCCTGTGTTTTCGTCTAAGGATTGTTGACTGACCACCGTGAAGGGCGCCGCATCTTTAAAATTTCTGCGTGAGATATTTACTTTTTGTTCGATAAAGCGACGGATCACCGTTGCGTCGCCAGTCTTCGTATAATTTTCAACCACGGCATTCAGCTGCCTTTGTAATTTAGGTGTGCGGAACAGCTCTGTCATTTTTTGATTGCGAATTTTAACAGCTTCTAGGCGGTAGGTTTGGGCGTCTTCTGTATTTATTCCTTGTTTCAAAGATAAGATGTTCATTTTTTTATAATACTCAAGATAGGATTTTACCAGATGACTTCGCAAGCTGAGCTCGGCTATTTCGGACTGCAGAGCTTGCATGAGTTCACTTTCATTTTGATTTGTTTTAGCTAAAATTTCTAAAATTCGCGGCAGACTGTAAGTGCCACTTTCAAAAGTTAAAGGTTGGATCCAGGTTTGTAAGATTTCTTCATTACCGGCTTTGGCGATTTGAAGCAGCGTCTGTGATAAATTTCTAGCTTCAGACGTTTTTTCTAAAATATCCATCAGCTCTGGGAAAGCGCCGCTCAGGAGCAACATCTCTTTTTCAGCTCGTTGACGGTAACTTTGTTTAAAGCGCTCAGTCCAATCAGAAAAAGTTCCAATGGCTGATTGCCAAGTGACGGGTGCATGCGTGGCTAAAGCTTCGTGGAATTCTTTTAAGACTTGCAGTTCTTCGGCAAAATCACCGTTGGGGGCACAATCACAAAGAAGCTGGACCGAGGGATAACCACCCAGAGCTTGGAATGTTCCAAAATCTGCAGCGCCGCCAGCTAAGGTCACATTGGAAGGGCTCATGGCTCCGTGATACATACTGTGAGTCCATGTATAGGCTGTTTGAATCGCAAAACGGTCGATAAATTCGTGCAAGCCTAAATTTAATTTTGTTGTGCGATTGATTGGTAGGACGGCGTTAGCGGCTTGAGGTAATGCCTCGGGAAGGTTTAAAATGGCAAGACGTACTCGATCATTGTCGGCTTGCGTGCGCTTCACTTTTGCTGAAGTTTCATTGGTAATAAAATGGGCTGGTCGCAAAAAATCATCACGCACAATCAAAACTCGCAAGCCGGGGTGTCCGTCGCGATCTTCAATGGTATTGGTGCCAAGAATTCCTCGAACCCGGTTGGCTCCATAGGGCAGCTCTAGATCCAGAAGCTTACTCCAAACGGCTTCTAAAACAGCGTGATCAATTTTTAAGGTGCCGCTATTATGCCCCTCTTCTGTATGAGGGTTCACCATCCCAGTGGGGCCGATGCCTTTGAAATTTTCATCGCCAGCAACAGAGGTGCGGCCATCGCCGATATTGCCATTCATGCCATTTCCTCCATAGAAACTTGCATTATGAGTGCGAAATTCTTGAAGATAGGCACTGGCGGGCTCGTTGACAGTCCTGACCGCCCAGCCCCATTTATTCAGTAGAAAAGATCGATCCATCAAAGATAACTTTTCTTGTGGAACGTCGGCATACACAAGGCTTGGTTTTTCTAGTTTTTGAGTGACGACGGGAATATAGCTTTGAGGACCTAAGAATTTTTCATTCAGCGGTCCGGCTAAACTGGTCTGTCCAAAAAGGGCTACGACCATCAAGAGAGTCATCAAAATAGGTCGATCTAATAGGGTCCTAGATTTTTTTATCATATTAAGATTAAGAGCAAAATCAGTTCCGTAAAATAGGCGGTTAAAGTCGAACTCAGTCATTTTGGCAGGTCCGTTGAAAGGGCCTGTGACGTTAAATGTTCAACACTATCTAGTTTATCAAGCGCAGAAATTAATATGAAAGTGCTATGTGCTGCTCAGCGGGTTTAGGAGCGCATTCAGCTTATGTTGTAGGGCATGCAACTTGCTTTGCTAGTCAGTATGAGCGGTCTTCTTAAGCAAGTCCAAATTCTGATATTAATAAGTCTTTTGCCTTTTATTGGACAAGCTCAAGGGGCAGGTCGTTGTGAGCTTGTCTTCGGATCCTCTGGGGCCGTTGAAACTGAGATTCAAAATTTCTTGGATGACACCCTTAAAGGTTTTGAAAAATTGCGGGGTGAGAATGGCTTGGTGACGGATACAGTTTGGATCCAAGCCAAGGGGGCCCATGAATTTCAAATTCAGACTTTAAATCCTGACACTTCGCCTACAAATATTGCGGTCGATCTTTTGATTCAGGCCGAACTGCTTTCAGGAGCCCACAGGACATCTGCAAATGCTGTTTTAGCTGGAAAAAATATTTCAAAAGTTCTTTCTGTTCTAGAAAATGTTTCGTTTCATCAGGACACCGGCTTATTTTTCACCAGATATTCGACGGATTCGCAATCACGGGTTAAAGATGCCAGCGTCTCATCCATTGATAATCTGCATCTGGCCATCGCCCTTTGGACAGTGAAAGAAAACTTCCCAAAAAGCGAACTGGGGATTCGCGCCGGGCGTTTATTTGACCGAATGAATTTTTCTGTCTATTACGAGGCCAGCTCGGGTCTGATTGGCGGTAATTTAAAATATGAGGAGGGCCATTGGAAGCGCGAAGCCTATAATTTTGCAAACTTAGGGTCTGAGGCGCGCTCTTTATATGGTGCTGGTTGGGCGCTGGGACTTTTTCGAAACCAAAAAAATGAAGTGGGTTTTGTGAAAAAATCTTTGTCCTCTTTAAAAGCAGAAATTTATAAATCACCTGAGGGCAGAATACTTAAACTTTGGGATGGTTCTGCCTTTCAGCTTTTTTTTCCTAAAATATTTATCAGCGAAGAACTTTATTCGGCTGAATTTAATAGTTTTTATAAATCGGCTGGGCATTATATGGTGGCTGAAGGACAGCGCCGTGGTTTAAATGTACCAGCGGCTCATTCGGCGGTTCGTGCTGCGCTGGCCGAGAATTCTGATCAGCCGACGTACAAAGATAAGGCCGGGAATAAGAAACTGGTCAGCTCTGATAACAAAGATTTGATCGATATAAAATTAAGAAAAAATTGGGACAGTACATTTTCGCCCTACGCCCTGATGATGGCAGCAACATCAAATCCCAAGGAATTAATGCCACTTTTTTCTGAAATGAAAAATTTTAAATCGGGCGAAGATTTATTTTATCGTCCTGAAATGGGTTGGATGGAGGCTCTTGAGGTCAAGGGTCATGGTAAAGGCCAAGTCGTTCCTGCACAGATTTCTTTAAATCAAGGCATGATTGCGCTTTCTTTATTTCAAATGCAAGCCACAGATGGGTTAAGTCTGAGTGGCAGGTCAATGTATAAAAATAAGCAAGTTCGATCTCGTCTGGAAGAATTTTATAAAATGGCCGACGAAAAATTAGTCCAAGCCCATTAAGAGTGTCATTTTGACTCCTGATCAGTTTTAAAGATAACGGCCAGGCCATCATCGTAGATCAGGCTGAATCGATTAAGATAACCCAATATTGCCGGGGGTGGATTCGTCGCCAGGCGATTGCGATCTAAAATAAAGTAATTAATTTCATACTTCTTAACGGACTGATCAAAGAAATCCTGTAAGCGAGACATACCGTAATAGTCATTTTTGAAATAAAGTGGATTATCGATGTGACTGTGTATAAAAAAACTTTTTTTAAAATCCAAAGTCCATATAAGGTAAGAGCCCCATTCATATTGATTAAAAAAGTGCCCCTTTAATTGTCGATCCTTAATAAAATGAACGGCCTTTGAGGGAAAGCTAGGAAGATCAACTCCGAAACCAAACTCTCGAAGTCCTGAAGCCGGGCGATAGCCAAAATTTAACATCCACACGATCAAACCAAGAAGCCCCACGGAAAAGACAACTTTTAAGCCCGCTTCAAGGCCTTGGGGAATTTTAAACTGGATTGGCCTTAGAGCCGCCAGAATCAGCAAACTAAATCCGAGGGCACTGGTGCACATAAATCGGCTGGCATTCTGAGCTAAGTATAAATTCAAAATAAAAACAAAAAGCATGAAAATATTTTGTTTGGGGCTTTTATAAAAGCTAAAGGCCACTAAAGCTCCGCTGAGAAGAATTAAAACAATCAAAGATCTGACTTCCCAGGTGGATAAAAAAGCACTTTGAAAAGTCGGAAGCCATTCTGTGTTCATCATTCGGTAAATCGCCCACTCGGGTTTAAAAATAGTTTTAAATGGGTACAGAGCGCCTTGGATAAAATCTGGATTTACAAGGCACGCCAGATATGAAAACGCCAATGTGAACCACAGCCAGGCAGGTGATTGTTTCCCTTTTAAAAAGACATAGGCCGTTAGTAAAAGGAGCCCGGCTGGAAATCCAGCATGGGTATTCACCCAAAAAACAAAAAGCAAAGGAAACAACCATTGAATATGGCGGGGTGGTAAATTTGGACCTAATAAAATAGCCGTCATTAAAGCCAGCCATAAATCTGAAAATAAGGACGCTCGTTCAACAAAGCGGTGACTGCAGGTCACGGCCGCTAAAATAAGAACCGTAAAAGTAAGGATGTCCTGAACTTTCCAGCAGCGGGCGCAGAAAAGAATTCCAGAAAAAGCGGACATCCAAAGGATCGTTTTTAAAACAATAACACCAATATAACCTGCCAATTGATAGGATCCATAAAAAAATAAATAAGACAGCCATTCATGGTTCACATGCCAATCTTGAAAACTAAAAAGAAAGGGGTCTGAAACAGGAATACTGCCAGTTTCAAGAATAAGTCGGCCCATGCTGAGGTAAAAAAATAAGTCGCCGTCTTGAATCGGAAAAACCAAAGCCACAAAAAGGGCCAGAAAGAACAAGGGCCAAATTAAGTGATACTGAATTTCGCGGACAAATCTAGGGAAAAAGATCAATGTCACCCAACTTTTGTGGATTTAAGGATCCCTTGATCAAAGATGACCAGATCCTATAAAGCAAGATTAAAACAATTGTTGGGACATCCTAATGCAGATCGGTAAATATTTTCTTAAAAAATAGTTTTGGATAAATTCGTAACAATTTGATTTTGATCTTTTTTCTTTTTTGAAGGGTGATAGCTTGAAGGAATGAATCCATTGAAGCATCCCAAAACATGGTGGCCTGTTTTTCTTGTCGTGGGCGTCCTTGCCTCGTGTTCGCCAAGTCCAGAAGCCTCAGAGGATGTCGAGCGGCCCGCTGATATTGCTTCCAATCAAGATCGCAAAGACATCGAAGCTGTGAAGGCTGAAATTCAAGCAATGGCAGATCAAGTAGGGGTGCCCGGAGAATTTAAGGATTTCCCGGTGATTGTCGTTTCGAAATATCCTGGACAGGACGGTCCCTTGGCTTATTGCCATGAAAGTCAGAACCGTTCAGCGCGCTACATAGGCATCGTCAAAGCAACCATGGAAACTTATTTGAGTGAGCAGCACTCTCATCAGGATTCGTCTTTTTTGTTTAAATTATTAGTTCATGAGTATGGCCATTGTTTTTTTGATCGTGGGCATGACGAAACTATGGTGGGTAAGCCCGGTTACAATATTTTTATTGTTTTGCTTGATGAAAATGGCACAAATTTAAAACCCATTGGTGCTGAAATTGCGGTGTCTGCCATGGCCAGCATTAATTGGTGGATGACGGATCTGCCACGAGATCTTAAAAAATATTATTTACGAGAAATTGCAGGTCAAGTTCGGTGGCACAAGTTCGAAGACCTACAGACTCAGCCTGGAATTAGGTTGCTTCGAGCGGAATAGGAGGACCGCGGCCACCAAAGCCGTGATCGCACCTAAGCGCATGGGACCACCTGAACCGTAATAAGTCCACATCAGTCCTGCAAAGATTCCACCCAATAAAGTCGAAAAACCAGTCATGGCGCCCAGCAGCCCTAAGCCTGAGGCTTTTAGTTCTGCGGGAATTAAATCAACAGCATAGGCTTTTCCAAGACCTTCCGTGGCCGCATTGTACGCACCATAAAGAGCATACAAGAAAATAAAATGCCAAAGCTGTTCAGCCACCGCAAATCCTGCGTAAACAAAGCTAAAAATGAAAAGCCCTAGAATCAGCATTTTTTTTCGTCCGACGCGATCAGAAAGATCCCCTAAAATGGGGCTTAACAGGCTGTAAATTAAATTAAAGAAACAATAAATTAAAATAGTTTGCGGCAAAGAAGCTCCTGAATTTTTAACTTTTAAAATCAGAAAAAAGTCTGTGCAATTTCCAACGCTGAACAAAGACCAAGTCAGAATAAAACATCGAAATTCAGGGGACCAAGTTTTCCAAGGCAGCCAAGTTAATGGCTTCTTTTTGGAGGCAAGAGTTGGTTGAGGTTCGCGCACTGATTTTGCAATCAAGACAGAGCACAACCCTGGAATCAGGGCGAATAAATAAAGCCAGCGAAGTCGATCTGTAAAATAAGGCAGTAAGCTTAAGGCGATCAGAGGGCCGAGGACGGCACCCATGGTATCTAAACCCCGATGCCACCCGAAGGTTAAACCACGGGTTTCAGGTGTCGATAAATCTCCTAACATCGCATCGCGGGGACTGGTTCGCAGGCCCTTGCCAAAGCGATCAGAAGCTCTGGCTAAAAGGACGTGTCCCCAATGGGTGGAAAGTCCAATCAGAGGCCGTGATAGCGCCGAAAAAAAATAACCTAACACAATAAAGGGTTTCCTTTTTTTCCAGCGGTCCGAAAGGCGCCCTGAAAACCACTGCAAACAAGCTGATGTTGCATCAGCCACACCTTCGATCAAGCCTAAGACCTGCGGAGGAGCACCCACGACAGTCGTTAGAAAAATGGGTGTGATCGGATATAACATTTCACTGGCAAGATCGCCAAAAAAGGAAACATATCCTAATTTTTTAGCTTCGGGATCTAATTGTTTCCAAGTGGCCAGTGGATTTTTCAAGAGGTTTTTCCGAGTTGTTTGGGCGAGCGAATAAAAAGCAGCAAAATTAAACCTAGCATAATCGCCATATCGGCAACATTAAAAATTCCTGTGCGGAGTGAGCCCACGCCGACATTCATAAAATCGATCACTTTACCATCGGTGCGGAATGAACGATCGATTAAGTTACCGATGCCTCCTGCAAAAACCAGCGAATAAGCCCATGCTTCTTGCCGGGAAAATTTCTTTAAATGTATTAGTGCGGTCAGGCCCACCATCATCGCAAAAACTAAAATCGTAAAAATCCAAAAGCGAACGGGGTTTGAGAGGCTGTCGCCCATCCCTAAAAAGGCGCCTGGATTTTCTGCATAATCAAAACGAAAAAGATCGCCGATAAAGATTTGTGCGGGGCGATCTCGAAAAGCTTGCTGGGCCAAATACTTTGTCAATTGATCTAGAAGAATCAAAAAAATAGAACAACCATAAAAAATCTGAAGTTGAATGCGATCTGCGCGGTCTCGAATTGCCATAGGTGCTAAGCTATCATAGAATGGGGGGCATGGCAAAACGACATTACTTAAAATCAGATCACTTTGATGGAAAAAAATTCTTCAATCCACAGGCGGTCGCAACAAAATCCTTATGGCAAGTTTTAAAATGGCAACTGGAAGGAAATCGAAAGTCCTGGCCCCGATGGGTCGAAAATCAGGCGGTTCCATCTCCCCGATCGCCTAGCGATGACAGCTCTGTGATCGCGACTTTTATCAATCACGCCACCTATCTGTTGCAATTCAAAACTTTGAATATTTTGATTGATCCAGTTTTTTCAAAGCGGGTCAGCCCCAGTCAACTCATCGGGCCCCAACGCGTCAGGAATCCTGGTCTAAATTTAGAAAAGCTACCAAAAATTGATTTAGTGTTAGTGACCCACAATCACTATGATCATATGGATATCGATGCTTTAAAAAAATTAGAAAAGCTTTTTAAGCCAGTCTTTGTTGTGCCTCTAGGAAATGCAGATATTCTGAAGAAAGAACATCTTCGTTCCGTCGAGGAATTAGACTGGTGGGAGTCTTTCTTTGCGAAAGATTTGAAAGTGACTCTGACCTCGGCGCAACATTGGTCGGGACGGGGAGTGAGGGACCGGTTTGATGCCTTGTGGGGTGGCTTCTATCTTCAATTTGGTGCAAAGAAAATATTTTGGGCTGGTGACACAGGGTACGGGCCTCATTTTCATGAAATCCATCAAAAATTAGGCCCTCCCGATTTAAGTTTTTTACCTATCGGAGCTTATGAACCTCGCTGGTTTATGAAAGACATGCATATGAATCCAAGTGATGCGGTCAAAGCCCATCAGGATTTGAAAACACCGCTTTCGATTGGAATGCATTACGGAACCTTCCAACTGACTGATGAGGAATTGGATGCGCCGGTCAAGGCTCTTGAAATTGCTAAACAGCAGAGCGGAGTTTCAAATTTTATCGTCTTAACGGAAGGCGAAACTCGACTTTTTCAACTTTAAAATTATATTTTCGTCTTAACCCAGGCTTGCTGCAGAAAGACTGATCTTGTCAGTGATTTTTTTTCCGTTTAACTTCGCTAGATAACCGGAGGATTCATGAAGGATTTGAAAATGGATATTGGCATTACGGAAAACAGTCGCAAAGAAATCGTCAAGGGGCTCAGTCATTTTTTGGCGGACACTTATTCTTTATATCTTAAAACGCATCATTTTCATTGGAATGTCACGGGGCCCATGTTTCAAACACTTCACTTGATGTTTGAAGGGCAATACACAGAGATTTGGACTGCCGTTGACACGGTGGCTGAACGAATTCGATCTTTGGGCGGCTTTGCCCCAGGGTCTTATAAAGAGTTCAGTCAGTTGACGACAATTCCTGAAACAGAAGGCGTTCCTGCAGCCGAGAAAATGATTCAAGAATTAGTGTCTGGCCATGAAGCTGTTTGCAGAACAGCCCGAGCTTTGATCCCAGCGGCAGAAGAAGCTCACGATGAAGCCACCATGGATCTTTTGACTCAACGTTTGCAAGTTCATGAAAAGACGGCTTGGATGCTAAGAAGTATGCTTAGCAAGTAGGCATAAATATTTTACTCATCACTGGATTCAAGAGGGGCCCCAAGCCCCTCTTTTTTTGACGCAATTGGGGGTTTGAATCCTCTTCAATGTTAAGATTGTGTTTGGATCGCCAAAGCCACTTGAAGGTTTCCCGTCAGCGCCCTAAAACCTAAGAAAGCATTCAACCAGGAGAATTCATGAAATTGAAGAAAAGTTTTTTAATGGTCGTAATGGCAAGTTTGGTTGGGGTCACAACGGCTCAAGCCACAGAGATGACAGGTGCTGGCTCAACTTTTGTTTATCCCTTAATTTCTAAATGGGCTGATGCCTACAAAAAAGAAACGGGCAATTCCGTCAATTATCAGTCGATTGGTTCGGGCGGCGGTATTAAGCAGATCCAAGGTAAAACCGTTGATTTTGGAGCGACCGATATGCCTTTAAAATCTGACGATTTAGCCAAGGACAATTTGGTTCAATTTCCCGTCATCAATGGCGGTGTCGTCCCAGTTCTTCATGTGGCGGGAATTTCGGCCGGCCAATTAAAATTAACCGGCGATATTTTAGCAAATATTTTTTTAGGAACAGTAAAGAAATGGAATGATCCAAGCCTTGTCGCCTTGAATCCAGGCTTAAAGTTACCAGATCAGGCGATCACAGTCGTTCATCGGTCAGATGGATCTGGAACAAGTTTTATTTGGTCTAACTATCTTTCAAAAGTCAGCAGCGATTGGAAAATAAAAGTTGGGGAAGGCACAGCCGTTAACTGGCCCACCGGCGTTGGCGGTAAGGGCAATGAAGGTGTCGCTTCTTATGTAAAGCAAATTGATGGTTCGATCGGTTATGTCGAGTACGCCTATGCCTTGCAAAATAAAATGGCCTCGGTGCAGATGAAAAATAAAGCGGGTCAGTTTGTTGAGCCTAAAGCCGATACTTTTAAGGCGGCGGCCGCTGGCGCTGATTGGGAAAAAGCCAAAGATTTCTATTTAATTTTAACCGATGCTCCAGGAAAAAACAGCTGGCCCATAGCTGGATCGACTTTTATTTTAATGCATAAAACGCAGGAAAAGCCTGAACAAGCCAAAGCCACTCTGAAGTTTTTCCACTGGGCCTATAGCAAAGGCCAAGGCATGGCGGAAGAATTAAACTATGTGGTGCTTCCGACGAAGATCACAGCTTTAATTGAGAAAAATTGGAAAGCAGAAATTAAGTCCAAAGACGGTTCTGCTGTGTTTGTTCCCTAATTTTTCTGTTTTTAGAAATTAAAACGGAGACGCATTGGCCCAGAATGTTAGTTCTCAAAATTCAAATTTGTTGAAAGTTGAGGGCGAAAAGTCTCGGCAGGAAATCCCTTTAAGTCTTGTGATCCGTAGAAATAAACTTCTTGATAGTCTATTCGAACGGGTCACGCAATTTTTTGCGCTTTCAATTTTGGGAATCTTAATTGCCATTTTAGTCGCTCTTTACTTGGGTGCTGAACCAGCCATAAAAGCGTTTGGCTGGAATTTTTTTACTTCCAGCCAATGGGATCCTGTTGCTGAGCAGTTTGGGGGTCTGGTCGCGATTTACGGAACCATTGTGACTTCCTTTATTGCCCTGCTGGTGGCGGTGCCTGTCAGCTTTGGAATTGCCTTATTTTTAACTGAAATTTCGCCGGTGATTTTGCGCGCTCCCCTTGGGATTGCGATGGAACTTTTGGCTGCGATTCCAAGTATTATTTATGGAATGTGGGGGCTTTTTGTTTTTGCTCCTTTCTTTGCTAAAAATATTCAGCCCTGGATTTTAGAAACCCTTGGACCCATTCCAGTGATTGGATCTCTTTTTCAAGGGCCGCCGATGGGCATCGGCATGCTGACGGCGGGCTTAATTCTAGCCATTATGGTGATTCCATTTATATCCTCTGTCATGCGCGATACATTTAAAATTGTTCCGGCCATGTTAAAAGAATCCGCTTATGGCTTAGGGGCCACAAAATGGGAAGTGGCTTCCCAAGTGATCTTACCCCATACAAAAATTGGAGTGGTGGGTGGAATTATGCTGGGCCTGGCCCGAGCTTTGGGCGAGACCATGGCCGTGACTTTTGTGATCGGGAACGCCCATGAATTATCGCCTTCTTTGTTTATGCCGGGAAATACGATTTCTTCGGCCTTGGCCAATGAGTTTACAGAAGCGGTGGGTGCTTTATATACAGCTTCTTTGATTGAATTGGGACTTATTTTATTTGTGATTACTTTTGTCGTTTTAGCTTTTGCAAAACTGCTTCTTTATTATCTTAAAAAACAAGAAGGAACCTTGGGTTGATGCGAACACCAAAATATTTATTTTTAAAGCGGAAAATTAAAAATATGATGGGGCTAAGTCTGGCTTGTTCAGCGATGGTTTTTGGTTTATTTTTTTTAGGTGCAATCCTTTGGACTTTGATAAAAAATGGACTGCCGTCTTTAAATTTTGCTGTTTTTTCAGAGATGACGCCGCCGCCGGGCCAAGCTGGCGGTTTGCTCAATGCGATTTATGGAAGTCTTGTGATGGTGGGTTGCGCCACTTTGATGGGCACTCCAATTGGAATTTTAGGTGGGACCTATTTATCAGAATATGGCACTCATTCCAGGGCCGCTTCGATCATTCGATTTGTAAATAGCATTTTAATGTCTGCACCTTCGGTGGTGATTGGATTTTTTGTTTACACAGTGGTGGTGGCACCCTCCCACCATTTTTCAGGCTGGGCCGGAGTTATGGCACTGACTGTGATCATCATTCCTGTCGTGGTCAGCACCACTGAAAATATGTTGCGGCTGATTCCCCAAAGTCTGCGAGAGGCCGCTGCGGCCTTAGGGGCTCCCCAGTGGCATGTGACGTTTTCAGTCACGTATCAGGCGGCCAAAGCGGGTTTACTGACAGGCGTTCTTTTAGGCGTTGCGCGTATTAGCGGCGAAACTGCACCGCTATTATTTACGGCTTTAAATAATCAGTTTTGGAATTCAAATTTATCAACGCCGATGGCTAATCTTCCGGTTGTTATTTTTCAATTTGCTATGAGCCCCTATGAGGACTGGCAGCATTTAGCTTGGGCCGGAGCCTTACTGATCACTTTAGCTGTGCTTGTTTTAAATATCCTGGCCCGCTTTGCATTTAGGCAGAAAACATGAGCTCAAAAATTCAAGTCAAAGATTTAAGTTTTTATTATGGAGCAACACAGGCTCTTAAAAATATTAATTTAGACATTCATGATAAAAAAATCACGGCCTTTATTGGACCTTCCGGGTGTGGAAAGTCGACGCTGTTAAGATGTTTTAATCGCATGTACGAACTTTATCCAAAACAAAATGTTCGAGGCGAAATTTTAATCAATGGCACCAATATATTAAGCCCCAAAAATGATGTGATCAAACTCAGATCTAAGGTGGGAATGGTCTTTCAAAAGCCCACACCCTTTACGATGTCGATTTTTGATAATGTCGCTTTTGGAGTGAATCTGTATGAAAAGTTATCCCGCTTTGATTTAGCGGATCGTGTGAAATGGGCCTTACAAAAAGCAGCCCTTTGGGTTGAGGTCAAAGATAAGCTGAAGCAAAGCGGTCTCAGTTTATCCGGGGGACAGCAGCAGCGCCTTTGTATCGCTCGCGCTATTGCCGTAAAGCCAGAAGTTCTTTTACTCGATGAACCGACGTCTGCCTTGGACCCGATTTCGACAGGGTATATTGAAGAGCTCTTGCAAGAGCTCAAACAGGATTATTCGGTTGTGATTGTGACTCATAATATGCAGCAGGCCGCAAGGTCTTCGGACTATACGGCATTTATGTATCTAGGAACATTGATTGAGTGCAGCCGATCAGAAAAAATATTCACGAATCCCGAACAAAAACTGACCGAGCAATACGTCACTGGCCATTTCGGCTAAAATATCTTTGCTTTTAATCCTAACTTGAACTTTCGCCCTCTATTTGACTGTGCTATGTTCGCCCTATGTCAGAGACTCTGCGGGCTGAAGTTAAAAACCTTAATTTTTCATATGGAAATCAGTTAAAAGCTGTCAAAGTTCTAAAATCAATTTCTTTGCCGATTTATCAAAATCGAATCACCGCTTTAATTGGTCCCTCTGGCTGCGGAAAAACCACGCTCCTTCGCTGTTTTAATCGGATGCATGATCTTTACAAGGCCTCAACTTATGACGGCGAAATTTTGCTTTATCCAGAAAAAGTGAATATCCTAGACCCTAAAATTGACCCGATGGAAATCCGGATGCGAATTGGAATGGTTTTTCAAAAACCGAATCCCTTTCCAAAATCAATTTTCGAAAATGTCGCTTACGGGTTAAAGGTTCGTGGTTATAAAAATAAAAAATTCATCCACGAACGTGTGGAAAGTTCCCTGGAGCAAGCGGGGTTATGGGAAGAAGTTAAAGATCGACTTCATGGCTCTGCGACGTCTCTTTCAGGAGGGCAACAGCAAAGATTGTGCATTGCTCGGGCTTTAGCGACCGAACCTGAAATTTTGCTTCTTGATGAGCCAACATCGGCCTTGGATCCAATGTCGACCTCTCGGATTGAGGACTTAATCACCGAACTTAAAAAACGCTGGACAATTGTGATTGTGACCCACAATTTGCACCAGGCGGCTCGGTGTGCGGATTATACAGCCTTTATGTACCTAGGTGACTTGATAGAGTTTGGTGAAAGTGAAAAGATTTTCACCAATCCCCGCGATCAGCGTACAGAAAATTATATCACCGGGCGATTCGGCTAGTCTTTTCAACGCAGATGGTCCCGCAAGCTTTGACAGTGCTGACAAAAAAAATTCTAATGAACGAATGAATGCTTTTTTTCAAAGTCCACCAGTTCTTTTGAACACTTTTAAAAATGATTCACTTTTACAAAGATACTTAGCTAAGCGTCTGCCGCAGGCGATGGCTCCGGAAATTTTTAAACATTTGGAATCCGTCGGTGAGTTAGCGGCCACCAAGTGGTGGCAGTGGGCTCAGGAAGCTGAAAAAAATCCTCCAAGGCATATTCCCTTTAGCCCGTGGGGAAAAAAAATCGATCAGATTGAAATGTCTTCAGGCTGGAAAAATCTTGAGGCCGCCGCGGCTCGCGAAGGCATTGTGGCTAGTGCTTACGAAAAAAAGTATGGGCCCTGGTCGCGCGTTTACCAAATGTCCTTACTTTATCTTTTTCATTCCTCAAGCGCTTTTGTCTCTTGCCCTTTAGCTATGACTGATGGAGCGGCTCGGGCCATTGAGCTTTTTGGCAGTGAAGCGCAGAAGAAAAATGCCTTTAAACATTTAACCTCAAGAGATCCCGAACAGTTTTGGACCTCCGGGCAGTGGATGACGGAAAGAACCGGCGGCAGCGATGTCAGCGGAACATCAACCGTGGCCATGAAAAAAAATGACCAGTGGCAAATCAGTGGAACGAAGTGGTTTACGTCAGCGACGACGTCTCAAATGACTTTGCTATTAGCAAGACCAGAGGGCGCAGAAGATGGTAGTAAGGGCCTTAGCTTATTTTATGTTGAGCTTCGTGATGCTCAGAACAAACTTAAAAATATAGAAATTCATCGATTAAAAGATAAATTAGGCACAAAGGCCTTACCAACTGCCGAGGTTTCCTTAAATGCAACACCGGCTGAATTGATGGGTGAGTTGGGCGGCGGAGTTAAAAAAATATCTGCTCTGCTAAATATCACGCGACTTTACAATTCGATCTGTGCTTTAAGTCAAATGCGACGGGCCTTAGATTGGGCGCAAAGTTATTCAAAAGTACGCGTTGTGTTCGGCAAAAAATTAATCGATCACCCTTTGCATCAGAACTTATTAAAAAGTTTAGAGAAAACTTTTGAAGATTGTTTTAAACTGACATTTTTTGTGATCGAGCTATTAGGCAAAGAAGAAACCCTTCAGGCCACTGACGTTGATAAAATCATGCTCAGGGCCTTAACTCCGATCGTTAAGCTGTACACCGGTAAAAAAGTGATGGAAGTGGTCTCGGAAGTTGTCGAAATTTTTGCAGGTGCTGGATACATCGAAGACACGGGGATTCCAACTTTGCTCAGGGATGCTCAGGTGTTCAGCATTTGGGAGGGAACGACGAACGTTTTATCTTTGGATTTTCTTCGGGCCGCCGAAAAAGAAAAAGCGATCTGGGTTCTGATTGAAGATTGGAATCATAAAAATATTCAATTTCCGCAAAGGTTATCAGAAATCCTAGGCTGGCTGAAAAATGGCGAGCACGATAAAGTCGAATTTTGCGCCCGTGAACTGGCTTTTTTAGTGGCTGAGATGGCGATTAAATCGGCAAATTTTTAAGGTCTACATCCAGCAAATCATTTTTTAACCAATCCAGTAAATGAAGAAGTCCTACTTCAAGGGGGGTTGTCGACTTCCATGGTGCCAAATGTTTTTGCGCTTTGGTCAAATCAGGTCTTCTTATTTGCGGATCATCTATGGGTCGACCCATAAATTCAATTTTCAAATTCTTATCAGCAAATATTTTCTGAACCTTTTTTGCCAGGTCCAAAACTGAAAATTCAAATTCACTGCCAATATTGATGGGTTCAAACAAATCTTTCTGTGCATAACTCCAAATTCCAGCTATCAAATCATCGACATAACAAAAACAACGAGATTGTTTTCCATCGCCATGAACAGTCAGGCTTTCGCCTTTCAGTCCTTGCATTAAAAAATTAATCACAACTCGGCCATCCGTTGGATTCATGCGGGGACCGTAGGTATTAAAAATCCGAACCAGACCATGTTTGGCGCCGTATTTTTTATTAAATTCGAAAATCAAAGTCTCGCCCAAACGCTTAGATTCATCATAACAAGAACGAGGCCCAAAAGAATTCACATTTCCCCAATAAGATTCTTTTTGAGGACTGGTCAGGGGATCGCCATAAATTTCACTGGTCGATGCAAAAATCACCCGAGCCTGGTGATCTTTTGCAAAATACAAAGCCTTCTCTAGGCCGACGGTATTGACCTTGATTGTTTCAAAAGCCAATTTTTGATAAAGAGGCGGTGATGCCGGTGATGCAAAATGAAAAACGTAACTTAAGTTTTCTAACCAGTCTCCGGGAATTTGATTCTTCCAGGTCCAGTCAGACGTGACATCAGCATTGATAAAAACAAACTTAAAACTTTTTGACCAAGAAGACCCCGTTTTGTCATTGCCAGAGACACTTTCGGCAATGGCGTTCAGTTCACTGACATTGCTTTGCATTCCTGTGCAAAGATTATCAATACCAATCACGAAATAGCCGGCTTTTAAAAGCATTTCACATAAGTGGCTGCCAAGAAATCCTGCGGCACCCGTGACCAGCGCGGACTTGCCTTGATGAAACGGCTGACCTGACATTAAGAAGGTCTCCCGACAGAAATATATTCAAAACCCATTTCAACAACCGCGGTGGTCGTATAAATATTCCGACCATCAAAGATCAGAGGCTTTTTTAAAAGCTCTTTCATTTTTTTAAAATTAGGTTCTCGAAATGATTTCCATTCAGTCACTATCAAAAGCGCATCGCAGCCTTTTAAAGTTTCATATTGGTCATCATAAAAAGACAAAGCAGCCGCTCCTGCAAAATGAGCTTTTGCATTCTCGGCGGCAACAGGATCAAAGGCGCGCACAGTGGCGCCTTCTTTCATGGACCAATCGATCAGATCCATGGCTGGCGCTTCGCGGATATCATCAGTTCCTGGTTTAAAGGCGATGCCCCAAACAGCAATCGATTTGCCCTTTAATGAGCCTAATTTTTTCTGAACTTTGCCGTAAAAGTTTTTTCGTTGATGAATGTTGACGTTTTCAACACTTTCTAAAATTTCTAAACGTTCATCGCGGTCACGACCTGTGTGAATTAAAGCGCGGACATCTTTTGGAAAACAAGAGCCGCCATAGCCAACGCCAGCATAAATAAAATGAGGCCCAATTCGAGGGTCTGAGCCTAAGCCGCGTCGAACGTTTTCGATATCAGCGCCGACTTTATCGCAAAGTCTTGAAAACTCATTCATCAAAGAAATTTTTGTGGCTAACATTGCATTGGCTGCGTATTTCGTCATTTCGCTGGAAAGAGGATCCATGGTCAGATACGGATTTCCATTTTTTAAGAAAGGATCATAAATTCGTTTTAAAATCGCCGCGGCTTTTTCGCTCTCAACGCCGACCACAACTCGGTGGGGCTTTAGGCAGTCTTCAATGGCGGAACCTTCCCGTAAAAATTCGGGATTTGAAACAACATCAAATTCAAAACTTTGTCCGCGTTTTTTAAAGGTCTCTTCAATTCGAGCTTTCACTTTTAAATAAGTTCCGACTGGAACAGTGGATTTTGTGACGATCAACTTATACTCATTCATATTCTGAGCGATCGTTTCGGCCACACTTAAGACATATTTTAAATCAGCCGAGCCATCAACATCACTGGGAGTTCCCACCGCGATAAAAATAATATCACTTTTACTAACGGCTGATTTGAGGTCCGTTGTGAAAGTGATGCGCTTGGCTTGGATATTATTAGTGATCAGGGCATCAAGTCCCGGTTCATAAATGGGCGAAATTCCGTCTTGAAGCTTGGCAATTTTTGCAGCATCAATATCAGCACAAATCACATCGTTGCCCATCTCGGCAAAACAGACACCGGTGACCAAGCCGACATAGCCAGTTCCAAAAACAGAAATTTGCATAAAGCTTCTCCTCAAAAAATGAACTTAATTAAATCACACTTCAAATCAAGTCGCTAGGACTTTTCCCAAACTTTGCACGACATAGTCTTGCTGTTCGCCCGTCATCTCGGGGTACAGGGGAAGACTGAGGGCGCGACTCTGTAACCGAAAAGACACAGGGAAATCGTCAGGTTGATGTTTTAAATAAGAGTAAGCTTTTAAAAAGGGCAATGCGATCGGGTAGTGAATGCCGGCGTGAATATTTTTTTTCTTTAAACCCTCAAGAACTTGGTCGCGGTTTTCAAGGTGGGTCACATAAAGGTGAAAACAATGTTGCTCTGATGGCGGCATCACAGGACGAAGGACCTGTGGAAGTTTTTCTAGCAACTGATGATATTTTTGGGCTTTTTGCTGACGGGCCAATGTCCACTTGGGCAAATGCCGTAATTTGACTCTTAAAACAGCGGCCTGCAAAGTATCTAGGCGAGAATTAAAGCCTTCCATATCATGATCATATTTTGAAATGCGGCCATGATTGGCAAGCTTTCTAATTTTTGCAGCTAGGTCAAGATCGTTTGTGACAACAGCTCCCGCGTCACCAAATGCGCCTAAGTTTTTTCCGGGATAAAAGCTAAAAGTCCCAGCGTGCCCGAACGTTCCAGCACACTGACCCTGCCAGCGAGCCAAGTGAGCCTGCGCCGTATCTTCAATCACTTTAACATCGTATTTGTGAGCTAGGCCCATGACGGCCGTCATATCCAAGACACGACCATATAAATGAACTGGCAAGATGGCTTTAATTTTTCCGCCGCTTTTGACAGAATATTTTTTAAGAATATTTTCTAATAAATTTAAATCCATCAACGAAGAAGATTCATCGATATCACAAAAAACGACGCGGGCGCCACAAGCCGTGATGGCCTCGGAGGAAGCAATAAATGAGTTGGCCGCAGTCACCACTTCGTCGCCTTGACCAATCCCTAAAGCTTTTAAAATAAGAAAAATCGCATCGGTGCCGTTACCAACACCAATTGTTTGCTTGACGCCCATAGCAGCGCTGAACTCTTGTTCAAATAAATCTTTTTCTTCGCCGCCGACAAATTGGGCTTGGTGAATCACTTTTTGGACAGCCTGATCAATTTCAAGTTTAACACTTAAATATTGAGCTTGAATGTCCATTAAAGGAATATCCATTTAACGGGTCCTTTTTTCTGTGGCGGGATGTCCATAAGCCACATGATCAGCTTTAATATTTTTTGTCAGATTCGAAGCCGAGCCAATCAAAGCGTTGGGACCAACAACGACTCCAGGTGAAATTGTGCAGTTTCCGCCAATAATCGCACCCGCTTCAATGATCGGGGCTTGTAACTTAGCTTTTGATTCAGGCGATAAGGGCACTTTTACGTTGGTAGTCACAACATGGGGTCCGATCCAACAGCCTTTTTTTAAAACTGAATACTCACAAATAAGAGTACTTGTGTGAATTCGAACATTATCTTCAATCACAACATGATGCTCAACAACGCTTAAAGTTCCGATACTGACATGATTTCCAATTTTATTATTTTCGCGAATATTGGCTTTATTGCCAGTTTGAAAATGCGAGCCAATTTGGTTCCCAGCATAGATCACCGTAAAAGATCTTAAGTGAGCATTGTCACCAATCACCGTTTCTGGCATTGAGCCATCTCGAAGGGGCGCTCCAATAATACAATAGTCTTCAACAATTGCATTTTTACCAAGTTTAACTTGCGGATAAATGATAGCCGTTTTTGCAATCATAATTTTTTTCCTAGTCGGCAATGGGTGGCAGTAAAGGGAAAATGGATTTCTTTTTTCGTCTCAATCGATTCGTAAATGGCCGTGATCAGTTCCAAACTTTTTTTGCCTTCACGGCCACTGAGAAAGCTTTTTTTGCCTTCGCTTAAGCATTCGACCACATGATCCAGAAATGCTTTGTGACCGTAACCATAAACATTGGGTGGGTTGACCGAATAATTTTGCAGGATATTTTCATCTTCTTGGGTCGTTGGTTTAAAATTCCAAGTGCGCATTTGGTTCACTGCAAAGCCACTGATTTCAACACTGCCGCGTTCTCCCAAAACAGAAATCGAACCTTCTAAATCTTTTGGACGACAAGCCGTCGTGGCCTCGATCACACCCAGGGCGCCATTTTTAAATTTTAAAATAGCGACGCCGGTGTCTTCGGTTTCAGTGTTGACTAAAAAAGTGTCAGATTTTGCAAAAACGGATTCGACATCGCCCATCATCCAGTGCAAGAGGTCGACATGGTGACTGGCTTGATTGGTAAACGCGCCGCCATCGTACTGCCAAGTGCCCCGCCAAGAATCTTGATCATAATAGCTTTGATCACGACACCATCGCACTCGCACGGTGCCCATCACGAGACGACCAAAACGGCCAGATTCTAATTCCTGGCGCAGCCGAACCACCGGGACGTTAAAACGATTTTGTTTAACGACGAAAAGTTCAACTTTATTTTTTTCACTGGCGGCAATCATTTTTTCGGCGTCATTCAACGTCAAAGCCATGGGCTTTTCAACGACGATATGTTTTTTAAATTCAGCCACGGCGACGGCGTGTTCGGCGTGCATGCCACTGGGGGTTAAAATGGTCACGACATCGATTTTTTCTTTTTCCAGCATTTCGCGAAAATCTTGGTAGAAAGGAATTTTGAATCTGTCACCGATGGCTTGGGCGCGGTTCAGATCAAGGTCAGCGACGGCCGCTAAGCGCGCGCCAGGAATTTGGTTAAGACCTAAAAGCTCGCTATGGCGTTTGGCAATTCGGCCACAACCGATCAGTGCAAAGTTCAGCATGGAGGACTCCGTAGAAGATTAAAATACTTGGCTTTTTGG
>JAYWEU010000158.1:0-1746 GCA_043779385.1 Pseudobdellovibrionaceae bacterium
TAGGAATTCGTAAGGTCGCAAGGAGAAGATAAGACTATAGAAAAACTGATCTTTTTCGACGCGCGAGTTGAAGTAAGCACACTCAAGTGGGGCAGTTTCTAAGTCTCAAACAGCGGCTCAGGAGCCTCTGGGTGGAAATCATTTTCAAGGCGCGCCATGACGACTGAGGCTAAGCAATTGCCAATTAAATTGACGGTGGTTCGAGCCGCATCCAGAAGCTCATCGACCCCTAAAATTAAAACGGCGGCTTCAATGGGAATTCCAAAGGTCACCAAAGTTCCTGATAAAATCACAAATGAGGCCCGGGGCATGGCAGCCACTCCTTTACTTGTTAACATCAGGGAAAGCATCATCATCAATTGTTGTTGAAGGGAAAGATCAAGGCCCGCCGCCTGAGCACAAAAAACCGAGGCCAAAGCCAAATGTAAAGTCGTTCCATCTAAATTAAAGGAATATCCCAAGGGCATCACAAACGAAACTATTCGTTTGGGCACGCCAAATTGAATCATACTTTTAATGGCATCAGGTAAAGCCGCATCCGAAGAGGTCGTAGAAAAAGCAATCGCTGCCGGTTGGCGCACGGCCCGCCAAAAAGCCTTCATGGGTATTTTCATCAGCCAAATGATCGGCAAGAAGATCATCACAACAAACAGTGCCAAAGTTCCATACAAAGTCAGAACTAATTTTCCTAAATTCACTAAAATTCCAAGGCCGCTATGGCTGACCGTATAGGCCATAGATGCGCCGATCCCTAGGGGCGCAAATTTCATAATGAGGCCGGTAAATTTAAACATGGTCTCAGACAAGCTTTCGCAAAAATCCACCATGGTCGTGCGGTGTTTTCCCTGCAGTTGAATCAAGGCCAAGGCAAAAAGCACCGAAAAAAACACAATCTGAAGGACATCATTATTGGCAGCCGCTTCAAAAAAACTTTTTGGCACAATATGTTCAATCACTTCAGCCGCAGAGATTTTTGGGGGCGCTGTCATGGCAGTGGACGCGACATCTTTTAAAATTACACCCACGCCTGGCTTAAATACATTCACGGCGACCAGTCCAAAAATAAGGGCAAAAGTTGTGACAATTTCAAAATAAAGCAAAGATTTAAAAGCCAAGCGACCAATCTGCTTCATGTCTTGGGCATGGCCAGCAATGCCCACCACTAAAGTGCCAAAAATAATCGGCACGATAATACATTTAATCATTCTTAAGAACAGATTTGAAATCACATGGAAAACGGGAGCAGCCTCAGGAAAAATCGTGCCTAAAAGAATTCCTAGGCCCATGGCAATAAAGATCCAATGAGTCAGCGTGATTTTTTTTAAAATATTTCGCATTTACAGGCACTCTTTCTGCGCTTGTTCGCAAATTTGCTGAAATGTTTTCTGCGTGATATCGGGTTGTTTAAAAAGAATTGAAAGATCTTCGATTTTTTGCAAAAGACCGAGTTGTGGGTTCGCCTGAATTTCCTTTGTCAATTTGGAAAAGTTAAAATCAAATTTTTGCAACCTGCGGTAGAGCGTCGTTCGGCGAAGGTCGCGCGCGAGGCTTAAAGATTTTGATAAAGCTTGTGACTGCGATAAAATCAGTGGAACGTTGTCTTTTAGAAAAGACGCAGTCTCTTTCTGGTCTTGAAAAACCTTTCTTAAGATCTGAGTAAATTTTTGAAAATTAATTTGCAATTGAAAGACTTCGGGCTCGGAAGGAGCCTTAAGATTTTTTTTAAGAACGTTTAAAACTTGATTT
>JAYWEU010000159.1:0-4803 GCA_043779385.1 Pseudobdellovibrionaceae bacterium
TCCTCAACCGATGAACTTTGGCTGGATCAGTTTAACACGAACCTTTTCGGTGCTGTTCGAATCACCCGCGAAGTTTTTCCCTATTTTAAAAAACAAAAACAAGGCTCAGTTCTGAATGTGTCGTCCACTTTAGGACTTTCGCCGGCGGCCAATATCTCTGCCTACTCGGCCAGCAAAGCGGCGATGGTGAACTGGACGCAGACCTTGGCATTAGAGGGGGGCCCTTTGGGAATTCGGGCGAACTGTGTCTGTCCTGGAATTGTGGATACGCCAATTCACGCAGGCCAAGATTTTTCGTCTTTTCAAACACTGCAACCTTTGCAAAGAACAGGAACTTCTGCGGAAATTGCAAAAGCCATTTATTTTCTAAGCAGTGAAGCCTCTGCATGGACCACCGGCGCTATTTTATCCGTTGATGGAGGCATCAACCTTCTATGACCCGTTACTTGAGCTTTCAATTTTCTAGCGCCCATTTTTATGAGCAAAAAGCCTGGTCCAAAGAAAAAAACCAAGAGGTTTTTGGAGCCTGCTACACGCCCTATGGACACGGGCATAACTACAAGCTGGAAGTTGGCGTTGAATTTTCTACCCTTGAAGAAACCGTTCGTAGCGCTTTAGCACCCGTTTTAAAAACCCTTGATCATCATCATCTTAATTTTGATATCGATTGGTTTAGGGATCATATTCCGACCACAGAAAATATTGCACTTTTTATAGCTGAAAAAATAAAATCTTCGATTCCAGGCCTCAAGGTGATACGAGTTTACGAGGCCCCTGATCTTTGGGCCGAGCTGGAGTTAGGGTGAGCGAAGAAAAAATCCGTCTGTCAAAATTAATGTCAGAGCGCGGAATTTGTTCGCGCCGCGAAGCCGATGAATATATTGAAAAAGGCTTAGTGCTGGTGGACGGCGTAGTGATTCAAGAACTGGGTTTTAAAGTGACCAGGCACGCGCGCGTGACTTTGGCCGCGGAAGCCATGAAGCAACAAAAAACTTTGGTGACAATTTTATTAAATAAGCCGATCGGTTGGGTGTCGGCCCAGCCTGAAAAAGATTATATTCCTGCCGTCAGACTGATCACGGAAGAAAATTATTTTAGCGACGAGCATGTTCGTATTGATCGCGATATGTTTGAGGGCTTAGCCGTTGCCGGCAGACTTGATATTGATTCACAAGGACTTTTGATTTTTACTCAAGATGGCAGAGTGGCAAAAAAAATTATCGGTGAAGAGACTGAAATTGAAAAAGAATATCTGGTCCGTGTTCGCGGCGCTTTACCGAAAGACCAACTGCAACTTCTTAGACATGGCCTTTCATTAGATTCTAGACCTTTAAAGCCAGCCCTGGTGGATTGGGTTAATTAAGACCAGCTGCGTTTTGTTTTGCGCGAAGGTCGTCACCGGCAGATTCGCCGCATGTGTGAACTTGTGGGCTTAACCATTGCTGGCCTAAAACGAGTCCGCGTTGGAAATATTAAACTGGGTACCCTTCCAGAAGGAAAATGGCGATTTTTAGCGTCTGACGAAAAAATTTAAATTGATAAAAAATGCGCTCTTAAATCCTCGCACACCCTCAACTCCCCGTCTGAAAAACCGGCTCGTTTTCGCAGCTCGTAAGATAATTTCTCAATTCGGCGTGGGATTGTCTTTCGAATCTTCCACATGCGTTCAGAAAAATCTTTTTCTGGATCTAGGCCTTCAAGAAGGCAGATGGATTTGTACCAGCGACTGCCAAATTCAACATGTGCCACTTCTTCTTCTGTGATCAATGTTAGAATCTGCTGAACCCGAGGAGCCTGAATACTTTTAAGGCGCTTTAAAATTTGTTCACCAGCATCCAGACCGCTTCCCTCAAGATAGCGATGCACAATTAAAATTCGATCTAACAAAGAATCGTTTTTAGCCGTGGCGGCCCACAGCGAACAATGCACCGGCCAATGTCCCCACTTAAAACCAAGCTTGGATAGGCCCTCTAAGCACAACTGCAAATGTTTCGATTCACCCCGGGTCACTTCAGACAGTTCTTTTAAAAATTCGGCTGGTGCTTGGGGAAATTCATTCAAGGTTCTCAGTCCTAATTCCATAGCTTGAAGCTCAATGGACGCCAGATCGTGAAGCAGCCGTCCTTGGCCTTCGATCTTCGATAGGCCCTTTTTTTGGGGGTGGCTTTGAGGCGGTAAAACCAAAATATCGCGAGCCGGAAGATCCGGTACAGCAAATCCTGCAGAATGCGCAAGCAGAGCCAGGTCATCTTCTATAAATTTGATTTTTTCGATCACAGAAGGTCGATGAAAAGCTAACATCTTTTGAAATTTACTCTTTGGAAGCGGTGCAGTCCAGCTTCAACACGGGCGGGTTCTCTTGTTAAGATCGAACCCTAGGTGGTGTGGATATGGGAAAATCTTGGAAAAATGGTCTAAAGACGGCGAACTCGCAAAAAAAGGGTTTGGTTTTTACAAAATTAGCACGTGAGATCTCTGTTGCGACAAAAGCTGGCGGCGCTGACCCTGCCATGAACGCCCGTCTGCGCATGGCCATAGACGCTGCAAAAAAACAATCTTGCCCCAACGACACCATTGAGCGCGCCATTAAAAAAGGCGCCGGGCAGTTAGAAGATGGAGCCCAAATCGAAGAAGTGGTTTACGAGGGCTACGGGCCCCATGGTGTGGGTGTTTTAGTCGAATGCCAAACCGACAACCGCCACAGAACCGCACCTGAAGTTCGAAACACTTTTAAAAAACACGAGGGCTCGATGGGTGAATCGGGGGCCGTCGCTTGGATGTTTGAGCGTGTGGGACTTATTGAAGCGCAAAAAACAGGAACTTTTGATCCGGAAGAAGAAGCCATCGAAGCTGGCGCTAATGAAGTTGAAAAATCAGATGAGGGTTACAGTTTTTATACGTCGCTTGAAAGTTTAGATGAAGTTCGTCAAGTTTTACAAAAACGCGGTTGGACAGTTCAATCTTTTGAGCCTTCATTTAAAGCTAAAAATATTACGGAACTGACGACCGAACAAAAAGCTGATATCGAAGAATTTTTAATGGCGCTTGACGATATGGATGATTCCCACCGCGTCTATGCAACGGTCTAATTGACACGAAATCCGGGGTAAAAATCTTTTAGTAAAGTGGCATAAAAGGACAAAATGGAATTGAGAACTTCCTCAACTCCATTTTGAAGATAACCTTTTGAAACTAATTTTGGCGGCACTCTACCTTAAAACAAGGCAATTGGGAAGAAGCCTCACAACGATCCATCGCTTCTTCCATTGCGGTTGCTTTATCGGGGGACTCACCAATAAAACCTTTCACAATTAAATTGTCTGCGTAACAAATCCAGTTCCCGCCTCGATGGGGATGGCGATGATGACGTTGGCCATGACTGGCTTTGTAATTATCGTCAGCGATGCTTGGGTGTCCTGGAATCGCTTACGCAAAGGCCCCTGAAGCCATCAGTGAAATCAGTCCGGCCAATAAAATTTTTGCCATTGTTCTTCTCCTTGTGAATGACGTTGATAAAGATTAAAAATCTTTACTTGTTAGCCAGCCAGCAATTGCAAAGGTGATGCCCAAAATGGAAGAATATTTTATTTTTGCTAGAAAACAAAATGAAGTGGACTTAATGTTGATAGGTCTTTAAGGCTTGGGTGATGAAAGAAATCTTCGTGGCCTCATCAAAGTGACAAAGACTTGAGTGGCATTTTCTTATTCGCTGACAAGGTAACTTTTCATCTTGGATAAAATCGGGGTCGCCTCGCACAAGAACACCAACAACTTCTAAACTTTGAGCATTCATCACGGCTGAGCCCGAATTTCCGTCAAAGGTATCAGTATCGGCCATAAAAAAAGACTCATCCACCTTTTGCACTTGGGCGCCATCAACCACTTTTAATGGCAGACCTAAAGGGTGCCCAAAGACGATGAGTTCATCAACTTCTTGCGCTGCGCGGGTGCTTAACTTTAATGGCTGACGATCAAGAACAAGGCGATCTAACTGCATCAGGGCAAAATCTTCCGAGCTGGTGTTCTTATGGGCAATGATTTTTCTGCACTGATAAACTTGATGTTTTGAAAATCTTGGTACATCTTGGTTGGCATTTTTTAATGAAAAATCAAAAACGATTTTAATTTTATCATCACATCTTTCCGGCACACAATGACCTGCCGTTGCGATGATATCGGGAGCCACTAAAAATCCTGAACAACTGGCGGCCGAGGGCTGCCTCCAAAAAGCTTCGCCAGGGCAAAGATGAAAGGCACGCCCCAATAATGGGGCTTTGATTTCATAATTTCCAGATTTTGATTTCCTTAGTTGGTCAGCGCTAATAAAAGCCACGGTCGAATCAGCCACCGACCATATTTCAGGACGCTGGACTTGATACAAATCTTTTCGATCATCTTGGCCAAAAACAACTTGGGTTTTAACCTGAGCTTTAGCCTGGCTCCCTGAGAAGGAACCGATCGATATCAGAAATAAGAAAATTTTAAGTGTCAAACGCATCCAGCTCATCATCAGGACAAACCAAGACGGGGGTCAATAAAATATTAAGCCTTTGATTTTTCCATCATTAAAAAGGCCTGCGCATAAAGACGCATTTGCTTGATCATCGAAAACACACCATTGCTGCGGCTAGGAGATAAATGGGATTCTAAGCCTAACTCTTTTAAAAAATCCATCGGTGCCTCTAGCAATTCCTGGGGCTTAGTCTGTGAAAACACCTGCAACACTAAAGCTAGAAGCCCTTTCACCAAAATTGCATCGCTATCACCGGTGAAGACAATTTCGCCGTTGGCCGCAAGTTCTGC
>JAYWEU010000160.1:0-30661 GCA_043779385.1 Pseudobdellovibrionaceae bacterium
GCCCGGCTGAACATATCTTGTACTTGTGCCACTTAAAAGCGCCACTAACTCAGTCACATCAGCTGGCAATAATGTCGGTGCAGCCTGAGGATTTCCTGAAGCATCTAAAACGCGCAGAAGGTTGCTGGCCTTAAAGCCTCCCACTTGCAAAGCCTCAATGGCTAGTAGAACCCAGCTGATGGCGATGGAGGGAACAGTTTGCCAGCCGCCAAACCCATCGTTAAATGAGTAAACTAATCGACGTATGTCAGCGATCGCCGGAGAATTAAGTCGTCCCCAGGGCACAGGCACTAGGCACCGTCGCAGAAAGATCCAAAACTCCGCGATTCGCAAAAATTTTATCAATTGAATATCCACCATCGATCAAGGCCGATGAACGCGCTCCCGCGCCAATAACGATGGAAAAAACACCTGATGAACTGGTCATATCAACAGTTTGGAATTCTTCAAAAAGCAGACAGTCTTCTGCCCCTGGCGATCTAATTTGAACTCTGAATTGAACGTTGTTACTTGTCACCGGCGTGTTATCTGATTTCAAGATTCGACCCTGCAAGGACAAGCCAAGACCAGCCGCATTGGCCGCCACTGATAAAAGTAAGCTAAAAGATAATATTCCTAACAACTTAGCAACGTTCCACATATTAATCTTATCGGCTTAAGGCCAGGAGCAATGAAGCTTTATAAATACTTTTAATGATTGTCTCAATCTGGGATTAAGAACGCTATTTAAACCAGATTCTATTCACTTTTTTTATGGCTGATCGGTCAGGCTTTCGGCCTTAAGCCTTAACGCATTGGCAATCACTGAGACTGAGCTTAAAGCCATCGCAGCGCTTGCAAACATAGGACTTAATAAAATACCTAAAAATGGAAATAAAATCCCTGCAGCAACGGGGACGCCAACAAGATTATAAAAGAAAGCAAAGAAAAGATTTTGTTTTATATTTTTCATCGTTTGCAGACTTAAATTCCGAGCCTTTACGATGCCGCTGAGATCACCTTTAATCAATGTAATTCCAGCGCTTTCGATCGCCACATCGGTGCCGTGACCCATCGCAATTCCAACATCAGCTTGCGCTAAGGCCGGCGCATCATTAACTCCATCACCAGCCATCGCAACAATTTGGCCTGACTTTTGAAGTTTTTCGATGGCTTCCTTTTTTTGTTGGGGCAAAACATCTGAAATAAAATGAACAATTCCCAACTGATGAGCGATCGCTTCAGCCGTCACTTGATTGTCGCCCGTCAACATCATCACTTCGATATTTTTATTTTGCAGATCTTGAATGGCTTTTTTAGCACTTGGCTTAAGTTGATCGACGACAGCAATCAGTCCTAACAATTTTTTGTCGTCCGCTAAAAACATGACAGTCTGCCCTTGTGATCTTAATTCTTCGATTTGACTTTTAAAGTCTGAAAAAGAAATATTTTTTTCAGTCATCCATTTGGAATTTCCAATAAAATAATTCTTGCCTTCGATCGATCCTTGAAGACCTTGCCCCGTCACGGATAAAAAATTTTCGACTTTATAAAACGATGGAATTCCTTTGTTCTTAGCCCCTTGAGTGATCGCCAGCGCTAACGGATGTTCACTGACAGTTTCAAGACTGGCGGCAATTTTTATAACTTCATTTTCTGCAAGCCCTGCTGAAATAATCTTTGAAAGACTGGGCTTACCTTCAGTTAAGGTTCCTGTTTTATCGACCACCAAAGTATTTACTTTTGATAAAATCTCTAGGGCTTCTGCATTTTTAATTAAAATCCCATTTTGTGCGCCTTTGCCCGTTCCGACCATGATCGACATGGGTGTCGCAAGCCCCAAAGCACAGGGACACGCAATGATCAGAACTGCTATTGAATTCACAAGCGCATAAGTTAACGTTGGATCTGGCCCCAGAAAGAACCAAAGAAAAAAAGTCAGAACTGCGATCACCACCACCGCTGGAACAAAATAGCCGGCGACCAGATCAGCTAATTTCTGAATCGGAGCTTTGCTTCGTTGAGCTTCTGACACCATTTTTACAATCTGAGCTAATAAGGTCTGGGACCCCACTTTTTGCGCCTGCATGACAAAGCTGCCTGTGCCATTGATAGTGCCGCCCGTGACTTTTAAGCCCATACTTTTTTCAAGTGGAATCGGTTCGCCCGTGACCATTGATTCATCCACTGAACTTTGACCTTCAGTCACCAAACCATCGACAGGAATTTTTTCGCCTGGCTTCACAATTAAATAATCACCAACTTGGACGCTGGCCAAATCAACTTCTTCTTCTTGGCCTTGGCTTCGTCGTAAAGCCTTTTTTGGAGCTAAACCCAACAAAGCCTTGATAGCGCCTGAGGTTTGACTTCGGGCTTTTAGCTCTAGCACCTGGCCTAAAAGGACCAACGTCACAATGGTGGCCGCCGCTTCAAAGTAAACAGCAACTTCTGATGTATGGGATTTTTTAAGTTCCGCGGGAAACAGATTTGGAAACAGCGTCGCAATAAAACTATAAATAAAAGCCACACCCGTCCCCAGTGAGATCAGCGTAAACATATTTAAATTTTTATTTTTAATCGATTGAAATCCACGCTCAAAAATCGGACGGCTGGAATAAGCCATCACAGGCAGACAAAGTATCAACTGCACCCAATTGGTGACGAAAGCCACTTCAAGCATCACTAACACCAAGAGCGGCAATGAAAAAACAAGCGAAACTTTGAACCGTTGAGTCATATCTAATAATTCTAAATTTGGACCTTCCTCTAAAGTCACTTCCAAGGGTTCCAAAGCCATTCCACAAATAGGGCAAGTGCCTGGTCCCTTTTTTTGAATCTCGGGGTGCATGGGACAAGTGTAAATCGCTTGGGTCGATTGCAATTTTTCAGGAAGTTCTTGAGGTTTTAAATATTGCTCGGGGTTGGCCTCGAACTTAATTTTGCATTTTGCCTGACAAAAAAAATAGTCCTGGTGCTGAACATGGGAATGGCCCCCTTTAGCAGATGTAGGATCAATCATCATCCCGCAAACTGGGTCTCTTACTTTTACAGAAGTGGTCTTGGATAAGTTCAATGGAAACCTCGATGGATTAAAACTTAATGAGTGTGTTGATGATGATCGTCAGGAAAATGGGGATGCTGATGGGTCAAGGCCTCATGGCGATGAGTATGAGTGTGAGGCTCTGTGTAATTTGAAAGTTCATGCGTGTGCCGATGATGATCTTCGTGAACATGTTCATAGCTGTGGACTAACTCAACGTGCTTGTGCTCATGGGAATGATCTTCACTTAGATGACACAAAACACCCATTCCCATAAGAATTAAAGCTCCTAAAAAAGTTAAAGATACAGGCTCCTTCAAGATTAAAATTGCTAATATAGATCCAAAGAAAGGCGCCACAGAAAAAACGGCTCCAGTTCTAGCTGTGCCAATTTTCCTCAACGAAAAAATGAAGGCTACAAGACTGACTCCGATCCCTAGAAATCCTAGCACTCCGGCCCCGATTAAAGGCCAATTAAGATTAAGCTGCTCGCCGATCATCCAACCAAGAAAAAGATTCGACAGACCTGCGATCAAGCCCTTTATGGCAGCGGTAAATAAGGGATTAAGATGGGAAATATTTCGTGTTGCATTATTGTCCAGACTCCAAAATAAGCAAGCCAATGAGATAAAAATAAATCCTAATATTGTGTCTTGCCCGTGGGACACTTTGGCGTTAACAGAAAGAACCAAACAACCTGATATTATAAAAATAATCCCAGCGACAATTTTTTTGTCAAAATGCTCCTTAAAAATAAACCAAGCAATAAGGGACGTTAAGACTGATTCTAAATTTAATAACAAAGATCCTGTCGATCCACTAATTCTTAGCATTCCATGAGTTAAAAAGACGGGCCCAAGAATTCCCCCAAATAGGGTCGCTGCCAGTAACCACTTTCGATCTTTCCTTTGAAATTCTTTTAAGGAATTCAGAAACTGATTTTTTAAAAAAAGAATGATAAAAAGTCCAAATCCTGCACCAAAATAGAGAGCTCCGGCCAAAGTTTGTGGCGGAATAGATAGGCTTAAAAACTTAGTGCCCGGTGCAATACAACCAAAAAATAGAGCTGCAAGGAGTGCCGCTTGATAACTTTTAAATGTCTGCTTCATTAGGGGGCGCCTTTATTGATCCATTGCTTAAGAATGGTGATATCTTCCTCGGTGACCAACGGAGCATTTGAATTCTTTGGCGGCATTGGCTTTCGAGCCTCTTTCGCCAAAACAAGAATCAATCCACTTTCCTCTGAATTTCCGGGAATCACAATGTCTAAGGGCGAATTAATAAGATCTTCTTTCGTCAACAGTGGAACTCTTGATGCTTTATGCCCCGGCTGGTGGCAGTAAATGCATTTTTGTTCAAGAAAACCAGTTTTAATAGACTCGAAATCAGCTTCTAATTTAAAGTTAGGAGGTAATTCTGGTTTTTCAAAGACTTGAGGCAAAAGCGGTCCTGCGGGTGCTATCTGCATCGGATCTTGAAAATAAGAACACGCACTGATAAATCCTAGAATTAAGACAAAGACCGCTTTTTTCAACTTAAGTTCCGTTACTTGATCTGTGCAGAAATAAAATTTCCGTCCATTTTTAAAAGCACTTCTAAAGTTGTTGGGACAGAATTTGATAAAAATTCGACCCTTGAAACCAATTGTCCAGACGCGTCTGCAACTTGTGACAGACGCAAACTTTTTAAATCAGTAAAAAATGGTTTCACGGCCGGATTGGACGTCTGCCAACCTTCTAAAACATAATGCAAAGAATTTTCTGTCAGTGTGACGGCGTCTTTATCAAGCCATTTTGGCGCATTCATTGACGCTGGCCCAGCAATCACATTAAAATTTAAAGTCTTGCCTTGATCATCCATTAATAATTCAAGCTCAGCACTTTTGCCATCAGCTCCGGGATAAAGAGAGGCCGTGACCTTAAAAGCTGGATCTGTCGGCTGCGTTTGCTTTTGCGCCACAACTGCCATGGTTCCAAAATTATTCAAAAAGCTTTCGTCAATTTTCTTTAAGGTCACCAAACGTTCAATCCTGTGGCAGGCAAGCTCTGCTGCCTTCGATAAAGTCACACTTTCGGCAAAAGCATTGGAAGCTCCCGCCGCCGTCATCAACAAAATGAAACATATTTTTTTCATAAATTCTCCGTCATTTAAGGTTTAAAACAATTACTCGATTTAAAGGCATTGGGATCTAAAGCCATATTTGCCATGTTCAGCCCTTCACTTCTTAAGCTAGAGCTTGGAACTTTTTCTGACGTTAAAAGGTCAGACACAATATCATGCAACATATGATTATTATCAAAAGCCGCAGGAATCGCCGGAAACATGGCTGCAAAATGAGGGGCTTCTTTGGCGGTTTCAGGCATCATATCAAAATCCGCTGAATCAGGCAGGTCTGAAATTAAGGCCTTAAAATCAGCGACGGTCTTTGCAACAGCGCTGTCTCGTTCAAGTCTTGTTGGTAGCAGAAGATCATCATAAAGTTTGATTTGAAACCAATGGTAACTCCAGATCAGCAAATTAAAACTGGGAAAGGTTCGCCGAAAGGACTTCGAAAAATAATGTCCATCCATAAAAAGCATTGTTTTACAAACATCGGTGATAGCGATCATTTTTTTTAATTGGTACTGAGCATATAATTCCTGCACCCGCTTTGTCATCGCTGGGCCACGATCTGAAGACGTTGCAAGAACATCTAAAATAAATTGATGCAACAAATGCGACCAATCAAATAAATTTAAAATTTTAGGAAAAGTATAAACATACTGCGGAGCAATGTCAGACTCATCGGATTTTGTTGCAGGTGGATTTTTTAAAATGGCCATAATCTGGGCTAACAAATCTTTTTCAAACTTTTCAGGATCAGTGATTTGACCCCGATCCATTAGAAGTTTTTCGTAAACTAAGGCATGGCCATAATCAAAAGCAAAAAGTAACTTCTGGGCCTCAGGGTAAATTTGACCCAATCTGTAGGCTTCAGGGGGCATTGGATACCAAACAATTTCGGCGTGGCTTGGAATGACAAAGCCCATTGATAAAAAAAGTAAAAAGAAATATTTCAAAGCAGAACCTTTTTCTCTTGAAAGTTATTGGACCAGAATTGATTTAAATTCATTCCAGCGATATCGAATCAAGGATTCCACTGGCAGCATAATTGTTGGATCACGCACTTCAAAAAACACATAGGTGTCCCAAGCTTCACTTTTTCCGCCATTGTCAGGCCAGCCAGGCGTTAAGGGCCCTGTGCAACTGAAATCGTTAGCAACTAAATACACTTTCATAATAAATTGCGGAAATAAGGGCGAATCATTTCCAGAAAAGCGGTTATCCATTCCACTGACAAAAACGCAGGTTAAAGGTAATTTTTCACCACCAATATGAACATAAGACCCTTCTTTTAAAAGGATCCTGTCAAAAAAATCTCGATAAAATTTTGGATCCTGCTCGCCATGATAATGAGTATCGCCCATCAAAGGCTTATCATAAACGGGCTCTCCGAATTCAAGCTTGTAATCATACACCATATCAGCTCCGGAGGGCATGGGGACCTTGAAAGTCGCAGCGGGCCGGATTCGTAAAGTGAGGTCTCTAAAAAATTGATAATCGGCGTCTTTTGGACCCCCATGGTTGGCCCAAGCTGGCAGCGCCATCAACAGAATTAAAAAACAATATTTCATCAGCGGCCTCGTTTTTATTTTAAAAGTTCTAAGATTTCTTGAATTTTTTTTTCAGCCTCAAAAGCATCTTTAGATTTCATCACATTTTTGACACAACCCCGAAGGTGGGCTTCTAAGATCGCAGTTTCAAATGACTTCAGCGCTGAACCCGCGGCCTTGGCTTGCATGACGATATCTGTGCAATAACGATGATCCAGAATCATGCGCTCAAGCCCTTCGATCTGTCCCTTGATTCTTTTTAAGCGTATCAGCTGTGTGGTGTGGTCAGCATGCATTTGGTCGCTGACCTCTGGATTGACTGCGGTTTTTAGTTTGACGATTCTTTTTGTAGCCAAATTGATTCCCCATCTCTTCTCTTGACTGGATACCATACGGGGGTATGCTTGTAAAGACTTTTACTGGCCATCAACAAAGGAACTTAAAAAATGACAAAATCGCTCTTTCTAGGTCTTATTTTGACTTGTATGTCCCCCCTCCTCTTTGCGCACGAAACCAATGAAGGCCCGGTCGCGTTAGAAATCGCCTCTCAAAATCCAGTTCAGGCCGGAAAAAGTATTTTAACTTTTCAGATGGTGGACACGAAAACAAATCATTTGATCGGCGACACCGATTTGAACCTAGCCCATGAAAAGAAATTGCATTTTATTATTTACGATCCGTCGTTAAGCCAGTTTCAACATGTTCACCCGACCTACACATCATCTAAGGATTCAACTTGGGACGTCGAAGTCAATTTCACGGTCAATGGAAATTATTGGCTTTGGGCGCAAGGAGAATTAGCGGCTGATGGTTCTGAGTTTTCAGCGCCGACGCGACTGAAGGTCATGGGCGGGGCCATGGAACGGCCTGAACCAACTTTGGCGGATCTTCGTCAGGCCAGCGATCAGGGATCTGAAGTCACTCTTTCAAAGACCGTCTTGAAGGCTGGAAGAATGGCCATGCTAGGACTGACTTTTAGTCATCAGGATGGCACCGCTCCTCAGCTCGCGCCCTACCTGGGTGCGATCGCACATATTGTGGCGACTCCTTCCGACGGAGACTCTTTGATTCATGTGCACCCAGTCGCAGGATCATCACCTACAACGGCCCTGTTGCATGTCACTTTTCCTAGCCCAGGCTTTTATCGATTATGGATTCAGTTTATCGATGGCGGTCAACTGAGAATTGTCCCCTTGGCCGTCGAGGTTAAATAGTCCTCGGTTTCCCGAAGTGCGACAGCGGTTTACGACAACCGAGCTTTGTCTATTTTTTCTTTGATCTGATTTTCTATGGGAAAGGCCGCCAGGATGCTAACGACACTGACCGCAAAAAAAGGAAAATAGAAATTCAATCCTGAGCGAAGAGCCACAATCAAACCGAAGGTGCTGATCGATTCAGACAGGACCAGTCGTATCATAAATGTGATCAAATACATTTTAAAAGCATCCTCATCAGCAACTTGACCTTGAAGCTTTTTCACCTGACTGCGAAAAATCATTTCTGGCAAAACTAAACTCAAAACTAAGGTTGCCGCGGCGACAAAGCCAATCATCAAGATAAACGTTTGATCAGGGGGCAAAAGGTCCTTTTGATTGTTAAAAAGAACAAAACCAAAAATAAATGGCATGGCAAGGAGCGCACACCAAAGAAATTTCATGGTTTGGATTGTTTTCTGGGGCGGATTATTTTTCATATTCTTTTTCCAAATTATTGCGGCTGAGGTTAAACAGTTTAAATGAAATACCAAGAAGAATATAAAATTATGGCACCACACAAGTCAGAAATATTTTTGAAGGGGTCGATCCATCGCAAATGGCATAGTAATACCGATCGACGCCCAAAGCGCCATTGCATGTCGTGCCGTTACTTGTTGTGACAGGGCAGAATGATCCTCCTCGTTGGCCGTTGCAATTCACTGATCCCGCCATGACCGCCCAACCAGCGCCACAGTCTGCATTCACCGAGCTCGTGGAAGTTACAAATTTGAAAGAGCCTGATTTCAAACCACCAGTTACTGTTAACGTCCCTGCCGTTGTGACATTTCCAGATCCATCGACTTTGAATTTAGAGGCATTCGCCACTTGCATATTTATAAAATCACCGGTGTAAGCGGCTGGGTTTGCACCGACATACGTTCCATTGGCACTGCCCCCTGAAAGGGCTGTATTACTTAGATTGACTAGGCTTCGGGTGGCCGAGGCCGTCGGCGCGGTTCCAATTGAGAAAGTATCAAGTGGAGTGCTTGCTCCGACACCAACATTTCCAGTGTTAAAGTAGATGCTTGATCCCGACGTTGTCCACTGACTGGAACCGGCAGGAATCATATTCCACCAAGCCCCATTTTCGTAAGCTTCAAACTTATTAGTATCAGTCGCATATCGAATCATGCCATTCACACCAGTTGTCGGACGGTTGGCCACTGAGTCACGCGGAATAATGATTGAGCTGCCCGAAGCTCCGGTCCCTGTGATATCAAGAATAGTTCCCGCCACAGGCGCCGTTGTCCCGATCGCTACGCTGCCGCTTGCATTAATGCGCATTCTTTCAGCACCAGCCGTAGAAAAGCCTAAAATATTTGTTCCACCACTAAATAAACCTATTGCGGTTGCACCCACTCCAATTGAGGGCGCTGCTGCCGTCCCAGCTGCTGAAATCAAAGCACCGGTCATCGTGTCACCAGTCATATTTACCGGAGCGTAACCTAAGCCGGTTGTGATATCAGCGTTGGCTAAATTTGTATTAATCCAGTTTGTGCCGTTGTACTTTAAAAAGTTTCCTGTCGCTAATGACGTGATTGATAAGGCTGCGCCTTTTAACTTATCAACGCTCAATGCGTTGTAAAGACCAGACACATCCCCTGCGTGAGTTGTTACTGTTCCAAGTTTACTGTTAAAAGTATTCCAATCTGTGTTTGTGAGTAATCCCGTGGTGCTTGTGTTCGCACTTGGAATTGCTAAGCTAGTCACGGCTGTTAATCGACCTTGAGCATCCACCGTTAAAGCAGGAACACTTGTGGATGTGCCGTAGCTTCCAGCTGCGACAGTCGTACTTGCTAAAGATATAGTTCCATTGGTTGTAATCGGACCGCCAGTAAGACCCGTGCCTGTGGCAACAGATGAGACGCTGCCTGTGGAATTTGCAAAGTACTCCCAAGCTAAACTTGCATTATTCCAACGTAATGATTGTCCATCTTGACCAGCCGCAGGCGCCGTTCCAGTTTTACCGAAGAGTTTTGTGTCCGCATAATTTTTTGTTGCAGCATCTTGCGCAGAAGTTGGATCTGCGACGAAGGTTAATTTATTTGAACCCATGGATTGCGGACCCGTAAACGCCACTGTCCCATCTTTACGGATGTAGTTTGCAGCCGCTGTTGTTGTCGAAGCATCGACATACTGTTTCGTTGAAGCGCCCAGACTTGCCGCAGGATCCGCTGACAGAACTAACAGTCCCGACATCGTGTCGCCAGAACGATTCACCGGCGTGTAGCCTAAGGCCATTGTGATATCAGTGCTCGCTAAGTTCGTATTGATCCAGTTTGTCCCATTGTAATTTAAGAAGTTCCCAGAAGTTAAAGCTGTGATTGATAAAGTGGCACCTTTTAGCTTATCAACGCTTATTGCGCTGTAGACGCCAGAGACATCTCCTGCAAAAGTGCTTGTCGCACCCAGTTTATTATTAAACGTATTAAAGTCAGCAGCGGATAAATATCCTGGCACAGCTCCTGTGGCTTGCGCTAAAGAAATATCCGGTGTGGCACCACCGCTAGATAGTAAAGGCGATGATGCCGTCACACCAGTAACACTTCCCGACGAAGCTGCCACCCAACTTAAATTTCCGGCGCCGTCAGTTTTTAACACCTGCCCCGGACTGCCGTTGGAATTTGGTAAAACCCAGTTCAAATTCCCAGCCATGCTGCTGGCTGTAATTTGCAAATAGTTAGCACCGTTAAAAATTCTTAAATTAGTGGCCGATACGGTTCCCCCAGTCACTGTTCCTGTCGAATACAAATTACCTGTCGTATTGATACCGATAGCGCCACCAAAGGTTCCGGTTGTTACTTTACTGGCATCAAGATTCGGAATATCAGCGGCCACTAAACTGGCTGCGCCCGACGTCACACGGCCTTTTGTATCCGTAGAAACTTTATAATAAGTTCCAGCTGTTCCAACATTAGGAAGGACACCTGCCACGGCTGTTGAAATCGCCGAATCAACGTATGTTTTATTGGTGATATCACTAGCCGCACTTGGCGTCCCTGAAAACTGCGGAGCATTGCTAAAAGTGATCGTGCTAGAAAAAGTTGCCGCTGAACTGGGTTGCACATAACGAGTGCTTGAGCCATTTAAAAGAGCCACGAGTTCTGTCACATCAGCAGCGTTTAAGGCCGGCGCCGCTAAAGGGTTGCCAGAGGCATCGGCAGCTCTTAAAAAATTGTCTCGTTTAAACCCGTTCACTTGTAATGATTCGACAGCCATTGGAACCCAGCTGATATCGCTTGATGGAACCACCTGCCAGCCGCTGACGCCATCATTAAAATAGTAAACAAGTTTCCTGTTATCTGCTAACGAAGGCGAAAACGTAGTTCCAAAGGCACAAGCACTGGGTAGTGTTGCGCTGAAATCCATGATTCCTCGATTTGCAAAGATCCGGTCGAAAGAATAACCGCCATCAATTGCAGCGGCAGATCGGGTTCCTGTACCTACTGCAATTGAAAACACACCAGAGGTTGTCGACATATCGAAAGGGCCCTGAATCTCCTCGTAAAGAAGGCAGTTTTCAGTTCCAGGCGACCTGATTTGAATCCTAAATTGAACACTTGAACTGTTGACGGGAGTATTGTCGGGTTTTAAAATGCGACCCTGCAAGGTTAAACCAAGTCCAGTGGCGGAAGCCACCACTGAGTATAGTAATATAGAAATAATCCCAGCAACGCACTTCATGTGACTAACTTAACGGCAGATTTCCAGAATTCTAAATGCCCATCTACGGATTATTTTAAATCTCGATTTGATAAAACTCCAGATACACTGTAATTAGGTATAAACAAATTAACCAATAAATTAATCCCAAAAAAAGACAATTGTAAAATGGCCTTTTTTTTAAAATCGCCATTGATTCCAAAAGTCAGCAAGAGGCGGCCTCAAAAGGAAACGAGAGAAATCTAATGACACTCCCACCCAGGAATAATTGACTCAGAATGAATCAGCCTGGACTAGGATTAATTTCGCTGACCCCCCTCCCTTAAGCGTGTTTTCCCTGATAGGGCAGGTTCATAAAATGAAAGAAATATTTTTGGTGTCAAAGACAGGAAATCGCGCTAAATCCATGACCTCGGAGGTTTATTTATGGCCAAGCAAACGCAAAGTTTTAATGCTGAAATTAAGCAGCTTTTAGATTTGATGATCCATTCCCTTTACTCCCACAAAGAAATCTTTTTACGAGAACTGATTTCCAATTCGTCGGATGCGATTGACAAACTGAAGTTTCAATCCCTGACCCAGCCCGAGCTGCGACCCGACAACTATGAGGCGATGATTCGGCTGGAGCCGAACAAAGACACAAAGACATTAAAAATTCTAGATACTGGTATCGGCATGTCGCGCGATGAAGTGATCGAGTACATTGGAACAATTGCAAAATCTGGAACCAAAAAATTTGCTCAGTTAAATGATGAACTGAAAACCCGGCCCGAACTGATTGGCCAGTTTGGTGTTGGATTTTATTCTGCTTTTATGGTCGCAGACCAAGTCAGCCTGCACACTCAAAAAGCCGGCTCGTCCATGGGCGTCCTTTGGCAATCGAACGGCGATGGCACTTATACAATTGATGAAGTTCCTCGTCCAGAAGGCACTGGCACCACGATCACATTGCAGTTAAAAACTTTTGCGGACGAAGAAGAAGTTCAAGATTTTACGGACCCTTGGGTTTTAAAATCATTAGTAAAAAAATATTCAGACTTTATCGCTGCCCCTATTAAAATGAAGGGCGAAAAAGACGATGAAGTTTTAAACACTCAAAAAGCCCTATGGCTGCGAAGCCCTTCGGAAGTGACGGCTGATGAATATAAAGAATTCTATAAACATCTGACCCATGACTGGCACGATGCTTTGAAGCACGCCCACTATAAAGCTGAAGGAACTTTTGAATTCAATGCTTTGCTGTTTATACCTTCAAAAAAAGCTTGGAATTTTAACAACCGAGACATGGAGTACGGTTTAAGCCTTTACGTAAAACGTGTTTTTATTATGGCCGATTGCAAAGAGCTTCTGCCCAATTATTTACGCTTCGTCAAAGGCTTGATTGATAGTTCAGACCTTTCTCTGAATGTTTCCAGGGAAATATTGCAACAAGATCGCCAAGTCGCTCAGATCAAAAAAAATGTGACCTCTAAAGTTCTTTCACTGTTAAAGGATGAAATCACTCAGCATCGACAAACTTATGAATCTTTTTGGACGGAGTTTGGTGCGACTTTAAAAGAGGGCATTCCCAACGACACCGCCAACAAAGAGAAAATTCAAGATCTTTTACTTTTTCATACAACTGCTTCGGACAAAGTCACAACTTTGGAAGAATATGTGGGCCGTATGAAGGAAAATCAAAAAGAGATTTACTTTATGACGGGCGATAGCTTGGCACAAATTTCAAAAAGCCCTTATTTAGAAAAATTAAAGATGAAAGGTCTTGAAGTCCTTTTATTAGTTGATCCCGTCGATGAATGGCTGACCCAAAGCCTTGCTGAATACAAAAATAGAAAATTGCAGTCGATCACTAAATCGGGTCTGGAACTAGACACCCCTGAAGAAAAACAAAAAATGCAGGAAGAGAAAAAAGCGATCGAAGAACGCTTCAAACCCCTTTTAGAAAACTTAAAGTTAAAATTAAAAGACGAGGTCAAAGACGTCGTGATCTCTGAACGTTTAACGGAAACTCCGGTTTGCTTGGTCAGTGATGAAAAAGATCTTTCGGCCCATATGCAAAAACTTTTAGCCCAAATGGGCTCTGACGGTGCGCCTCAGGCCAAAAGGATTTTGGAAATCAATCCCCAGCATCCGGTTTTTGAAAGAATGCTGGGCCTTACCGCTGAAGATCAAAGCCAGTGGGGTGAAATTCTTTATTCACAGGCCTTACTGACAGAAGGTTCAACGCTTCCTGATCCAGTTAAGTTTTCAAAGCAAATTGCAGATTTAATGATCGCCGCTTCCAAACAGCCCAACCATTAGTTGCACACTAACGCGTCACATTGTCCCCTTCTTTTGACACAAGGATAGGGGCACGATTTAACTGTGGAAGTGAACTTTTTATCTCTGTATTTTCAGGCGCTAAAAAAATGTGGGCTAGGCCTTCTGCTCATTTATCTACTGTTTACTTTTTTTGATCAAAGCCTGACGGTTTTAATGGAGGCTAACCTAAGATCTCCGAATGGGGCCACTGGAGGAGTCTTTTTTTTGGGCGCCCTTTATCTGACAAACAGTATTTTTTTTACCACGCTTGCCACCATCACCTGTATTTTTGGCATCACAAAATTATCTAATTCTTGGTGGCAATTTATTGAACGCTATTTAAATCAGAGCTGCATTGAAGTCGTGCGGGCTTGGGGAAAAGTTCTTGGCTGGTCACTGTTTCTGATTATTCCCGGATTTATTAAATATTTACAGTATCTTCTTGTCCCCTTCGTGGTCATCATTGATCCAAAATATCAAAGCGGAGAAAAAGATGCTTTGACGGCCTCGGCTACTATTTTTAAAAAACATTGGCTTTCTTTATTGCTTGCGGTTCTTGGTTTTCAAGTCGTGTGGAGCTATATTTCTGTTGATTTATTTGATGCCTACCGAATGATTTTAACAACGCCCGTGCAAGCCATTTTTGTCAGCGCTTTGGAGGCCATGATTTTTTTACTTTATATCTTAGTAATTTTTAAAAGAATTCAAAAATCCCAGATTGAGGTTACCAATGAGCCTGCTCTTTGATTGGAAAGATATCAAGAATCGAAGCCGCGGACTGACCTTCGATGATGTCCTGATCGTGCCTGCCAAATCGGCTGTCAGATCCAGGCGAGATCCTTCCCTCACATCCCGTCTGACGAAAAATTATAAAATTGAAACTCCGGTCATCAGTGCAAATATGGACACCGTGACAGAATCTAGGATGGCACTTGCCATGGCGGAGCTGGGTGCCTTTGGAATATTACATCGTTTTATTTCTATCGAAGAACAGGTTTTACAAATTAAAAAAATGAAAGCCTCAGGCTCAGCCATTATCTCGGCCAGTATCGGCGTTGGTGAAGACTTTAAATTGCGAGCCCAAGCCTTAATTGATGCTGGCGTTCAAATTTTAACAATTGATATTGCTCATGGGCACTCCATCCAGATGATGGAGACCATGAAGTGGCTAAAAGATTCGCACCCACAAATTGATCTGATCGCTGGAAATATCGCAACTCCAGAAGCCGCTCAGGACCTGATTGAAGCTGGCGCCGACGCAATAAAAGTTGGTATTGGCCCGGGCTCGATGTGCACGACAAGAATAATTACTGGCTGCGGAGTTCCTCAGTTAACAGCTATCGCCCTTTGCGCGGAAGTCGCAGAGTCTTATGGCATCCCCGTGATCGCGGATGGTGGCCTTCGAAATTCGGGCGATATTATGAAGGCCCTCGCTGCCGGTGCCAGCACGGTCATGCTTGGAAATATGTTAGCTGGAACCGATGAATCCCCCGGCGAAATGATCGGCGACTATAAAAAATATCGTGGCATGGCCTCAAAATCCGCGCAAAATTCCTGGCGAGGTGGTGTGCCTGAAGGCATGGCCGCCGAAGGCGAATCCACCACTCTAAAAATCAAAGGACCTGTTAAAAATATTATCTTAGAAATCACCGGCGGACTACGCAGCGGCATGAGCTACATCAATGCTTTTGAGCTTTCCGAGATCAAAGAAAAAGCCCGCTTTATTGAAGTTTCTGCCAGTGGCATCAGCGAATCCCACGCGCATGGAGTCAAGTAATTGGACGCCCGCCCTATTGGTGTCTTTGATTCGGGCATCGGCGGGCTGACAGTCCTTAAAGAATTACTTTACCAATTCCCCAATGAAAACTTTATTTATTTAGGCGATACAGCAAGACTTCCGTATGGCAGTAAATCCGCAGAAACCATTAAAAAATATTCCACACAAAATTTAGATTTTTTAAAAGCTCAAAATGTAAAAGCTTTTATTATCGCCTGCAATTCGGCGTCAACCCAAATGCAGGAAAATCATTATCAGACGATTCCTCTTTATAATGTGATCGGACCAGGGGCCGAAGAGGCCGTGCGACTTTCAGCTGTCCAAAGAATTGGCGTGATCGGCACCCGAGCCACTGTTTTATCAAAGGCTTATGATTTAAAAATTAAATTATTGTCTCCGCAAGCTGAAATTTATAGCCAAGCCTGTCCCCTTTTTGTTCCCTTGGCCGAAGAGGGCTGGATCGATGATCCCATCACTAATTTAATTGTTTATCGTTATCTACAAAGTCTTTTACAGCACGATATCGACACTTTAGTTTTGGGCTGTACGCACTATCCAATTTTAAAAAATTCCATCGCCCGAGTGACAGGCTCTGAGATCCAACTTCTGGATTCAGGCGAAGCCATTGCAAGAAAGCTTCAAGAAGACTTTAAGATATTACGAATCAACCTGAGTGAAAAACAAACACAAGTCCGAATTTGCATGACGGACAGCTCGAATCATTTTATTTCTTTAGCTGAAAAGATTTTACTGCCTTTTCAAGCCCACCAATTTGAAGTGGTGAATTTATAAGCGACAGCTTTTAATCCAGCGCCATTTCCAAGGGCAATTCGTGCAAATTATAGGTGCTGGCCATCACGGCTCCGTAGGCTCCGACATCTGCGATCGCCAGCAATTCACCACTTTGCATTTCTTGAAACTCGCGCTCTTTTCCCAGAAAATCCGAAGACTCGCAAATCGGTCCGACAATATCAAAGGTCATGCGTGGACGATTTTGGTTCATTTTTAAGGGATAGATTTGGTGATAAGCCCCGTACAAACTGGGTCTGATCAAGTGATTCATTCCACCATCTAAAATTAAAAAATTCTTATGCGGGGTTTTTTTAATGTACTGAACTTCCGTCACATACACACCGGCATGAGCGACCAGCCATCGACCGGGTTCGCATTGAAGCTCGGCCCCGAAAGCTTTCGATTCCTCGGTGATAATGTTAGCATAAGTTTTTAAAATATTTTCTTCTGATTCTTTATTTTCTTTATAATGAATTCCAAGTCCGCCGCCAAAATCAAGACGGCGTAAAGTACTAAAATTTTTCTTAAGCTCTTCATAAATGGGCTTTAAATCATGAAAGGCTTTTCGCATCATCGAAGGGTCTGTCATCTGGGACCCCAAATGAAAACTGAGGCCCACCAGTTCGATGCTGTCCTTGAATTGAGACAAGAGCAACATCGCTTCAGGAATCATCAAAAAATCCAAACCAAATTTATTTTCCAACAGCCCCGTTGCGATATAAGGGTGAGTGCCAATATCAATATTAGGATTGAGCCTTAAAGAGACCGGTGCTTTTTTGCCAAGCTGAAGGGCTATCTTTCCGACGCGCTCAAGCTCGGGCAGACTTTCTACGTTTAACTGATAGATCCCTTGCTCGAGGGCATAGCGAATTTCAGTTTTTGTTTTTCCGACGCCACTAAAAATAACGTCACTGGGTTCAAAACCTGATTCAAGGGCCCGTTTAATTTCACCGGCTGAGACCACATCGACGTGAACTTGCTGGTTTTTAAAAAATTTTAACAACTTCGGAAAGGCGTTGGCCTTCATTGCATAATGGATCCGCACAGGAGGCAAGGCGGCTCGAAATTCATTCAATCGTTTTTGAATGACCGCAAGGTCGTAAAGATAAATAGGTCGGTGATAGTTCCCAATCAGCTGGGAAATAGGCGTTTTTCGTCCCTGAAAGCAAAGTTCATCACCGATATATTGTAGAGGCTGAGGATTCATAGTAGGATAGCCTACATGAAAACAACAGTGTTTGGAAACTCCTCTTTGGGTTTACCCATCATGGCGTATGAATTTGGTGAGCCATTGAAAGGCAAATCAAGCCAACCTCTGCCCGAAATCTTAATTCTTGGCGGCGTTCATGGTGATGAAATCGAAGGACTTTGGGCCGCCATGGGGCTTTTAAAAGCATTTTCGGCCTCATTTTCCTACCAACTGAGCTTAACTCTGGTTCCTCAGTTTAATATTGAAGGCGTTTTAAATAAAACTCGCATGAACGGCCGAGGCGTCGACTTAAATCGCAATCTTCCGACAAAGGACTGGAGTCCCGAAGTCAAAACGCCAAGGTATCATCCCGGCCCCCACCCCAATAGCGAATCTGAAAACCAAGCGCTGTGCAATTATATCGAGCAAAAAAAACCCCAGATGATTTTGACTTTGCATTCTTGGTTTCCGGTGTTGAATGTGAACGGCGACTGTTTGAAACAAGCCCAGATTTTGGCGGACCACACCGGTTATAAAATTGATGCTGATATCGGCTATCCAACGCCAGGATGCCTAGGAACTTATGCCGGTCTAGAAAGATCGTCGCCGACATTAACTTATGAAGTCGAGCGCGGCCTTGCCATGGAGCCCGTTTTAAAAATTCATGTCCCGGCGATTTTAGAAATGCTAAAAAGTTTAGAAACTGCCTAAGAAAAGGATTTTTGTTTGAGCTTAGAAAATAAAATAGATTCAATCTGGACCGCATTAGAGCAAGGCAGCACGCTTGATAAAATTTCTGACATCGATCAAAAGGCCGTTCTTGATGTGATCGACCAATTGGATTCAGGAAAATTACGAGTGGCCGAGAAAATAAATCAACAATGGGTCACCCATGCTTGGCTTAAAAAAGCTATTTTGATCTACTTTCGTCTGCAAAAAAATACTTCAATGACCGCCGGAGACTTTAATTTTTATGACAAAGTCCCCGTTAAAAAATGGACCGGCACTGAAGGGGTTCGTGTTGTTCCTCCGGCTTTTGCCAGAAAAGGTTCGTTTATCAGCTCAGGCGCAATCTTGATGCCGTCGTTTGTAAATATTGGCGCTTATGTTGATACAGGAACAATGGTCGACACTTGGGCCACCGTTGGTTCCTGCGCCCAAGTTGGAAAACACGTCCATCTGTCTGGCGGCGTCGGCCTTGGTGGAGTTTTAGAACCGGTGCAAGCCAATCCGGTGATAATTGAAGACCATGTTTTTGTCGGTTCAAGAAGTATTCTTGTCGAAGGGACAATCATTGAAGAAGGCGCCGTGATTGGCGCTGGCGTGACCATCACCGGCAGTACAAAAATCATTGATGTCACTCAGAAAGACGAAGTGATTTATAAAGGCCGAGTGCCTGCATATTCCGTCGTCATTCCTGGAACCTACCAAAAACAGTTCACTGCGGGCTCTTACGGAGTTCCTTGTGCTCTCATTATTGGGAGGAGAACAGCCAGCACAGATTTAAAAACATCTTTAAATCAAGTGCTTCGCGATTTTAATGTTCCTGTTTAAATTTTTCCGATCGGCTCGGTCGCCACTTTTCGTGCTGGAGACCAGGATCCGTACCATCCCACCAAGGTGGCAAACAGAATCACCACAATAACCAGGGACCAGTCCACCAAGGCAGGAACCTGAGGATCATAGTAACTGTCTGACAAAATATTTAAAGGATGGCCTTGAATATAAAGGCTGATGCCTGTGCCTAAAATGGCGCCTGAAAAAACTCCGCTGAAGGTCAGCATTAAGCCGATTTTTGAAAAAATATCTAAAGTTCTTTTAGAAGATAAGCCCAAGGCCCTCAGCAATTTAATTTCCCGCCTCTTTTGAAAAAGCAAAAGACTTAATACACCAACAATCGACGACGCGGATAGAAGCCCGGCCAGTCCAAGAAAAACGCCGATCACTAATTTTTCAAGTTTTAATGCAAAAAATAATTCAGAGTTTCGATTCATCCATGTCTGAGCCACAACCCCTTCGAATTTTGTCACAGCATCTTTCAGTGAATCAACATTTTTTATATCAGACGTCCAGACTTCAATGCCAATTTTTCGGCCGGAACTTTTTTGTAATCCCAGCAGGGCATGGCCGCGCTGATAAAACATATACTGCCCATCCACATCAGCTAAATTTGTATAAATCACTTTGCGAATGCGGACGCGGTCGTACTTTGGCACTTCGCCCGGCGGCAACAATAAACTTTCAGGGGGAATCACAGTTAAAAAATCGCCCTCAGTCACGCGCAAGGCCACCGCCAAATCTGCTCCCAAGGCGACTTCCCCCTCGCCGGGGATCTCATCCATCCGCCAACGCTCCATTTCAGCCTCTTGCTGATACTTGGTCTTTTTACTGCGGTTCAATTCATCCAAGCGATTTTGTAAGCTCATCATGGACTCTTGCGAAATTCCCTGACCGGTGGCTCCGCGGAACTGACCATCGGCACTTCGCAAAATGACATCTTGGGATTCAAACAAAGAAACATCAAGGTCCGGCTGTTGCTTGAGGAAAGTATACACCGGCTGGACTTCCAATAATTTGGTGTCTTTGACCGAGTTCATTAAAACCGTAAGATGGGGTTCAAGGGCGATAATTCTTTTTTGGATGCTGTGATTCATGCCATTCATCACAAAAAGAACGATCAGAAAAGCAGACACACTAAAACAAATGGAAATCACTGACAGCCAGGCGATTCTGCGAATCAACGAGCCGGCTCGCTTCGAAAAAATAAAATGCCTAAAAAATTCTAAAACCAAGGTGTTTCCCCTTGGTCCAGATTATTTCACATTTTCACAGGCATTGACAGAATTGGATGAGGGATTTTTTTGACCTGCAGGAGCGCGTCGAGAGGCCGCCTCTTCCTCTTCCCGAACTTCTTTGACGCTGCCTCGGACAAAAAGACTTTTTTCCATGGCTTTAATCAGCACCGTCGCTTCGTTCAGAGCTTCGACGGCTCGCTTGGCCGCCATGGGAAGATCATTTCCGACCGATGCAAATGCCGGCCCGATGACTTTTAAATCGTTCGTCATTTGGCTTAGATTCTTAACGACGCCCGCAAGATCGCCAGCCAGTTGCGGATTTTTCTTGTTCAACTCAGGCAAAACCACATTCAGTTCGTGCGTTAAGACGACCGCATTGGCTAAAACTTTTTGAATGTTTTCATCTCGGGTGACTTGTCGACTGAGCTTGATCACTTCACTGGACATGGTTGTCATATTTGAAACCATAGGGTCGATCTTATCAAAAATTTTAACCAAAGATCTAGTGCGCTCGGGATCCGAAAAGGCCGTTAAAAGCTCGTGCAAGTTTTCAGCCACTAAGCTTAGCTTATTCAGATAGGTTCCCATTTTTTTTCCACTGACTAATGTCATTAAGTCCATGGTTTCTTCAGACGCTAAGACCGCATAATCCGATAAAGGCTTTGCACTTTCACTGCCGACTGTCACATCCAACACGCGGTCCCCAATGATAAAAGGTCGGATTAATTGAGCACTGCTATCTTGTTTTATGCTATCCCTAAATTTATTCAAAATGTAAAAGGTGACTTTGATTTTTTTATTACTTAAAAGCTCGACGTCTTCAACACTGCCAGCCCGCAAGCCCGAGATCTGAACCATCGAACCCGTATGAATTCCGTCCGCATTTTCAAAGGACGTGCTGAAATAGACCTTGGTTTCAAACCAACCTTGTTTGACGGCGGCACTAACCGCCGTAAGAACAGTTCCAACGATAGCCACAAGAATAAAAAGACCAGCGACCCGTTCGAATTTATTGAACTTTAAGGCCATCATAAGTTTGCCACCTTTTTTGTATTTTCTTCTTCTTGAAAGTACAGATTTCCACCATCAATATGAATCACGTCATAATTAAAAAGACTCATAAATTTTTCGTCATAGGTGCTTAACAAGATATGTTTTAAGGTGCCCGAATCTTGTTGCTCATTGATCACCTCTGCAAATAGATGACTTGTCTCGGCGCCCAGGCCGACAGAGGGGTCGTCCATCAAAAGCATTTGCGGTTGAATCACTAAAGCCCGTAATAAGCAGGTTAATTTGCGAACCCGTCCAGGGACGTGGGCCGGTCGCTCATGTTTAAATTTTTCTAATTCAAATCTTTTAATATATTGGTCGACCCGGGCTTTTGCGTCTTTCGGAGGAATTAATTCGTGGTAATGAAGCGGCAGTAAAAGGTTATCTTGAATACTTCGATTATTAATCAAGCCGCCGTAATCGAAGGTGTAACCAATCGCTAACCGGTAAGTTAAGAACTCTTCAAAAGTCATGTCGCCGACCTTATCATCATTGATCAAATAACTGCCGGAACTGGGCATCAGAAGGCCCGCTAATAATTGCAAGACTGTGGATTTTCCCGCCCCTTCAGCCGATTTCATCCAAATCACTTTTTCACTAGGAAATTCAAAATCAACATTTTTTAAAGTCGGATCACTGCCCTCGTGACTGAAAGTCAAACCCTCAAAGCGTAGACTTTTGATCGATTTAATGTTTTCTCGAATCGCCATACTAAAGAACTCCCAGTTGTCTTAATTGATTCAAATAAAATAAAGCCGTCACTGTTAAATTAAAAACAGTGACATAGATCACACATTTGACCACGGCTTGAGTTGTGACCTGTGGAACTTCATGGGGACTTTTTTTCACGGACAATCCCTGATAGCAGCAGATGACAAATATAATCATCCCACTGAAAGAATTTTTTAGAAAAAATTCGTAAACATCTTCTTTTGAAAAAGCTCTTAATAAAGATTCCGAGTAAAAACTAAATGGCATTCCATGCAAAAATTTTGTCACAAAAAAACCGCCGATTAAGGCCACCACGTTAAAATAAAACGACAGACATAAAACGCTGATAACGCCACCGATCACCCTTGGAAATACGATAAAGCTTAAAGGATTTATTCCCATGCTCTCTAGAGCTTCAATTTCTCGGTTGGCTCGCATATTTCCAATTTCCGAGGCCACAGCTGTTCCCGATCGAGCGATCACAACAAGGGCCGTTAATAACGGTGCTGCTTCTCGGGACAAGACGACAATCAGAAAACTTCCGATCATATCACCGCCGCCCAGTAACGTCAGGTTTCCCATGCCTTGCAGAATCAAAACACTGCCCGTGCAAAGAGCTAAGACGGACACTAAAGGAAGCGCCTGGAAACCTGTGAAATAAACTTGCGCGGCGATCACAGAAAAAATTTGTCGAACACCTTGGGCGTGATCGTTGATGGTGGCACGAATCGATAGGTACACCATCAATAAAACGCGAAGCGTGTACTCCAAATTTGAAGTCACAAAACGCCCTATCGAATCAATCGTTCCAAGAATGTAATTCATCAAGATTTTAATCGGTCAAAAGAGGCCAAAAAAGCATCCGTCCAAGGACTAGAATGCTTTAAGAGCGATAGACCCAGGTCGAGTAAAAAAGAGACCGAAAAGCTTCGTTCAAAACATCAATAAAGCTTGAATTGTATTTCAAAGAAACGACAGCTTGCTTGTAAATTGGTATCTGGCTTGGAAAAATCGCGCGAAAGGTCTGGTAGGAGCGATACATATGCAGTCGTGAAGTGACTAGAATAACGTCGCGACATTTAAGGGCTTCGACCACAGCTAAACTTTGTTGAGCATTCCCATAAGTCGTTTCGGATCGCCGTTCTAGAATGACATCTTCTTCCTTCAAATTTCCGTAAAAAGTCCAGGTTGGCATAATCTCACGAAGCTGGGCGTTGGGAAAAACACCAGAAATAATCAGCTTCTTGATATTTTGATTGGCTAAAAGATCAAAGCCCTCACGCACCCGTCCTGATCCGCCCGTTAAAACCACCGCGCAATCAGCTTGCACCGTGCTTTTCCAGGAACTGACGGGCTCGCTCTGCACATGACGATATTCGACGATAGTTCTAAAAAGCAGCGTCGCAAAAACCAGGAAAATGATCCAAACGCTGCGACGCTTGAAAATTTTTTTAACGATAAGCCACCACTTCGATTTCAACTTGAACGCCCTTAGGAAGTTCTTTCACTGCAATGGTCGACCGGGCTGGGGGATCGGCTTTAAAATACTTTCCGTAAACTTCATTCACCGCCGCAAAGTCGCTCATTTGAATTAAAAAAATTGTCGTTTTAATAATATGCTCATAACCCAAACCGCTTTCTTTTAAGACGGCGCCAATGTTCTTCATGACAAGTTCGGCTTCCTCTTGCACTGAACCCTTTATAACCTCGTTGGTTTTAGGATCGATGGCGATTTGCCCGGAACAATACAAAGTTTGACCTGCAAATACCGCTTGTGAATAGGGACCCACTGGTTTTGGAGCATTGGGTGTCATGATTACTTTTTTCATTTTTTACCTCGTTAGACTTAAGTTTTTAGAAATAAAATAAAATTCCGGCTCGGAAGGGATGGTCCGCAATCGTTCGAAAACGGACTTCGCGCATGGAAACAACGCCAGCGCCGCCTTCAAAAGTCAGGGCTAAATTTTCAAGACCGGCTAAATAAAACTCTGTTCCAAAAAGGGCGTTCAATTCCCATCCGTTTTGTTTATCGGCGTTTGTTTCGATATTCACTAGCGACAAACTACCGCCGAAATAGAAATTCATATGCTCTTCAAAAAAAATCATCCGCCGCACTCCACCCGTCAGAGCGAACTTCGAATTATCTTTCTGGGTGTCCATCCCCAGGCCACCTGTGATCGCCACTTCACTGGCCGCATAATAAACGCCAGCCAAGGCTGGTAAATCAAAAGAGTTATTGTTTTTAATTCCCAAGCCCAGGCGCTGGCGCATGTCCTTGGCGTCAGCCTGTGAAGGGACTAAAGATGATGTTACAATCAGAGCCAAAACCAGGCTCCCCAACTTTGCGAAGTTTTTCAGCATTTTTTTTCCTTGTCGTTTCGATGAACTAGGCCCAATTAAAGCCAGTCCATGGGTGACTATCAAGGATAAATTCACTTGCCCTGCTCCGAGCTTTGATTTATTTGTATAAAGCTTACTTCCCCTCCAAAATATTGCAGCTTGTCGTGCAAAATATTTTGGGTTTGAGAATGCTTTTTACAGAGTTGAGTGGGCCTGTAGCGCAGTTGGGAGCGCGCTTGCATGGCATGCAAGAGGTCGTCGGTTCAACCCCGATCAGGTCCACTGAGCTCTGTAGAAGCGAAATTTAAAAGCTCTGTAGAAGCGAAAAAATTAAGTTTTGCGGAAGCCAACTTGTGCCAATTTTTCGATCACAGCCGGATTTATTTTTCCAGATTTTTTTTCCACAGCCAAATAAGCTTGAAACGATTCGTAAGATTCAGTAGCCGTCATTTTAGGCCTCTTCGCTATCAGCCGCAGCCACCCATCCGCCAGCTGAATCACCGATGTTTCCACAGGAATTTTTTCACCAGAAATCTTATCTGGTAATCCCTTGCCATCAAATCTTTCAAAGACGTGGGAGACAATCTGAGCCATCGGTCCCTTGAAATCAGCTAAATTCAATCTTCCAATTTCGCCGGAAATCTTAATTGCATCTGAAAAATGGACACGATCTTCCAGGGACCAATGACTTTCTAAGTGATCATGCCACTTTAAATAAGTCTTTTGATCTGAAAACATCAGGCCCGAGCAAGCCATCAAACTTGATTTTAAAATCAATCCAGGCTGCCCGACGCCCGACATCTCGCTCAGGAAGGCCGCTAAACCTGCAATGAATAGACTTCGGTCAAAGCTGGATAAACCATGACTTTGAAACATTTGAATATAGTTATGAAAAGGTTCCGAAGAAGATTTAATATAGTTGATCAAAGTCGTATGCCGAGATTCACAGAAGCCAAGAAGCTGGGCCAACATTTCTGAATTTTTTGCAGTATTCAGGTCTCCTTCCCCATTCATCAAGAGCCCACTGATCTGAGTATAGGCATAAACCAGCTGCAGAAATGCGGCTTTCGTTCTTTTTTGCAAGCCTGTATTAAAAGAGTCGTAATAAGACTCGATATATTCTTGGTAGGCTTGCAATGCATGACTTTGAATATAAATTTGACTGACTTTTTCTAAGCGTTTAAATTTTTTGTCACTTAAAACAAAACGTTCAAAAATAACTGGCAAATACTTGTTATTGAGGGCCATAAAATGAAAGGCATTAAAAGTTATTTCTGTACCGGGAAAAAGATCTCTGAGTTCAATCGGATAATATTGAAGTAAAAATTGCTGCATCAATAAAAAATCAAGCTTCATTGATCGCAAAACTTCGTCAATCACCTGAACATGATTCATGCCGGCGTCCTTGAGTTGCTGGCAAAATTCAGCATCCGACCCGTCTTTCACTAAAGCCGTATAATAACTATGGGGCACCATCGTTTTTAAGGCTAAGATCGTTTCTAAGGCGACCTGCTTTTCATTCACAACGGACAAATCTAAAATAATTAAATTGGGCCAGCCGATCTCTTTAAACTCTTTTTCATATTGCGAAACATTTGAAACACGATGCACCGTCAGCTTCAGTCTTTCTGAAACTTGAACAATCCTCTGCAGGATTTCGACGGCTGGCGAAATCACCAAAACGTCAATTCTAAAACGGCTGAACAAACTAACGGCTTCCAATATTTCCTTACGAGGCTTCTTCAGAGCTCCCATGATGTACAAGTAACTTCTTAATAATCCAGATCAACTGATCATTATCCCAAGGCTTATTTAAAAATTCATTCACACCAAATGCTGATAGCAATTTTATCACCTGATGATCACTGTGACCTGTCAGGACCACAGTCGGAATTCTGTAACCTAAGCCCTTCAGTCGTCGCAAAAGCTCAAATCCATTGATTCTTGGCATTGAAAGATCGGTGAGCAACAAGTCCACTTTCTGATTTTTTAAAATATTTAAGGCGGCTTCACCATCGGCGGCCGTTAAAACCTCATAACCATGCAAACCCAAAATAACAGTTGAAATGATCTCGCGCATTTCAAGTTCATCATCAACAATAAGAATGTGTTTAATGCCGCTCGTAGGTGTCATATTCTATTGATCTTTTCGGTCTTTTTATAATGCTTATGAAACAATCTCTGATAAATAATTTTGCCATCGTGTCTCATTCTGAGATATAAAGGAATTATGTTTCATAAATACCGCCTTTTGATAGGCTTTTTTCTGATCGAGACTTTGGGATGTGCCAGCATGAGCGTCAAGAAATTAGAATTTAAAAATTTGCCTTCCTTAGGACGCTCAAGCGCTGGGCAGGAAGTTTTCTTAGGTGGCTTTTCAGGTCTTCATTATTTGGGAAAAACTCCTGAAGGGCGCCATCGTTTTATCACCCACACGGATCGTGGTCCCAATGGGGATATGTACAATGGAAACCGGCCTTTTTTGATGCCGGACTTTACACCCCGCTGGATTTTATTTTCGCTGAATAAAGATTTTAAGGATTTGGTCTTTGAAAAGACCGTGTTACTTCGAAATTCAGAGGGAAATCTTTCTGGGCTTCCACCGGTTGTGGGCCTTGAAGATCCCGTTGATGTTTATGATTATTTATTACCTCCAAACCCCAGCGGCATCGATCCCGAATCGATCACTCAAGATCAAAAAGGTCACTTCTGGATGGGGGAAGAATACTTTCCTAGCCTTTTAGAGTTTTCTCCTGAGGGTCTGCTTTTAAATCGCTTTCTGCCCGGCAAACATTTTCCTGAGCTCTTTGCCCAGCGCCGCTTGAATCGCGGGTTTGAGGGTCTAACTTTTTTTAAGAAAAATATTTGGGCCTTTTTGGAAAGCCCTCTAAAATCTGGGCCTGATGATTTGCAAGGGCCGATCTTGATCTTTAATCCTAGCAGTCAGAAATCTGAAGGAGTTAAACATTATCCCTTCGATAATTCCACCGCTGATAAAATTGGCGATGTCGCCACCCTTAAAATTTCAGGACAGGAATTGGGAATTTTAGTTTTAGAAAGAAATAATGTTTTAGGACATGACGGATATCGTAAAATTTATTTTATTCCTGATCCTAGCAAAGAAGGACCTGTTAAAAAACGACTTGTCGTCGATTTAGTCAAAATTGGAGTTGATGATGTTGAAAAAATTGAAGGCATGACCGTCGTTGAAGGTCGGTATTTGCTTTTAATGAATGACAATGACTTCGCCCTTCGCGGCCGTCCGGATTACTTAAAAACCGGGCTCGTACCAACGAAGGACGAAGGAAGTTATATCTATGTGATCGACCTTAATTCGCTGCTCCCGAAGACATGGAGTTGGGCTCATGAATAATTGATGGCAGAAAAGGCGCCTCAAGCTTTAAGGCCACTTTTAAAACCTCATTCACATGCTCGACAAAATGAAAATGAATTTCATTTTTTACCTCTTCAGGGATTTCTTTTAAATCTTTTCTATTTTTTTCTGACAAAATAATTTCTTTAACTCCAGCTCGGTGCGCCGCAATCACTTTTTCTTTCACTCCCCCGACGGGAGTGACCGCTCCACGAAGCGTGATTTCACCTGTCATCGCTAATTGCGGAGACACGGACCTCTTGGTAAAAAGCGACGCCATCGATGTCAGCAAAGTCACTCCCGCCGAAGGCCCATCTTTTGGAATGGCTCCCGCTGGGACATGCACATGCACATCATGCTTGGAAAAATCAATGAGGGGACCTTCAAAGGGCAACCGCGCTTTCAAAAGAGTCAGAGCAATTTGCGCGGACTCTTTCATCACTTCTCCTAGCTGACCCGTGATAATCAGATTTCCGCTACCGGGCATCAGCGCAGTTTCAACAAATAAGATGTCTCCACCGACTGGCGTCCATGCAAGACCTGTGGTCACTCCTGGCTGCATGATCTCTTGGGCGACATCATGATAAAATCTTTCCTGCCCAAGAATTTCCTCGAGGTCATTCAGTTTGATGACGACTTTTTCACCATCGGCGCGAACAACTCGTTCCGTCGCCGCTCGGCAAACAGCCGCAATTTTTCGTTGCAGTTCTCGAACGCCGGCTTCGCGCGTGTAATGGGAAATCATTTTATGCAAGGCCTCTTCTGAAATTTGCAATTGATCCGCCGTCAGGCCATGTTCTTTAAGTTGTTTAGGAATCAGATGATTTTTAGCGATATGAAATTTTTCAGCTAATGTATAACCACTGACTTCAATCACTTCCATCCGATCCAATAAGGGTCCAGGAATTGTTTCTAAACTGTTGGCGGTACAAATAAAAAATACTTTTGATAAATCAAAACCAGTGTCCAAATAGTGATCTAAAAAAGAATTATTCTGCTCGGGATCTAAGACTTCCAAAAGTGCACTGGCCGGATCACCATTAAAAGCTTTTGTCAGCTTATCGATCTCATCTAAGACAAAGACCGGATCGTTTTCTCCGGCTTTTTTTATTCCTGAGATCACTCGGCCGGGAAGTGCGCCTATATAAGTTCTGCGATGCCCTCTAATTTCAGCATCATCCCTGACGCCACCGACGCTCACGCGCACATATTTGCGTCCCAGCGCTTTTGCAATACTTTGACCCAATGAGGTTTTACCAACCCCCGGCGGTCCTACAAGAATAAGAATAGAGCCTTTTTGAGGGCGCTTCATTTTCATGACTGCCAAATGCTGAATAATTCTTTTCTTTACTTGTTCCAAGCCGTAATGATCTGAATCTAAAATCTGGCGAGCCTGATCTAAATTAATTTCAGTCTCGACCGCGCCCTTGTTCCAAGGAAGAGAAACCATTAAATCCAGGTGAGTTCGAAGAATATGATATTCGGGGGAGGACGAACTCATATCTTCCAATCGTTTCAGCTGTTGCTCGGCCAATTTTTTGGCGTCTTCTGGCATCTGTGCCTCATCGATTTTTTTATGATAATTATCCACTTGCGATTCGTCATCCCCTTCGCCCAATTCTTCGCGGATGGTGCGGATTTGCTCACGCAAAATACTTTCCCGCTGTGACTGGCCAATTTTTGAGGTCAGTTTTTGACGAATATCGGCTTGCACTTCTAAGTTGTCTTTAAAAGCCTGCAATAGGGTCAACAAATGCATGACCCGCTCTTTGATCGACAGTTGCTCTAGTAAAACTTGTTTTTCCTTCAGATCCAGATCCGCATTCGCGGCGGCAAGGTAAGTCAAATAAGTTAAATCATCAATACTGTGAAGAAGCTCCTCCACTTCCCGAGTGTCAGCGGGGATCAGCTTCAGGACACTCATGGATAATATCTTAAGACTTTCTAACAAGGCCTTCCGGGTAGAGCCCTCTAGGTCAGAGACATCTTCTAGTTGATCATAAAGCACTTCAAAAAAGCCCGACTGTTCCGAGCTTGTGATGACACGCACTCGTTCATGGCCCCTGATCACAACATTGTAGCCTTGCTCGGGGTTGCCCCTAACAGATTCTATCTTACAAAGAACTCCCACTGAATAAAGATCTTCAATGGATTCGATGGTTCGTTCGGGATCTCTTTGAGTTAAGGAAATGATCCAGTTGTTATTTTCAAATGCTTTTAGCAAGGCGCGAATACTTTTTTCGCGGCCGACACGAAGAGCCTGGGCCACTCCCGGATAAAGAACAGTATTTTTTAAAGGCAGAACAGGGATAAATCCAGATGGTTTAATCATGTCGACTCTCCTTCTTAGTTAAAAAATGAGGCCGAACTAGAATCCGTCAAGCCTCAAACTTTCAAAAGGTGTCAGTCGACATAGGTAAAATTCTTATACTTAGAATAAGATTCTAAAGCCAACACCCAGATCGAATCCTAGATCCGTGTTCGGAATAAAATTAAGAACTGGAGCGATCTCGCCAAAAATCATGAGGTGTGGATCACGAAGAGTGTGGCTTGTTCCCAAGGGCGCACGAACACCTAAAGCTGTTTTATTTTTGTCGTCGCCAGACTGAACGGCAATCACACGACCACCAAGTCCGTAATAAACATCCCACTGCCAAGATTTAATACTGAACTCGTAGGTATTATCCCAAAGGTAATCGACCGAAATATGCAGACCTGGATACTTTGAAAAATTATACGCCA
>JAYWEU010000161.1:0-4765 GCA_043779385.1 Pseudobdellovibrionaceae bacterium
GGTTATTAAAAAGTGAATTTTACGAGATGAGCAATCTTAGCACGGGTCCCTTATCCGAAAAGATAGTTTGGTTTTTATTATGCGCCTTAACTTGGTCGAGCTTGGTCACCGGTGTCTCTTTGGTCTGGGGACATTTTAAAGCTCAAAGGCTGCCAGGTGGCTCAATGTCGGCTGACAGCGCCGCTCAGTGGCAAGATCACCAAGGAATCTTACCTACTTTCGTCCAAGAGCTTTTTTCCCTTTCTCAAAACGGAAAAGATCAGGGAAAATAGAAAACTATGTCCGATGAAGCCGCACGTCTGAAAAATCGTATTCGCGATCTTGAGCAGGAGCTGACCTCCAAGAGCGCCGAACTGCAGCTTTATAAAAGCCAGCTTGGATTAGCTAATCAACACCTTGAAAAAGTCATCTCACAGATGGGTCAAGAATTAAAAATGGCCAGCCAATTGCAAAAGCATCTTAATCCAATCGAAATTCCGCCCATTTCAGGGTTTGATTTTTCGACTAAATTTGTTTCTGGAATGAAGTCGGGTGGTGATTACTTTGATATTTTCGAACTTCAAGATCGCATGAAGTTTGCCATCCTAGTTTCAAGTGCTTCGGGCTACAGTCTTTCCGCTTTGTTCCTCAGTGTTTTAATTAAAATATCGGCTTCCAGTGAAGCCAAGCGCTCGTCGGAAGCTCATCAAACGGTTCAAAGCTTGATTCAAGAGCTGCAACCCCAGATGGGCCCAGACGATAAAATTAGTTTATTTTATGGCGTCGTCGACAAACGAAATTACGAACTATCTTACTGTCATGTTGGGCACCATCAAGCGTATCTGCAGATGATGGGACAAGATACCTTAGAAAACTTAGAGGCCTGCAGTGGTGTTCTGACGAAAACTTCAAAGCCGCAGCTGCATTCGATGAAGCTGCCATTGAATCCTCGCGATCGAATCGTGATTTGCACAGAAGGAATTTGGCGCGCCCAAAACTCGCAAGGCCAGCTGTGGGGCGGCGAAAGCTTTCGCGATGCCATCCGGGAAGCTCCTCGCAGCGGCGTTCATGAATTACGGAATGAGATTCTTTATAGAATCGAAAAATTCACAGGGCTTGCAGAGCCCGAAAAGGATCAGACGGTCATCGTGACAGAAGTTAAAGATCGAGTTATTAAACTGGCAAAAGGATAATCTAAAAGAAGTACCTTGAAAGGACACATTATGGCAGAAGTTCAAATTTATGAGGGGGCTGTAGATAAAGGTCTTGAGGGCGTTGTCGCCTGTACGACAGCCGTTTCTTTCATCGTTGGTGATACACTGAATTTTCGGGGATATACCATCGATGACTTAGTCGAAAATTCAACCTTTGAAGAAGTGACTTACTTGCTTTGGAATAATCGTTTACCGAAAGCCGCTGAATTGAAAAGTTTTAGTGATGATCTGAATAAAGAAATGGTTCTTCCGCCAGACTTTATTAAAGTGTTAAAAGATATTCCCACTAAGGTCCATCCTATGGCATGGCTGAGGACAGCTGTTTCTTTGATGGGACATTGGGATAAAGACGCCGAAGATATGTCTGTGGATGCGAATCGGCGCAAAGCTTTGCGTTTAACAGCAAAGATGGGAACTTTGGTTTGTGCCTTTGAAGCCATTCGAAATAAGCGCGAGCCCACCGCTCCGCAAGCGGGCAAATCCATGGCTTGGAATTTTATGTACATGCTCAGTGGTGGCAAAGAGCCTGACGCTGATTTCGTAAAAATCTTTGATACCTGTTTGATCCTGCACGCCGATCATGAGTTGAATTGCTCGGCCTTCGCGACGCGTGTGACGGCCTCTTCGCTCAGTGATTTACACTCGGCCGTCGTTTCCGCCATTGGTGCCTTAAAAGGACCCTTGCATGGCGGCGCCAACGAACAAGTCATGTTATCACTTAAAAAAATTGGTAATATCGAAAATGCTAAAAAATTCGTCATTGATGCTTTGGCAGCCAAAGAAAAGGTGATGGGCATCGGTCACCGAGTTTATAAAAATGGTGACCCACGAGCTCGAATTTTAAGAAAAATTTCTGAAAAGCTAACAAAAAAAATTGGCGAACCACAATGGTATGAAATGTCGATTTTGATCGACGATACGATGCAAAAAGAAAAGGGTTTAATGCCGAATGTGGATTTTTATTCAGCGACAGTTTACTACAGCATGAAAATCCCCATTGATATTTATACTCCTATTTTTGCGGTTTCTAGAATTAGCGGCTGGTGTTCGCACGCCATGGAGCAGTATGCAAATAACCGAATTTATCGCCCGCGCGGTCATTGGAAAGGCCCCGAAGGCCTAAAGTGGAAGCCCCTCGCTCAGCGCAGCTAAAATAATCAGGAATGTTGAAAACCCCAGTCTTTCAGGACTGGGATTTTTTTGGAGACATCAATGGCAACGGTATTTACTAAAATTTTAAATGGTGAGCTTCCAAGTTATAAAATTTATGAGGACGAAGTGGTTTTCTCATTTCTTGCGCTGGACCAAGTCAAATTGGGACATGCCTTGATCATTCCAAAAAAAGAGTTCGATCATTGGATCGACGTCCCAGAAAAAGATTATTTGCACCTTCAGCAAGTCGCGCTAAAAATCGGTCGAGCGGTTCAAAAAGCGACAGAGTGTCGGAAAGTATTTCAAACCGTGATCGGTTTGGAAGTGCCCCATTTCCATTTGCATTTAATTCCAGGATGGCAGATGAGCGATCTCAATTTCGCCCATGCTCAGCGGCATTCGCCCGAGGACATGAAACAGATTCAGAAAAAAATAATTGCGCAGCTTTAAATATTTTGTTTCGAAATTAATTCCAAGAAGTTATGATGTAGGTAAGCCGTTCTGACGGCTGGGAAGGAGGTGGTGCTTATGGTAAAACCATGTGACAGTACCGAGGCGGAGGGAATGACGTCATAGTCATTGCAACTTCGCCAAAGTCCGGGCGGTAAAGCACCACTTTCTGGTTAGTGTCGTTAGACCTGGCTTGGAAAAAGGACTTTCACCGCCCTTTTTTTTATCCTTGCTTGAACTTAACGATTGGCTGGTGGTAACACCTAGTCAGATGACTGTGAAGCTGACTCAACTTATTAATAGCCAGGATTCTGAAACTCAAAATTCAGAGCCGAAAAAATTTCTGAGCCCGTGGGATCAGACACCTTTAGCACAGTGGAATCCAGCCGACGAAATGGATGTCATTCGTTGCCTGCAGTCGAGCAAAAAATTTCTTAATCAACCTAACGCCTGGGCCAAAGAAGATCGTTTGGCTTTATTAGAAAGATTAAAAACATCGATTGAAAAAAATATCGATGATTGGGCTTCACAAGAAGCGCTTTATCAAGGGCTACCTTTTATTTTTACCAAAGAAAGTTCCTTCCAGCACGTTCTGCACTTGATCGATCAAAACAAACAGACCTTACAACAAAAGGCCTCGGATCATTATTTAAATGCCCCCAGTGGGGTTGTCGCGATCATTACATCTTGGAGTTTAAGTTTTAGATTAGTCATGGAAAGTTTAATTCCCGCTTGGGCTGCAGGCAATTCAGCAATTATTAAAGTCTCTTCAAAGTCGCCGATCACAGCTCTGATTTTAAAAATTCTTATCGAAGACATCAAACCTCCCGTCGGATCAATCCAAGTCCTTTTGGGCGTTGGTTCTAAAGTCGGAGCCTTTTTAGCCGCTCACCCTGGCGTTCGCGCCGTCAGTTTCGTCGGTCGAACGAAAAATGCCGAAAGCGTGATTCAATCGACAGCTCAACAATTTAAAAAACTAAAAATTCGTGGTTCTGTTAAAAATTCCGCCCTCATCCTACCTGGTTTTGAATCTGAAGCGCACTGGGATCGTATGGTTGAAAGTTTCCTCATCGGACAGGGGCAAACCGGTTGGAGCATGAGTCGTTTGCTCACCACAGAAGCGGAAGCTCCAAAAATCATCGAGCGTTTAAAGGAAAAAGTTTTAAAAATAAAACCGGCGCGGTCGATCCAAGATCGCAGTCCGTGGGGGCCAGGGCTCAGACAAAGTTTAAAAAATGAAGCTCTTCGTTGGGCGCAGGAAGAACACGGCCAAGCTTTTGCGCCAGAGTCAGAGGGGGCGCAATTTCTTTTGAATCTTCCAAATTGCTCCAACCTCCAGCAGGATGAATTACTGGTTCCCGTTTTTCCAATCGTAACTGTTAAATATCTGCATGAGCTGGCAAAGTGGGCCAATAATACGTCCTACGGAAATTTAGCTGTTCTATGGGGTGACGAAGACAAAGCCCGGAAAATGGCTGACAAGTTAGAATTCGGAGCCTTGTGGCTTAATCACTGGATGCGACCTGAAGATAAAAGTCCCTGGGGCCTGAAGCAGTCGGCCTTTGGAATCGGCGATGATCAGGCCGAAGGTCCCTTCTTTTCTGATAAAAAATTGACGCTTTAGCAGTCAAAGAACAGATGAATTAATTAAGTGTATAAATTTTGGCGCGGGTCCGCATGTCACATTCAGTGCAATAGGCTTCTTCTTTGATCGAACTGGTTTCAGTCATAAAGACATGCCGAAGTTCTAAAGTAGTTCCACAAAGTGCACAGTTATTCTGGGCAGTTACGAAGTCACTCTGGTCTTCACTGTCGATTTGTTCAAAGGAAGTTGTGTTCTTAAGATCCATCGCGCGTTTTTCCATTTGCTTCTCCAAGCTCAAATTTTTCAATCGATAGCTACTTCTATTGCAAGCACCATTCCGCAACTAAGGGCTAGGCGGACCAACGTCCGGATACGGACTCCCAAG
>JAYWEU010000162.1:0-12529 GCA_043779385.1 Pseudobdellovibrionaceae bacterium
AGACTCACGATTTTAAGTTTTCCTGTAAAACCAAAAGACATTTTACCAGGCGAAAGTAGTTTTGATTTTAAGCAGATTAAAAATGACCTTGCTATAAAAGCCCTTCGGGCGCACGGAAAAACTAACGTCTTTGTTTATATGTTGGAGCGGCGCTGTGCGTTTGATGTGATCACTGTCCCTTCGGGCGGTGACGACATCATTTTTATTCGTGATCCCAAAGACAAACAGTTCGAGGTGAATTTCAAATGATAGAGCCTGAAATTTCAGAATCAAACAGATCTTGGCGAGCGCGGTCATGGCTGATGATCACCGAGGGCCGGAAGGCCAAGATTTCAAACCACTTTCTGCAAATTATTGTATGGGTCATTGGTTTGCTTGTTTTAATTTTCCAGGGCTCATCAATTTATAGGCCATCATTTAAAAGAAAGGCCGAAATCATATTTGTGCCGCCCGATCTTAAGCCGCCGTCTACTGCAACCTACATCCCGCAGGTCATGGACCGTAATCGTGATTTGCAGGAAGAAAAAACGCGCGCACGCGAGTTTGCGACCGCAAGGCGCGGACGAGCTTCTGAAATTGAGCGCATAAAGCCGGTTGATCTAGGCTCTCATCAAATGATTCCGGCGGGTTCCGAAGTTTTGGTAACTCTGATCAGCGGTGGCACTAACGGTCTGGTGAAGGCGTCCCTTTCGGAGCCACTTAAGGCTGACGGCGATGTGTTTTTACCGGCGAGAACTGTGCTACTAGGCTCTGGCACTTCCAGTGACGAGAGGCTTTTTATTGAGTTCACGAAAGCCATTTTACCTGACAAAACGACGGTAAAAATTAAAGCTCTGGCTTACGATCAGGTTGATCGCATCATTGGCGTTAAGGGCAAAAAGATTTCTGATTACGCTTTTAAGCTTGCTGCAAGCTCCGGACTCATCTTCTTAGGTGGGATGGCCGACGGCATGAGGGACGAGGTTAATCTTGGCGTCAGTGAGCGCAGACGTCCGTCGATGCGTGATGCGGCTCTGAGCGGAGTGAGTACCGCCACGAGTGAACTCGGCAAAGACATGCTTGAAAAAATGAAGTCATCTGACAATCGCGTTGAGGTGGCCCATTCAACTCCGGTGCTTGTTATTTTTGATGATGCCCCAACTAAGGATCAATGATAGGCCTCGTGGCATTCGTCAACTCACATCCCAGCTGCTGAGCCCCCAGTCCGCTCTACTAAGGCCCTAATTTTTTAAAACCCATTCCCCCTATTATAATTGGGGCTTTTATTTTTTGGAGGAACATTTGGTTGATAATCCGCAGACAAAAAACAAACCCGACGTGATTTTCTATGTGAAGAATCTGTTCAATTTTTTCAAGGTCATTTTATTTGACGTAAATCGAGAAATTGTGACCGGCTTTATCACAAGAGCAATTCCGGTCTATGTTTGCTTGCTCATTGGAATTTTTCTTAGCGGCTCGCTTCTGATTTATCTGGACGGCTGGATATTTTCTCTTTTCCATAAGACGAGGTTATTAATCCCAAACGGAAAATTCCGAGACTGGCTTGGCCTATTGTCGCTATTTTTCGGATTTTACGGCTGGGGAATTTACAGGTTATTTAAGCGTATGATGACAACAAAGCTTCTAGACCGTGCTTTTATCAATGCTGGTCTTGAGACAAAACTCAAAGAGCGGCCGCAGTTTTTTTCGGACTTCCCGATTGATGAGTATGGCCGAAAGCTTACGCTTCGAGCGGGAGGGCTTCCGCTATCTTCATTTTTTTCTGCGAAAGATCATCTTGAGAGCAATTTGAACGTGAATATTACAAAAATGGAAAATCCAAAAAACAATAAGGAATTTGTGAACGTCATTTATACCACGGAAGCTATGCCCGATTTGTGGATTTTAGAAAATCTACTGGCCTACAAAGACTTCTCTTTCCCGCTGGGTCTCAGTCACCGAGGTGAGGTTAAGGTAAATCTTCGAGACATTCCACACTTTTTAGTAGCCGGTGAATCCGGTGCCGGTAAATCTACGTTCATTCGTATGATGCTCACTGTGCTGCTCGCAAATAACGAAGATCTTGAAATCCACTATCTAGATTTTAAATCCGGCATGGAAAACCAAGTTTTCGCAGGCTTTAGTAACTTGCACCGAGCAGAAGATTTGCCCGAGGCCGCACAAAAAATGAATTCTCTTAAAAAAATATTAGACGAGCGCATGAAACTTTTTCCTCAAGCCAAGGCCAGAAACCTTGAGATGTACAACAAAAGTCCATTTCGTAAAGCTCATAAAGAAAAACGCATCGTTGTCGTCGTCGATGAGGCCTCGGAACTTATGCCAACTTTTAAGGGAACTGCTAATACGGAGCTTGCTGAAATCAATTCAACTCTGAATCGAATCGCCAGGATGGGTCGTGCGGTTGGAATAAATCTTGTGATCGGAGTGCAAAAACCTGATGCAAAAAATCTGGATCCTACGATAAAAGCCAATTTATCTGGGGTTTTGTGTTTCGCGGTAAGCCACTTTAGCCAAAGCATGATCGTTCTTGGTAATGGCCGTGGGGCTGATTTGAATAAAGCTTACAAAGGCCGGGCCATTTGGAAACACGGGCTGGAGTTTATCGAAGTGCAGGCCCCACTTCTAACCGAAGAGGAGGTTAATGATGTCAGAAATAAAATTGATAGTTACTGGAAACAGCGTAAGGCCACCGCAGAGGAAAAAGAAATCACCACTCTCAACAAAGCCAATGAGAAAAATCCCGAGGCCAGAAGTCCTTCTGCTTAAAGGCATTTGGAAGTGGAAAGTTTTAAGTTATGTTTTGGCAAAAAAACTATTCTTTGATCAATTATCGCACTGGAGCTTTTATGAAAAGATCAGAAGACTTATTGCCGAGGGATATTTGACCGAGCGTGATGGTTCAGACATTGATTTGACGGTTCTTCAGCTGGCCAAAAAAGGATTTGATTATCTTAAGTATGATTTAGGATTCTTAAAAGAAGAGCGGTTTGCAGCGCAAAGCGTGTCTCATGATTATTTGGCAACAGCTTTTCAGTTGGGGGAATTTGCCATTTATCCAAATCCCGATGTTGAATTTTTTACGGAGCAAGAAGTTCAATGCAGTGAAGATAGCCTTTTGCCAGATTGGATGCCAACATCAAAAGATCATGTGCCGGATGGTTTTACCAGGATCAAAAACGAGAAGGTCGAATCGGTATTTGCTTTTGAAATGGAACTTAATCTAAAGCCGTTTCTTAGATACACCAAGGCCGCCCATTATTTCGACGGACTTGATTCAAAAATTGACGTGGTGTTTTGGATTTGTGACGGCGTAAGACTTATGGAGAGGATTTTTGAACATCTGTTGGCGCTTAAGCTCCGACGGATGGAAATTCATCACTTTGTACTTTTGGAAGATTTCAAAATTCTTGGTTGGGACTCCTTAACAAGATCTGGACGTGAAAAAAATCAGAAAATCCGTGACCTGTATCTCCAAAGGCTCCCCCAAGGGTTGCCCGAGGGGCCCCAAAGACCCAACCAAGGTGAATTGCAAAAATTGGTATTTTCAAAAAAGAAAAGTCCTTGGGTCTCGCGCACTTGAGCATTTATAGCCCATTTTGTGTTTTCTTAACACTATGGCATTAATGCACTATTGTTTGTCCAAATAGACATTTATAAGACCCTGCTTATTGCTTTGTACACTTCACTATCAACAGAAAAAAATTTCGTTCGCAATTTATTTTAACCTCTGGAGGTTTTTTATGATTCGTTATGTATTATTGATTTTAACTTTAGCTGCGATGATTTCTTGCCAGACGCCGCCCAAAAATCCAATTGATAAAAATGGAAAAGAAAATACTGAAGTCCCACCCAAACTCACAAAGCCCGTCGTTCGTAAGATTTGGATTTCAGAAAAGATCGAAGACGATGGCCTCACCATGACAGGCGGACATTGGAAGTATTTGATAGATCGCGGGGCCACATGGGCAAACTAAAAGCAAAATCCGCTACCGAAGCACCTTTGCCGTCACAGACAGATCCTGTGGATAGGATCATTTTAAAGCGTGAAGAGCGCGACAAGCTTGATCGCTGGCTTCAGAGTCTCACGCAGAAATACGACGGCATGATTAAATTTTCTAAAAGTGATCTTGCAAACTTTTTAATACGAGAGCATAGCGAAAACTTGTCTGAGCTTGAAGCAAAGCTCTTGGGAGCTGAGCACTATGATGAAATGCGCTGGATCAACCGAGCTGTTGAAAAGGTAAGACTTGCTAAGCGCAGCGGGGCTGAGCTCACGCTTGAAGAATTAATGACAAAGCGAAAGCCGATTGAGAAAATAAAGTCCTCTCTTAAGAAGAAGGAAAATAATCAGCGCGATCAAGGCGCAAATAATAATCTCTATATCGAAAATCAAGTTGATCCGAGCGCAGATGAAATCCCTTGAGAGCTAGGCCCTTAAAGAGTTTCCTGTCTTTTGTTGCTTGATTTTTTTTCGGAGTTGTATGAAACTCTATTCTAGAAAAGGCTCTGAATTTTTAGAGCCTTCGTTCTTTGAAAATTTGGAAGTTGGAGAGTGGTTGACTTCTGCGGAGGCAGCCCGATTTTTAGGAATTTCACCGAATGCTTTGAGAATCAAAGTTTGTCGGGGAGAAATTGAATTTAAAAAATTGGGAAGCCGTCTGAGGTTTCGTAAGTGCTGGCTGAATAGCTTGCTCCTGAAAGGAGCATGATAATGGCAATTAAGCCTTACATAAAAGACGGCAAGAAACTGTATTTAGTAGAAGTCAAAATGAGAGATCAAGATGGAAAACAAATCTATCGTTGTCGGTATGGGATCACTTCAGAAAGAAAAGCCGATGAGGCAGCCTTTGAGCTCAGAAAAGAGCTTGAGGCCTTCATCAATAAGAAACCAGTTCATTCTTGGAAAGCTTGGCTTCAGAAGTGTTTGATTAGTTTAAAGAAACAATATCAACCCTCGACCTATTATTGCTACGAGAAGTGCTTGAATAGATATGTGCTGCCGATTTGGGAAGAAAAGGACATCACCAAGATTACACAAGATGATGTTCGCGATCTGATTTTCGAAAACCTTCCCGAAGAGGTAACGCCACACACTCGAAAGCACACACTGAAACTTGTTCGAAAAATATTTCAGATGGCCATTGATAATCAAGAGCTGGCTCTGAACCCCTGTGCTGGGGTGACGGTCAAAGCTCCAGTCAATGACCAAGAAGTTTTAAATCGAGTGGAAGTGGATCGGCTTCTGACCGAAGCAAAGGTTACGAATCATTACTTTTACCCCGTTTGGGTAACGGCCTTAAAAACCGGAATGCGCTCAGGCGAGATGATTGCACTTTTGTGGTCAGATGTGGATTTTGAAGCCAAGATGATTCACGTTAATAAGTCTTGGAGTAGTAAGAATGGTTTAAAAAGCACGAAGAACGAACGAAATCGTGTAGTGCCCGTCAGTGAAGATTTTCTGTTTTTTTTGAAAGAGCGTCGCTTGAATGCCGATCCTAAAGAACCCCACGTGCTGCCACGACATACAGAGTGGTTACGTGGAGGTCAGGCAAAGGTCCTTCGAGAGTTTTGCCAAAGGATCAAGATCACCTCGGTTCGATTCCATGACCTAAGAGCCACGTTCATTACGAACATGCTCGCACAAGGGGTATCCCTTTCAAGGGTCATGGCGATTGTAGGACACAGTGATTCGGATACGACAGACGGTTACAACAGAAGAGCAGGGATCGATCTGCAAGGTGCTACAAACAGTCTTGGTTATGAAATTCCCACTTTCAATGAGTCCGAAGTCATCCGGCTTGACAGTCACCGTCGGGGGTAAATACCCTCGATAAAGTTAAGCTTGGTCAACGGCTGGTAGGGTTTGGTAGGGTCCGCATAGTTCGCCTCAATAATAACGGCAACTTACGGAACTTTCACCCTCTCCGCCATTTCCCGCTTGAGTTTTTTATGATCTTTTATTTTTAATTCCTAAATCTTTGTGCATGAATCTGTAAAGTCATCATACTTCATTTGGCCAAAGTCCTTGCTCATTATTTTAAGGTTTTTGTCGTTCAACGTTAAAAGATACCGCTGATAGATTGAATACGTTCGGATCTCAACTTCTAAGCTATTACCTGAGCATCTTGATGAAACAACGCTGTAGGACTGTTGATGGACCTTATTGTCAGCAATAAAAGTCGTAACGCCGCCATTAACGTCTATGGGAATTGAATAAATTGCCACTCCGTTTTCAGATAGCTGTTGATCAATCGTAAATACGCCGGCTCGAAATTTACAGCGATATTCGCTTTTTAAGTTAGGACAGGCTGCAAAAGCCGACGGCATCAGAAAAAAAACAACCAACGTTGAAAAAAATGAAGTCTTTAGCATTTTAAAAATCCTTTCGATTGGTTATTTCCCAAAAGTTTCAGAGCTTGTTAGGTCCGTAGTTTCATTTAAAAAAACTGATTGTTCAACGGAGCTGTCCATCAAAATATTTTCAAGACCACTTTTGTTCTGACAAATATCTAGATGCTTTGATCTCATTTCGGTTTTTCGCATTGGCAAATACTTAACAGCAATGGGCGTCAATTCATCACTAAAAACTCCTGTGTCATATGTAATGAAGCCTTCAGATAAGATCAAGGGCACAGAATTCAGCAATGATTTTCTAATTAAATAATATTGTGTTTTATTGATCTCCTTATTGATCAACTTAAAGCTGACGTATGTTCCACCGCTCTTGCTAGCTTTTGAAATTTCTTTATCTAACGCCACAAGCGCTCTTTTTGCATTCAACTTGCTATCACTTGACTGCTCAAAAACAACACTTAGGGTTTGATTCTCGTCAACAATACTTTGGTTGTTTTTATTGTCGAATAATTCTAAAGAAAAGTCTGCCTTAAGCCAGTTTTTACGTGTGAAGCTTAAAGCATCTGAACCAACGCTTAGAAAAATAATCTTCTTTTCTAGCCATTTTTTTGAAGTCTGAATAAACTCAGCGACATTTTTTTGTTCTTCGCCAGCCAGATTCACCGAAATCAGCTCAATTTCATTTAATAAAGAGCTTATTTGTGCGACATCAATCAAAAGATTTTTTGCCTCATTAGTTGTTAGAAATCTTTTTGATTGGACAATTCTACTCAGAAGTTCGTTATAAGAGTGTAAGCATTCAGATGTTGGATAGTTTTTATCTTGTTCCGCTAAAGCTATGGTGCTCATTTGATTCGGATCAATAACCAGCGCAGACCTAAGGCGGCCATCGTAGATGTTTTCCCAATTCGATCCCTGAATGGATCCTTGAACTGATCCTGAAAGTTTACCAGAGGCGACTTCTTCAGGGATCAAGGCCCCTGCTCCAGCTCCCACTGCGCCACCTAGTAAGAGATATGAACCAAGGCCTGTGGCAGATGCTAAAAATGGCAAAGTTGGTAGAATTGCAGCAGCTCCGCCGGTTAATGCGCCAATCATGCCTAGACCGATGATCGAACTAATTCGGCTTTTTTCAGAAAATGTTCCCTCAATTTTGCCAGAAAGCTCGCCAGATAGTTGCCCACTCAGTTCTTTTGGCAAAACATAGGTTTTTGTTTTAAGCGTAGCTTCTGTCTTGATCTTTAGTCTTACGACCTGCTCTTTAAATTTATTCAAGTCAGGGGAAGCCATTGCATAACCAAAATTACATGCAAATTGAGTTGTCATTAGTATCAACAAGATTGGCTTTTTCATAATCTTCTCCTGAATTAAAATCTTAGTTCAATGGTTTTGCTCTTACTAGATCACTGTCATGCTAAGGCTGTGCCTTGGTATAAATTAACCTTATTGGAGCCTAGCGCAAAAAGGGTGTCTAAATATCTCATTTTAAGACGTTAAATGTCGCTGGCTAAAAGTTCGACAGTGTTGGAAACCCCCTGGTTAAGATTCAAAATCCTGGGCCCAAAAAAATGAGGGGCTTTGCCATTTAGCAAACGAGTCTGACTCTTGTAAAAAAACCACGATCGTCTACCTATTCAAAGGGAATATTAGAGGAGAAAGAGGACATTTTGGCCCTTTCGTATTATAAAAGAACCTTGCCGGCCAATAAAACTAGAACAGTTTTTGCAGCTGGTTGGATGAGGTCTTATTTTGAAGAAATATTTTTATATTCTCCCATTTTTCTGGCTCACAGCCTGTTCATTTTTTGAGGCTCCTCAAGACTTGAACGGAGCTTCAGATCCCAATGGGACCCACATGAAGTTAGCCTCTAACTTTGCATCCATAAAAGATAACATTATTGTCCCAAAATGCGTTCGTTGCCATAATGCAGAATCTTCCAACGACGGACGAAAAATTTTATTTGCCACAGAAGGTCAACTTTTAAGCGCTGAAAATGATGAAGGTAAACTTATTGTTCCTGGAAATGCTTTGGAAAGTACTTTTCTAAAAGTAATGAGTTCAAATCTTCAAGTGCGCGGCGATTTAGATATTATGCCGCCTGAAAAAGACGTCATTGCCGGGCGAAGTCGGCCTGTCACAGAGGAGCAAGTCAAAGTCGTCGCGGCTTGGATTGATAGTCTGGCAAATGATGGACCGAAACCTCCAGCGGTGCATCCTGCCCCACCCACCGAGCCCCACCCGACTCCAACGCCGGCGCCCTCGCCTGAGCCACCGGGTCTTCCCGGCGATTTATGGAGCAAAGTTCAACAACAAGTGATCAATCCTAAGTGCGTGACCTGTCACAAGGCGGGTGGAAAAGCGGAAAGCCTGATTTTCAGCAGCCGAGCGGAAGTTCTGAAAGGCTTGGTTGATAATCAGCCCCTTGTGATTCCCGGCATGCCGCTGAAAAGTCCCCTTTTCCAAGTTCTAAGTGCAGATCCAACGATTCGTGCGGGACTTAAAAAAATGCCACCGCTGAAAGCAATCAATAGCGGCAAAGTCAAAGATGTCACGCCAGAGGATTTAGATCTAGTCAGTGCTTGGATTTCAAGTTTAGCATCCTCATCGCCCCCGCCAACGACCGGCCCGGTGCCAGATCCAGCTTTGCCCGCAGAGCCTTTGCCTGATGAAACACCTGAGATCACGCGCGGCCGTTACATGTTCAACCTGAGTGGCTGCGTCCATTGTCATACGACGGAGGCTGCGAAACCTTTAGCCGGTGGCTATCAATTAAAAACAAACTTTGGAACTTTCTTTTCCCCGAATATCTCTCCGGATAAAAAAACCGGTATTGGAAATTGGAGCAAAGGCCAATTTTTAAATGCCCTAAGGAACGGAATTTCGCCCAGCGGGCAGTACTACTATCCCGCTTTTCCATACACCAGTTATTCAAAAATGACGGATCAAGATATTTTTGCCATTCGAGCTTACATGATGACTTTTAAGCCCATCGTTCAGGCCAACAAAGCCCATCAAGTGGGTTTTCCCTACAACAATCGAAAGATTCTTTTCTTTTGGCGCTTGCTCAATTTTCCAAAAGTTGCCGATCTTACCGAGGAAAGTTTTAGAACGGCTAAAGGTGCTTTTAAGCCTTTACCAAATCATGATGAAATTTGGAATCGCGGCGCCTACTTGGTCGAAGGCGCTTTTCACTGTGCCCAATGCCATTCACCAAGAAATAATTTGGGCGGCTTTTTAAAAAACAAATGGATGTCCGGAGCCCCCATGCCTGGAGAAAAGAAGATCGCTCCTAACCTGACTCCAGATAAAGGGACCGGCTTAGGTTCATGGTCGGTCGAAAATTGGACGAAGTTTTTGCGCGAAGGTGTCACTGAGGATGGCGATGTTGTCGGCGGAGACATGGCTAAGATCGTAAAGGTGGGCACGTCGAAGCTAACAGAAAAAGATCTTAAGGCTGTGACGATTTATCTACAAAGCTTACCGTCTGTGAAAAATAACACAGACGTTTCAGGTTCCGCTGAGGGCCATTAGAATTTTTTCGACTTCTTCATCAGTATTAAAAGCATGACAAGAAAGACGCAGGCCTGGGCCACGCCGAGCGAAGCTGCAAGGAATTTGAAGCAGCTCTGCCGAGCTCTTGTCTTTAGGAATAAAGTTAACAATCGAAGACTTATTATAAAAAACTGTGAAGCCTTTTTGACGAAGGCCTGCCGCTAATTTTTCCGAAAGCCTTAATATTTCTGCTTCGATGATGGGGACTCCTGTCGCTAAAATCAGATCGACGGAGGCACCCAGCGCTGTGATTTCTAAGACTTGTTTAGATCCCGCTTCAAATTTAAGAGCGTTTTTTTTAGGTTCACAAAATAAATCGGCAGGATCATCACAGGTTCCAAATGTCGATGACCCGACATTATGGGGGCGAATCGCTTGCATATGTTTCTGATCCAAGGCTAGGAAACCCACTCCCACCGGGCTTGTCAGCCACTTATGACTTCCGCCAGCTAAGGCGTCCACGCCCCACTCTTTCATATTAAAAGGATGTAAGCCAAGACCCTGCATCACATCGACAAATAGAAAAATATTTTTTCCTTGGAGACTTTGACTTAATTTTTTGAGGTCTGTTTTTGCGCCGGTTAAAAACTGAAGCCAAGAAATAGCAATGACTTTCGTATTTGCAGTGATTTGTTCAATTATTTTTTCAACGGGTGTTGTGAAGTCTTTTTCTGACTTCACTTGAATCATCTTTGCCCGAGCTCTCGCGCAAGCCTCTTGCCAAGGATACAGGTTAGAGCCGTACTCTTGATCCCAAGTAAGGACCTCGTCCCCTTCTTTCAGTGGAAACTGAAAGCACAACTGACTGATGGCACTGGCCGTGCTTTGAAAAAAAGCAATTTCTGTAGAATCACAACTGATAAGTTTAGCTAATGAGGTTCTGGCGTGAAGAATATCCTCCATATAATCGTTATCTGTATCAAATCCTTCTTCGTAAAAGCGGTTTGCCCAATAACAAATTTTATCTTTTGCTGGCAAAGAAATCGGGGCCAATCCAGCATTGTTAAAATGCAGTTTTGTACCGAATTGATGAAAATTATCCTTATACAATTTAAGTTCATCCACAAATACCGACTTCCCTTATGAAGGTCTTTCTGTCAATCTACCGTGAATTGCATGACAACACTCCTTCGAAACACTGACAATAATTTAATTCAATGGACCGGCGAGGCCGCTGTCTACGGCCACTGCCCAGGGATGACGGCTAATGGTACAATGGGCTCATTGCCACTTTTAAACTTGAAGGCCTCTAGAAAACAAATACTTGATTACTTTAATAATTCTTGGACATTAACTGAAATTCTTTTCAGTGGGCTTTCTTCGGAAGCAGCTTTTTACTGTCGGCCTTATCATCATCTTCGTCATCCATTGATGTTTTATTTTGCCCACCCGGCCGTTTTGTATGTGAACAAACTGCGCGTGGCTGGACTGTTTGAAGGGCCCGTGAACGCTCATTTCGAAGCCCTGTTTGAAGTCGGTGTCGATGAAATGCGCTGGGATGATTTGCATGAAGGACAAAAAACTGTTTGGCCTTCGTTGACTGAAGTTTTGGCATATCGGAAAAAAGTTTATTCAAGAATTCGACAACTCATTGAAACTCATTCCTTGCTGGAAGAAAATCACCCGCCGATTTCGCAAGATAGTCCGCTGTGGGCTTTGGTGATGGGTTTTGAGCACGAACGAATCCATTTGGAAACATCCAGTGTCTTGATTCGCGAGCTGCCTTTAGAGTTTGTTCGTCGACCCCGCGAATGGCCGAAAGCTCCAGTTGCAAAGGCCAGCGGCGTTGTGCCTAAGAATACGATGCTTTCGGTTCCTGGCGGAACTGTGGCCCTGGGGAAGCCTTCTGATTGGCCCTCGTATGGTTGGGACAATGAGTACGGTCACGAAAATCGCGTGCACGGGGAGTTCTTGGCTAGCCAGTTTTTGATCAGTAATGGCGAATTTTTGGATTTTATTAAAGCGGGTGGATATTTATCAGAAAGTTTTTGGACAGCCGAGGGTTGGGCCTGGCGCAGTTTTAGAAATACTAAATATCCGTCATTTTGGGTCCCTCGTGGGCCAGCAGGTCTTCATCAATATCAATTAAGGACAATTTTTGAATTGATTGAGTTGCCACTAGCTTTTCCTGTCTGTGTTAATTTTCACGAAGCTAAAGCATATTGTTCCTGGAAAACTGAAAAAGAAAAAACTAAAACAACTTACCGCTTACTGACTGAGGCCGAACATCATGCCATCCGAGACTCGAGGACAAAAACAATTTCGCGCGGAATTCTGAGAGATTCTGTGATGGGCGAACAAAGCACGGACAAACTTTATAATATGAATCTTACGAACGGCGGAGAGTCCACGGTCGACGCCCACCCTGCCAACGACAAAGGATTCCACGATACCTTTGGGAATGTCTGGCAATGGAGTGAGGATACTTTTCACCCACTTCCCGGCAGCAAGCCGCATCCTTATTACGATGATTTCAGTGTTCCTTGCTATGATGGAAACCATCAGATGATTTTTGGCGGTTCGTTTGCAAGCACAGGTGATCTTGCTAGCATTTGGGCACGATTTCACTTCAGAGCACATTTTTTTCAACACGCTGGTTTTCGACTGGCGCGAAATGAAGAAA
>JAYWEU010000163.1:0-4761 GCA_043779385.1 Pseudobdellovibrionaceae bacterium
GAAAAACGATTCCAGAATTGCTTGAGGGACTGCCGCCTTCGTTTAATACTCCTGAAATTCGCATCGATACAACTGAAGAGAAAAAAGTTTTGATTGTTCAAAAAATGATTGAAGCTTTCAAGCCTTCGACGACAGCGGATTACAAAGTTGATTTAACCGATGGCATTCGTCTTAGTTTTAATGACGGGTGGGCGCTTTGCCGTTCTTCAAATACGCAACCGGTCTTAGTTGTTCGATATGAATCAACGACCAAAGAAGGCTTACAAAGAATTCGCACCCGCTTTGAAGATGTGATTAATAAATATCTTTAGAGTTAGGTATCGGCGTCGTGATATTTGTCGCGAATTTTTTGAAGCTGGCCGTTTTTCTTAATAATTTGGAGGGCTTTCATGACCTTTTCCACCTTTTCACGTCTGGCTGTAGGGTGAAAATGAGCAGAAAGCATTTTCTTAGCTATTAAAGTCCCTTTTAATTGGCTGATAGGTGTATGCAATTTATGACAAATAAAATAAATAGATGCATGAGTTCCACAAATTCCCCGAAGGCGATTTTTCACAAGAAGAGTCAGCGCTTGATCAAATGATCCCAAATTGACCAATTTAATTTGGTGATTTTTTTCTAAGTCTGAACAAGCACCAGTCAGTCTGCCAATTTCTCCATTGAAATCTTGTCCAGATGAAAATGAGCGCTCTTTCAAAGTATAAATATTCAGATCTCTTTCATACAGCTTCACTTTTTTGGTTTTAATTTTATCAGAAATTTCAGTATCAAACATTATTGTCAGATCAATTTCTTTGCTTTCCACCAACGAGATGCCGCGAAGATAGGGCGTCAGCTGAATTTCTACTTCAAAGCCTCCGGCCGCAGCCAAGGCTTGAAGAATCTCAACGTAAAGACCTTTTTGTTCAGTGCCTTCAATATAACCAATGGGCGCGACATCGATGACCGATGCAGTTATTTTTTCGGCATGGGCTAGTGACCCGCCCAAAATTAAAAAAAATAAGTTGGCTAGCAAAACAACACCTCAAACTAAAAAGGGAACCCATCGGGTCCCCTTTTTGGAAATATTTTTTAGGTCTAACTATTTTGTCAAAGGAAGCGCAATGATCAAGGCATAGATAACTAATGATTCGATCAAAGCAAGACCAAGAACCATAGGGATCAAGATTTTACCTGAAGCGGCTGGATTGCGAGCAATGCCATCTAACGCAGTGGCTGTTGCACGACCTTGTCCAAGAGCGCCACCCAATGCGGCGATACCAATGGCAAGAGCTGCACCGATAGCGCGCAGGCCACCGTTAATGCTGCCGTCAGCTGTCGCTGCATGGGCGACTTCTTCCGCTAACGCTGGAAAGCTGATCGCCAAAGTTGCGGCGATAAGTACGATTTTTGTGCTGATGTTTTTCATTTCCTAGTTTCTCCTTGTTGTCTGATTATCAGTTACATTATTAATAAATTTATTAGTGTTCTTCCTCATGGGCGACGGCAAAGGCCACATAAACCATTGAAAGAAGAGTAAAAACCAAAGCCTGAACTAAGCATACGAAAAGGCCCAAAAAATAAAAAGGAATGGGAACAAAAGCAGGCACCAAATCCAAAAAGACAGAAAGAACAGTGTGATCTCCCATCATGACGTTTCCTAATCGAAGACCTAAGCTGAAAGGTCGAACCATATGGGAAACCATTTCGATAAAAAACATTAAAATACCTATCGGAATCGCAAGAATTAAGTAAGGCAGTTTAGGTCCTGCAAAGTGCTTAAAGTAAGCTAATGGGCCGTGCTCTCGGATGCCAAACATATTGTAGGAAACAAACATAAAAACACCGAATGCAAAAGTTGTGTTTAAATTTTCCGTCGCAGGCGTCATGCCAGGAACCATACCTAATAAATTATTGACCAAAATAAAAAAGAAAATCGAGGTGAACATCGGAACAAATTTTTGTCCCTCATGCCCAATCACCATTTCTGCCAGTGCAGAAATCATTTCAGTCAGAACTTCAAACACACCACGAACTGAAATTTTATTTGATGGAATCACAGCTTCAGGGCCTGTGCCTAAAGATTTTCGGGCCACAAGCCCAAGTCCAACTGTTAATGCAGAAGCCACACCTAAAGTTGCCACATGAGAATACTCATGCCCAACACCAGGGATCATTTGCGTCCAATTAAACGACATGACGGGACCTCCACACGACAAAAATTAAAGCGCTAATAACAAAACTTCCGATCCCCAAACAAAACCATAAAAGGTCGATCGAAGAGGACTGAATGACTTGATAAATAATGAGCCCTAAAATCGCGTACTTAAATATAATGAGAGGCACCGCTAGGGCAATCAATTTTTTCTGAAAAATAAGGGACCATGCTATCCCAAGGATTAAAAAGTTAATCCCCACGAGAGCACTCCCCGCCGCAAAGGATATGGCTGCTTGCGTTGTGTAATTTAAAAGCAGCAGATAACCCAACAAGCTAATAAAAAGCTGGATCAGCGTCGCCCAAATCATGATGGCTTTTCGGATTGAGCCTCAGCCTCATCTTCTTTTTGGAAGCGGCGAAGGAAAAGGACAATTTGTAGAAGCCAGCCAATCAATGCAACAAAGGCTAAAATCACAAAATAAAGCCCGTGACCTTGATATTTATCATCCAAATAATTGCCTAGATAAAAGGCACCAAGAATTAAGCCAATCAGCTCAAAGCCAATCGACGCAAAGATCAGATATTTTCCAAGACTCATTTCCTAAATCCTTTGGCCCCAGGCTGGTTTTTTTGACGCTCTTTCAGTCTTTTAATTCGAAGTTCAATATATTCGGGCGGTTGATAAGTCTTTCTTAAGCTTTCAAGGACAACTAAAGCCTCTTTTAGCTCACCCGCTTCTTCAAAGCAAACAGCCAAGGTCAGAGGAACATTTTCATGCTGAGCTTTTTCGGGGTAATCTTTGATCAGTTCTTTAAAAAGGGCTGCTGCTTTAGAGAACTCTTTTTGTGCGATCAAAATATTGCCCTTCAGCATGAGGGCGTTAAACCTTAGGGGCGGTTCCACTTTTAGTTTTAAAATCTCGGTCAATTCACTATCGGCTTGAAATAAATTGTTCTGAAAATAGTGAGCTCGGGCCAGGCCTAATCGATCCTGTCCAACATTTTGATCTGATAAATTTTGCTCAACGAGTTTGCTGTATTCAACAATCGCTTGGGGATAATCCTGTAAATTATCCAGATAAACTTCGCCCAGCTTTTGCTGGGCCTCGATTCGTTCTTGGCTGTCTGTTGAATTCACCACGATATGACGATAGAATTGCGCTGCTTTTTTAAAATCCTTGGTTTCAAAAAAAGCGATACGGGCCCCTTCGTGAGCGGACTTCATGGCCCATGGGCTGGTCGGATTTCTTTTCATTGAGTGTTCGAACAAACTTAAGCTTAAGGCATATTGCCCTTGTCGCGCTTCTTTTTGGCCCTGCTTAAAATCGCGGCCCTCAGGCGGTGTGCATCCCATCCCCAGAACTAGAGCGGCCGTGCAATTCAGTAAGCAGATCAGTAAATACTTAGTGTGTCTCTTCAGCGGTTCGGTCCTCATCGTCGACAACAGCTAAGCCACTGACATGTTCATCTTTATCATCAAGATTAATCAGACGAACACCTTGAGTGTTTCGTCCTAAAACCGAAATATCTGAGATTTTCATGCGAATCACTTGGCCCTTATCGGTGGAAAGTATCAGCTCTTGCAGAGGTGATACTCTTTTTGTTCCTATCACGATCCCGACTTTATCCGTGGTCTTTTGAGTGATAATTCCAGCTCCGCCACGCCCTTGAATGCGATACTCTTCGACTTCAGAACGTTTGCCGTAGCCTTTTGAAGTCACCATCAAAATTGTATCTGTCGTACCTTTGCCCAGGACTTCCATTCCGATCACAATATCTTCTTTGGCCAGCGTGATAGCCTTCACTCCGCGGGCGGATCGTCCCATGGGGCGAACACCACTTTCGTTAAAACGGATCGACATGCCCTCTTTGGTCGCAATAAAGACGTCGCTTTCGCCATCACTCATCTGCACATCAATCACACAGTCATCAAGATCTGTTGTTAAGGCGATGATCCCCGCGGTTCGTGGATTTGAAAAAGACTCTAATGAAGTTTTTTTAATAATCCCTTTTTCCGTCAGCATGACGATATATTTATTTTCCACAAATTCTTCCACAGGAAGAATGGCTCGGACCTTTTCGTTATTCGCTAATTGGACAACATTGGCGATCGCTTTTCCTTTGGATGTTCTATGGCCTAAAGGTAATTTGTGAACTTTGACCCAATAGACGCGGCCTTTATCAGTGAAAACCAGCAGCATTGTTTTTGTGCTGGCTGTAAAGATATCTGTAACAATATCTTCTTCACGGGTTTCCATTCCTTTGGAGCCCTTGCCCCCGCGCTTTTGCACGCGGTATTCATCGATTGGAATGCGCTTAATATAACCTGTTTTTGTAATGGTCACGACCATGGGTTCATCGGCGATCAGATCTTCATCTTCAAGATCCGTCAATTCCCCGGTCAGCTGCGTTCGGCGTTTGTCAGAGTATTTTTTGCTGATTTCTTCAAGCTCTCCGATAATGATTTTAAAAATCTCATTCACATCCGCTAAAACAAATTTAAGCCACTCCACTTGCTTCATCAGTTCAGCCAGTTCGGCCATGATTTTTTCACGCTCAAGGCCAGTTAATCGCTGCAGTCGCATTTCTAAAATAGCTTGGGCTTGGCGTTCTGAAAAATCAAAT
>JAYWEU010000164.1:0-4752 GCA_043779385.1 Pseudobdellovibrionaceae bacterium
TCCAAAAGCTGAAATCACCGTGACGGATTTAAGCGAGCCTTACTTAGCAAAAGCCGAGCAGCAATTGGCCGGCCAGGAAGGTTTTCACTTTGTTCGTGCGGCGGGAGAGGATTTGCCTTTTAAAGCCAAAACATTTGATGCCGTTTATTCGTGTTTTTTATTTCATGAGCTGCCTTTGAAAGTTCGCGAGCAAGTTCTCAGCGAATCTTTCCGAGTTTTAAAAACAAGGGGTCTGTTAGGATTTTTGGATTCAGTGCAAAAAACGGACACTCAGTTTCTGTGGGCTTTAAAACAGTTCCCAGTGGATTTCCATGAGCCCTTCTACAAAAATTACACCGAACACGATATGGCGGCTTTGATTAAAGCCGCTGGGTTTTCTAAAATTCAGAAGGAGATCGGACTTTTTGCTAAAGCTTTGGTGGCAAAAAAGATTCGCAACTAATCAAGTTTGCTTACGACGAAGCTTGGTGTTAGGTTTTTCTGATCAAGGGGGAATCAATGAAAATTAATTTATTGTGGTTAGCTCTACTGGCCTGTGGTTTGACCAGCTGTAATCCTGTGACAGGGATTCTACGAGTTGAAAAGATGTTGCAAGTGATCCATCAGCAAAATCAAACCTGCAATCCAATCGGACACTCCTGCCCCGATCCGAAAGAAGCTGTAAGAATAAATCCAGGTGATTATGTGATCAAAATGCAGCTGACGAATAAAAGGACCGCTGTTATTTTTATGAAAACCGCCTCTCGTCAATTGACGCTGAACTTAAATATTCCCAGCGGTCGGGGCCTTCCTGAAAATGGACCCTTTCATTTGACCTCACAGGAAAGTGGCCAGCCTTTTGATCTTCAAGCGGTCATGACAACCCATCGCACGGATTCGGCGCCCCAGCGCATGTTTGAAGCTTGTCAGGTTGAAGAAAATGAAACTGTCTGTAGCCCTCAAGGTTGCTGGATTCAGCATCGCATCCGTCAAGGGGCTCGCGATATTCGTTATTTTGACAGAACGACGGTTCAAAAATTGGAAGGCTCTTTTATGGATGCAAGTTCAAAGGAACAATTAGCCACGCTTGACGGTGACCGAAGCTCAGTAGATCGGATCATTCAATCTTCGGGACCTTGTTTCTAGCCAAATTAAGAATTTAAAACTAGCCCCGGTAATGGACGGTTCTTCCAGATCCTTCTCCGGGGTATTTTCTATGATTGGCGCCGGGATAAGCAAAACCGTTTATAAATACTCGGCGCGATTTTCCTGACTTATTCGGCTGACTGCCGTGCACCGAGTAGGGACTAAAAAAAGCAATATCTCCGGGTTGCATCAGTAAAGGGACTGCAGGGGTGACATCGATCACTTGATTCACATCAGACACCTTATCTAATCCAAGATATCCTTCCTGTGCAGAGCTTGGAACAAACATCACCGGTCCATTATCGGCGGTCACTTCATCAATCGCCATTAAAGTTTGAACATAACTGCCACGGCCATTCACATCAGTCCAATCCATGGTTCCAAAACCGCGATGCTGACAGTCTTGATGCCAATCGAATTTCACCTGATCGCCGGAAAGTTTATAGTGCCCTTGGCAGATCAATTGCTCCATGGTGGTGGTGCCTAGTAAAGCGCTGCAAATACTGAGCGTTCTAGAATCTTCGCCCACTTTAAGTAAGCTGGGTTCAGCGCCCCCCATCCAAACGATGCGATCAATGCGACCGTCTTCAACGACGAATTGGGAACCATGAAGGATTTGAGTGGTTTTTAAAGTCAGGGCAATTTTTTGTAAGCGATCGAAGGCTTGGCTGATTTCCGAAATTTCATTTTTTGAAAAAGCCCCTCGCACCACAAAATATCCCTGCATATAAAAGTCATGAATATTTTGTTGGAGTGAATTCATCGGATCTTGTTTATAAGCGTGCACCATCATTTTTGGTCCTTCCAAAGGTATCTTCAGGTCCTTCTATTATAGCCAGAATCGAAAATAAAATGAAAGTCAGGACTGGATGTTTGTCTAAATTCAGTGGATTTTGGGGCGTGTCTAGTCAAGTCGCGCGACAAGTGTCCGATCTAGTCAATAGATCATAACGGAAGATCTAAAACGGTTCATGGAGGGTTGATGTTTTTGTTCGGAGGATTTTTTGGGAATGCGAATCACGACGAATTTAGCTTCGATCAATGCACAAAGAAGTTTTGCAGTGATCTCTCGCCAGGAAAATAAAAGTCTAGCTCAGCTGGCCAGTGGTCAGCGAATTAATATTGCCGCTGACGATGCGGCTGGGCTTGCGATCAGTGAAAACTTTAAATCTCAAATACGATCTGGGCAGCAAGCCATTCGTAATACGAACGACGGAATCTCTTTGGTCGAGGTCGCTGAAGGGGCCTTTAACGAAATTAATAATATGGTTGTTCGCTTGCGCGAGCTGGGAATTCAGGCGGCCTCAGACACGATCGGCGATAACGAACGTGGGATGGTGAATAAAGAAACGCAGCAGCTGAAACAAGAGATTGATCGTATCGCTTCTGTGACAACTTGGACTTCGACAAAACTTTTAGATGGAACTTCTCCACGCTTTGATTTGCAAGTCGGTATTTTTGCCAATCAAAAAGAAAATACGATCAGCTTTGATCCCGCACAAAATAATGTGCGATTATCCGCCTTAGGTTTAAGTGATGTGGATTATTCTCAGAAAGAGGGCGCCCAAGAGGGCTTGGCTGTCATTGATAAAGCCATCGATCATCTGAACGGCTGCCGTGCTAACTTAGGAGCGATCTCAAATCGACTTGTCAGTACATTAAATAATTTAGGTGTGCAAAACGAAAACATGAATGCAGCTAATAGTCGAATTCGGGATACTGACATCGCCCAAGCAACGTCTGAGATGGCCCGCAATCAAATCTTGATGCAAGCGGGAACAGCCACCTTAAGTCAAGCGAACCAAATTAATATGTTGGCCTTAAAATTGATAGGCTAAATGAAAAGCGCTTTGCAGGTCAGGCTGGGTGTATGATACACGCGTTCCAGCCAATGGGAAATTCTTGCGGCCTCAAAGTCCTTTTGATCCCAAAAATATCGGTTGGTCGAATATCTTTGCGGTTTAAAACCTAGTTCGGGACCCCGATAAATTTTGGTGTCGGTGAAGTCGCTGATTTTTTCAATCCACTGCAGATCCTTCAAGATGGCATTAAACTGAGCGATTGAATAATCCTTTAGATAGGTCCGCAGATTCTCTAGTTTCATCACTTCTTCAATCCGATTGAGCTCTAGAATATAATCCGGCTGTTGGTTCTGAACATTGACGCCATATATTTTATAAAGATCTCGGTAAAGGGGGCGCGGTCCTCGGAAGCCGATCTTGCGAAGCTCTTTTAGCTCCATTGATTTAGGCGAATCGTGCATCAACAAATAAAAACGAACAAGTTCTTCCCGATCATCTAGAGTCATAGATTTCAGGGCTGGCAGGTCATGAGCAAAAGTTCGTGCGATCAGCACGCCATTTTCAAGAACTCGCTGTCGATGCTGAAGAATTTCTTGTTTGAACTGAAGAAGACCTGGTTTAGCTGAGGCTAATCCAGGAAGTGACAGGGTCAAGAGGAACAGATAAGCAAAAAAGGAATTCGACATACTGATAAAGGGTTTGAAAAAATCGAGCCACTTTGATCAGGCTTAAGAGCGATTTAAGCTCAAAAAACCGAACTAGAAAGGTCGGACAATTCTAAAAAAGCTGACAGTGTCAAATAGATCGTCAGAGTCGCCGCTACTGAGCAGCCTTACCAGATCAAGTCTACGGATTATTTTTTAACTGCGACAAAATCTTTTTTGTCATTATCAGAAGACCTAAATTTCGTTGATCCGATCGGGTCGAAAGCTCTTGTTCCAAACTTTGCAAAACAGCCAAGGCCTCGGGTGTTCTTTGGGTCTGGGCATAAAGTAGACCTAAATTATACTTTGATTCTGCACTGTCTTTGGGAGCTGTTTCGATATTTTTTAAATAATAAGCTTCGGCCATTTTAGCATTTGTTAACTCCGGCCACTGCGGTGAGGAATAAATCAGACCTAAATTATGAAAGGCCAACTGAGCTGTCCCATCATTAACTCCCAGTAAACTGGCGCGCTCAAAATAAGATATTGCCGATGTGGTTTGGTTCTCTTTAAGAAGTGCTAGTCCTAAATTATTTTGTGCGAGGCTGCTTTGAGGATTTTTTTTCACTGTGTCTGTCCACAAATTGAGGTCTGAGATCCAGACCTCTGTTCTTTGATATGTCAGAAAGCCAAGAACTAAAATTACAATTCCTGAGATCTTCATCGGTCGCAAAAAAGAGGGCGCCACGATCGTACAAAGCCCCGCCAAACCGATCACCGGGAAATACATGTAACGATCACTGACAAAATTAATTCTTGGCACAATTTGCAAAATAGGCAGCAGAAAAAAAGTGATTAAGATTAAGAAATAAATAACTAAAGAATTTTTTCGCCAAAAACCATAAAAAGTGAAGCCTGCAAAAAATAAAATTGCAAACACGAACCAAAAAGTATTTTGAAAGCTTGGGTACGGCGGATATATAGCCGACAGTCCCAATGGCATAAAAAACTTTTCAAGATAAAATCCAAGAGCTACAAAAATTTGATCAGGAAGATGCCGAATTCTTTCTAGATTCCAAGTGACGCTGGCTGAATTATTCACCGCTTGGGAATAAGCAAAAATTCTTATTGCACCCCACGCCATCGCAACGGTTAACGGCAGAAAATGCTTCTTTATAACA
>JAYWEU010000165.1:0-4739 GCA_043779385.1 Pseudobdellovibrionaceae bacterium
GGTTTATGGCTTTGAAGCCCAACCTGATAACTTTTTAAAATTCAGCGCCAACTGCCAGCAAAATAATTCAATGGGAAATTTATTTCCGCAAGGTCTTGCTGTTTGGAACGAGGACGTCCAGCTTGAAATGAAAATGCCTGCCGGAATGTCGGATAATGCCGGCAGTTTTTATGCTCAAAAAAATACCGAGAACTCAGTTCATAAAGTCCAGGCGATTCGACTTGATGATTTTATTTTGAAAAATAATATTCAACGTCTTGATGTCATTAAAATGGATATTGAAGGTGCCGAAGCTTTTGCTTTAGAAGGCGCTCAAGAAACACTAAAAAAATTCCATCCAGTTATTTTTATTGAAATAAACCAGGCCGCACTTACAAATATGGGGTGTTCGCCCAAAATGATTTCTGAAAAACTGTTTTCACTGGGCTATAAAGCCTTTAAGATGGGCCATTCTGCAGCGTCCAGTGAATCTTTGAGTGATTTAAGTCATATCACTCAGTCAAATTTAATTTTTCACACTGAAGACCTTCCCAACGCTGTTCTTTCGGGTTGGGATTTAAAAACAGTGCTTCGCTGGGCCCGCCAGGGCTGGAAATAAGCTTCAAAATTAAAATGGAATCGTCATTCTTAAGACTCTGTTATTTCCTTGATCACCAATCCAAAGTTCATTGGCATGTAAATCTAAACCGGACGGCTGAGCAAAAGTGGATGAAGTTGTTCCACTTAAATTCGAAATAAAATCGCTTTGACCAATGACTATGTCAGCCGCTGCACCAGAGCTTGTTGGAACCTGATTCCAAATCAATAACCTATTAGAACCGCTATCAAGGACAAACATTCGTCCCTGAGAATCAATTCGCACGCCCCCAGGATTTGTCAGTCCATCAGCACTGACGTGAGCTGAGTGAGCCATTCGTGAAGTCATATTTGCCTGGCCCACAACAAGATCAGCTGAGGCTCCGTCGCTGCTAGGGATTGTGTTCCAAATTAGAATTCGATGATTCGAAGAATCACTGGCCGTTAGGCGACCCTGTTGAATCGATGCAGAAGAAGGATGATTCAGTTGAAAGCTTCTGAATCCGCAATATTGAGAGATCATATCGCCTTGACCGACAACCACATCGGCGGCTTGAAAATTTGCTGTTGGAATTGAGTTCCAAATTAGAATCCGATTATTGCCAGTATCCGCGACAACCATCTTTTGGCCATCTGAAAAAACTGATTTTGGACTTGAAAGACTTGCTGCCCCCAAGCCACCATTATTACTTTGATTAGAAACCATATCAGGTTGTCCAATCACAACATCGGCCGCTTGAAAAATGTTGGTTGGAATTGAATTCCAAATAAGGATTCGGTGATTGAACGCATCCACTGCAAAAAGATGGATTCCGTCTGAAGAAATACTATCAACAGACCCTAGCGAGGACGCTGCGATTCCACCATTATTAGATATTGATGAAGTAAAATCTGGCTGACCTAAAACAAGATCTGCACTGGAACCTAAAACTGGATTTTTTGAATTCCAGATCAGGATTCTATTATTTAATTGATCTGCTACATAGACTTTATTTCCATCTGTTGTTGCACTGGCTCCACCATTCATTACAGTTGAAGTTACTAAATCTGCCTGACCTAAAACTAAATCTGCTCCAGGGGCGACAGTATTAAAATTTAAAGATACAGGTGTTAATCCAGACGCTGCAGCATCAATTGACGCTATCCCAACACCAGAAGATTTTAAGTAGATTATTTTTGAACTAGTATTCTGAGAAATCACCAAACTTGCAATCAGGCTTGAATTGGAACAAGTTGAATCAGAATAGAAGCTAGGACCCATCGATGACAATGAAACCGTGGTGTCTGCTGAAACCATGGTCGCCATTTTGTTCGTGTCTTGAATTTCAATTTCAATTTTTGTACAAAGGTCAGACCATGTTGATGATGGTACTTTCCAAGCTATCTGAACTGGCGGCCCTGGCTTAGAGGCTTGCAGACTGGACTGACTAGAGCTGTCCTTGGCAGGATTTTGCTGACTGCAACCTGCAACCACCACACAAAGAATCATCATTAAAAACACTGTTTTTTTCATCTGATCACCTCTGACATACCTATCGAACGCCAAGATTAAAGCGCCGATAAGACTCTGTTAGAGTTTCGTTAGATCCAACGAACTTTGAGGAAAGCTTATCATTTATAATTTCAAAATGAGACGACTTTGGGAAATAATCAGCTTTGTTTTCGGCGACGGGAACGATAAGCATTGAACAAATAATGGATTGCAAAAATAAGTGCTAAGAAACCAATTTCACCCATGGATCCCGGTGCGGCTTTTCCATCATCAGCACCAGCGCTGCACGAAAAGGCTCCGCGGCCACCGCTGTCCGAATGCGAGGCTTCGGGGACTGCTGCCGGATTCGGCACGCTTAAGCTTAGCATGGGATCGCCTAATAAAGTCCAACTTTGAAACACTTCAGCCGTCCCGTTCGACCAACCACCCTGAGTTTTAGCCAATCGAACGGCCTCACCCATCGAGATTTGTGAACTCTGCGAAACGATTTGATAAAAACTTTGTTGGAATGGACCTTGGACATTTGGATTTGTCAGTGAAGTGGAGGCCCACACCGCCGCCGCTCCGCCGTTTTCATTAAATAATAGCGAGTCCGAGATCGTTGTAAAAGAGGGTTGGCTTGGATCGGCTTCCGCAAAACTTCCGTTCAGACAATCCATTGTAATCACCACTGGCAATTTTGTATTCACGAGGTTTGCTGCATCCTGATTTGTGAAGACCGCATTCCCCGCCCACATATTTTCAGCCCCGTGACCAAAGTAATTCAGGAAAATCGGATTTGAACTGAATGCATCGACAATCGATTGCTTCATTTGCGCGTCTGTTAAGCTTGTTCGATTGATTTTCGAAAGAACTAACTTTTGATTCCATGACGAAATTTGTGCGGACAAAGCTTGCGTGCGAGGCGCAAACTCTTCGCCTCCAATTTGATCTTTATCGGCAATCAAAGAAACATTGGCCGTGTCAGGTCTAAGCTGACCGCTTTCGTAAGCAAGAACCTTATTAACATAAGTTGTCACCTTGCTGGCGCTGTCCGCAGGAATTCGTCCAATGGCAAAAGAAGGAACAGCGTTGGCTGGGTTATAGGACACAAACCAATTGTCACTGACATAATCCGTGTATAACCCAGAAACATAATGAACTGGTAACATATTCGGTCGTTCAAAATTTAAATTATTTTTAGGATCATAGGTTCCGTCTCCAACAAGGACGACGTACTTCAAGCTGGGTGCTGGCCAATTATCTTTTACATATTTTAAAAAGTTTTTAATCGCCTGATCACTTCGTTCGCCAAGGCCAAATTCACTATAAATGGACTCTAAGTCAATTTTTTCAATACGAAATCCTTGGCGAGTGCGGAAATCAGCCAACGGAGAAATCGCGCTCAGCAATTCTTCACTGCCAATATAAATAACGTCGGCGCCTTGACTTGGCGAGTGCCAATGGCTTCCCCTATTTAATTCAATCGAAGACGGTTGAAGATATTGCGAAGAATTTAACAGACGAACCATGTGAGTGTTATTGAGGCCATCCGGCGGAAGTGCCAAGGCAACATTATAGCCGCCCATCCCATCAGTAGAAACACTGAGCGATATTAAATTTTTCACATCATTGGCAGTTGTAATGTCATACGCAACGATATTTGAACTTGTAAATCCGCCTAAATTAATCGCACGGCCAACATCAAGAATATTAACATCAATGCCACTCGCCTCAGTCACCCAGTCATGGGGGTAGGTCAAATCAAAATAGTCTAAATTAATAATATCGTAATCGCCACCTGAAAAATCTCCCATCGATCGGAACGTGACAACATTTGAGCCTGCTGCAAACAGTGAGGCTGGCAAATCCGCATCCAGCGTTGTGACTGCGTTGGATTGAAAATAAAGGTCTGCAGAAGGGACGGCGATCCCATTCACCATTATTCGTAAATGATGTTTCAGATTAATGATCGAAGGACCAGGACTTCCTTTGATTCGCGCATTAATGTGCACATTCCCTAGTTGAATCAAATTCGGTAAATTCACTGTCGCAGAAAGCTGATCATCGCCAGGGGTCACTGGTGGAGAATAAAATCGACCCCAAAAAATATGATCGTAACCTTCACCAACGGGCTCAGCAAAAAGACTTAAGTGATTTTCTTCAAAATGAATGGTCCTTGAAAAACTTGATAATCGAGTCCAAGGCGCACCGGTTGGATTCACTTCAACGCTGGCCATTCGAAGACCATTGACCGTAGGATCCACGATCAACAACAGAACATCATGGTTACTTTGGGATTGATCCATCTCGGGTGCATAAAATCTTAATTTATCTCCCGACGAAAAAACTCCAGAGCTTAAAACTTCTAATGGTAATTCTGTGCCCCTGCGAAACAAACGGAGCTTATTTGTATCCACTCCTTGAAAAGGACCGTCAACACCGGCTGCGATAAGATCGTCAAAAGTTAATTGATGAAGACCTTTTGATTTAACAGAAATTTTTAAGCCGCCCTCTTGCTCCCAAGCACCCGATTGTCCCGCAGTGATCGGAGCTGTCCAGCTTGATGATCCCGCAAGAAAAATATCGACAATCACTTGCGACACCGCGCTTGCATTGTGAGTGACAGGATTAAACTGCAATGGATTGATCACAATCGGCAGGTAAGTGCTGCCACGATTCTGAGTGACCG
>JAYWEU010000166.1:0-4738 GCA_043779385.1 Pseudobdellovibrionaceae bacterium
AAGCTGAACGGAGTCTCGGTCTTGCAAACACAAAGCCTAGGAAGGGATCACACACAACGGAGAGAGTACGGGGGATTTATGGGAATGAGAGTAACGACAAATTTAGCAGCGATCAATGCACAGAGAAACCTAGTCCAAAGTCAAAGAAGTCTGTCTAGCAGCATGGCTCAGTTAGCGAGCGGAAGCCGAATCAACAAGTCCGCCGATGATGCAGCGGGCTTAGCGATTTCAGAAAATTTTAAGAGCCAAATTCGGTCTTCACGACAGGCTGCCAGAAATGCGAATGATGGAATTTCGATGGTTCAAGTCGCAGAGGGCGGATTGAATGAAATCAGCAACATTGCAACAAGGTTGCGTGAGTTGGGAATCCAAGCGGCATCTGATACCGTGGGCGCCACCGAGCGCGGATTTTTGGATAAAGAAGTTCAACAATTAAAATCGGAAGTTGATCGTATTGCCAATGTAACAACTTGGGGATCAACGAAACTTTTAAATGGCAACGCCCCTAAATTTGATTTTCAGGTGGGCATCTATAATAAGCCCGATGAAAATCGAATCGTTTTCGATGCCTCCCAAAACAATGTCACATTAAGTAACTTAGGACTTAGTGGACTTGATTATACCACTAAAGAAGGCGCTCAAGAGGGCCTTGCAAAAATTGATACCGCACAATCAAGTGTTAACGGAATGAGAGCCACTTTTGGTGCGCTTCAAAATCGCTTAACATCGACAGTTGATAACTTAGGTATTACAGAAGAAAATTTAAGTGCGGCCAATAGTCGTATCAGAGATACTGATGTTGCGATGGCAACTTCAGAGATGACTCGCAATAATATTTTATTGCAAGCTGGCACTGCAACGTTGGCCCAGGCCAATCAGGTGAATTCATTAGCTTTAAAATTAATTGGATAAAATCTCCGTTTTATCCTCCGTGTGTAAGACCCGGCGCTATTCCCATACGCCGGGTCTTTTTTTTAGTTCGCTTCTGGAGGAAGAGATCCCTTGGGAACCTCTTTCACTTTAGCCGTACTCAAAAGCTGAGCGACGACTTTTTCTTCGGTGATCATATAAGCTAAGCGACTGGCTGATTCAGGTTTATTATAAAATTCACGCAGCTTCGTTTCTTCAATACCAGTTTCTTTGGCGTATTCTGTCAGCTTTAGATCAACATCTTCGCGGCTGGCGACAAGATCATGTTTTCGCGCGATCTCATCAATTAAAAAGCTGGACTGAATCATTTCTGAAGCGGTTTTTTCAAAATCTTTGTCCCACTTTTGTACATAATCTTGAAAATCAGCTTCTGACATTCCTTGCTCGGACATCCGCTTTTTAAAGTCGGCCACAAGGCTTTCTTTTTGTTCTTTTAACAAAGAAGCCGGCACTTCGACCGGGTTATGATCCACAAGTTTTTTCAGCAAATTATTTTTAAAAGCGTCTTGAATTCTTTTTTCTTCTGTTTTCGACATGTCTTCGTGAATGGTTTTTTTCAAATCATCCAAAGAAGTAGGTCCACCCAAAGTTTTTACGAATTCATCGTTCAGCTCGGGTAAAACCTTTTTCTTTAATCCAACCAAGGTGACTTTGAACTGCACTGGCTGTCCAGCTAGGTCAGCGGCGTGGTAAGGTTCTGGAAACTTTAAGTTGAGTGTGCGATTTTCACCGATGTTCATACCAACCAAACCCTCTTCAAAACCGGCGATAAATTGGTTAGCACCCATTTCTAAGTTATGGTTTTTCCCAGCACCATTTTCCAAAGGCTTATCATGCATGTAACCTTCAAAATCAACCACGGCCGTATCTCCCATTTGGGCGGGACGAGCGATTAAAACATCTTCAAAACTGGCGCGAGATGAACGGATATTTTCTAAAACCTCAGAAACTTTTTTCTCATCGACTTCAAGCTTTTCTTTTTCGACTTCAAGGCCTTCATACTTTTTTAATTTTACTTCAGGTTTGACATCAAAAGACGCTGTAAATTTAAAATCTGATGATTCTTTAGGCTGATCAAATTCAAATTCAGGATAGCCCAAAGGCTCCATTTTGTGTTCTGACAGCGCTTTTCCATAATGAGTTTGAATCAATTCTTGAACGACATCTTGTTTAACCCGATCGCCGTACATAGTTTTTATCGTGGCCATCGGCGCTTTGCCCTTACGGAAGCCTTTAATTTCGACATCGCGTTGGATACTTTCAAAAACTCGATGAAAGGCACTTTTCACAGCCTCGGCCGGCACTTCAACGTTAAGTTTTCTTGTCAGGCCATGGCCTTTTTCGACTTGGGATTTCATAGATCTCCTTGAATTGGGAACGATATGCGCACAGCGCCGTAGCGCGAGAATACTAGGGGAATTGAACTTTAAAGGCAAGAACGATTTTGCTAGGATAAAGCATGGCTCAAGAACTTCATTTTATCACTGGCAAGGGCGGTGTTGGTAAATCAACTGTGGCCTTAGCCATGGCCCTTAAAAAATCCCAAGAGGGCAAAAAGGTCCTTCTTGTCGAGCTGGGCGATCAGAGCTTCTTTAAAGACTTTTTAGATTTAGACGAAGTGGGCTTTCATCCGATTTCATTGACGAAAAATCTGGATATCAGCCTTTGGAGCGGTGGCGATTGCCTGAAGGAATATGCCCGGCATTTATTAAAAATTGAGGGTTTGTACAAGCTTTTCTTTGAAAATCCGATCTCAAGAAGTCTGATCAACGTGGCGCCAGGCTTGGCTGAAATCTCGATCACTGGAAAAATTACCAGTGGTCCCAGGCATCACGGCCCTCAGATGCAATATGACTGCTTGGTGATCGATGCCTATGCCACAGGCCATTTTCTTTCTTTGATCAAAGCACCGGCGGCCATGGCTCAAGCGATCAATTTTGGCCCGATGGGCGACCAAAACCGCGGCATCGATAAAATTTTGAAAAACGACCAGCTTTGCACCTATCATATTGTCACTTTGCCAGAGGACTTACCGGTGAAAGAAGCCGAAGAGCTTTTTCAAGAGCTGCAGACCTTTTTAGGAGCTCAGCCCGAAATTTATATTAACAAAATGCTTGAAACCAGTTTAACCAGCCCTCAATTAAAAAAATTAGCTAAAGACAATTCGTCGATCGGCGAATTCGCTGAGTACGTTGAAGCTGTGATTGATCGACAGGGCGAAGCAAAAACCCGCATCGAAAAATTAAAATCTAAAACAACGATTCTGCCCTTTGTGACGGAAACCGAGCCTTGGAAAATGATCGAAATTCTTAGCCAGGAGATCAAAACTTGATTTCATCTTGGGACAAGGCAAAAATATTTATCTGCGTTGGCAGTGGTGGTGTTGGAAAAACGACAATGGCTTCAGCGATGGCACTGATGGCCGCACGGCTTGGGAAAAAAGTTTTAGTTCTGACAATAGATCCTTCGAAGCGCTTAGCGCAAACTTTAGGAATTGAAGGAAAAACTGAGATCACGAAAGTGCCGGGGCTTCCCAAAGATGTTTTTCTTTATGCTTCAACAATTGATCATAAAAAAACCTTTGATGACTTTGTTCGAAGGGCGGCTCGCCAAGAGGAAGCCGCGAATAAAATTTTAAATAATAAACTTTATCAGCAATTAACGACCCAGCTCAGTGGCTCGCAGGAATTTAGTGCTTTGGAAAAGCTCTACTCGGCCTATGAATCTGGGGATTACGATTTAATTGTTTTGGATACGCCGCCCTCAAAGCATGCGATGGATTTTTTAAAAGCTCCGCAAAAGATTTCGGCACTATTTAGTGATGGAATTGCCAAATGGTTTCGCCAACCCAAAGGGGGCGCCATCCAGAATCTGATTTATTCTGGAACTCGTCAGGTCTTAAAAGCTTTGGAGCTAATGACGGGATCTGATTTTGTCCGGGAACTTTCTGATTTTTTTGTGCATATCGAAAAATGGCAGGGCCAGCTAGAAAAAAGAACTTTGGATTTCCACAGACTTTTGGTGAGTCCTGTCTGTCACTTCTGCCTGGTGACCAGTTTTGATAGCGCTAAACTTAAAGAGGCCGAGCATTTTGCCAAAGAAATTAAAAAAGGCGGCTATCACCTAAAGACCGTCATCTTAAACAGAGCCTTTCCGGAATGGATTAACGATTTAGAAGACTTTAAGGACCTGGATGCTAAAGAGAAAGAGTTGCATCGCCTTTATATGAGTTTAAAATCTTATTACCAGAAGCGAGTCAAAGACTACGCCGCCCTAGAAAAGCGATTGCCTTCTGAGGTCGAGATTTTGAAACTGCCCGAGTTTTCGTTTCAGATTTCAGACATAAAAAGTTTAGAAAAAATGAACACGTATTGGAAAAAGGACAACCGATGAAAATCAAAAATTTATTTTTTATTTTCTTAAGCGGTTGTGCGACTCGCCATTTCAAAACTGAGTTAACCAAAGATCAGGTCGAGCAGAAACAGCTGGCGGCGATTGAAAAGTTATCTAGCGAGGGTCAGTATCCCAGGGCCTTGAATGAAATTGAGAGCTTTCGACAAACCCACAAAGTAAGCATTTACTATCAAGCCTCAAGATTAGTGGAAGCAAAAACCTATTACGACATGCAGGACTTTAACAAGTCTCTGGAAATTTATGAAGATATTCTTAGTTTGGGCCCCGAAAAGTATCCATCGATTTGGACGCGAGCCAGATACGAATCGACCTTTGTGCTGGAAGTTTTAGGTGATGATTTAAAAGCCATCACAACTTTAGTGGGTTTAGAAAACTCTCCAAATCTTTCTGAAGA
>JAYWEU010000167.1:0-12466 GCA_043779385.1 Pseudobdellovibrionaceae bacterium
ATCAACTGTGCCCAATATAAGCCCGAGGGCAATTTTCTTGAGGCGGAGTTATTCGGTGTTATGAAGGGCAGCTATACCGGGGCCGACAAAGACCGACCAGGTATTTTTGAAACCATCGGGGAAGGTGTTCTTTTTCTTGATGAAATTGGCAGATTGCCACTTTCAGCGCAGGAATCCTTGCTGCGTGTTTTAGAGGTTGGAAAATTTAGGCGCCTTGGCGACGGCCAAGGACATGAATTTCAAGCAAGGTTTCGGCTGATCACTGGAGTTCAGCCAGATATCAGACACAAAATTGAGACCGGCGAATTCTTAAAAGATCTTTACTCCCGCATCAATGTGATGCGGGTTGATTTGATTCCGCTTCGCGAGCGGCTGGAGGATGTCGAAATCTTAGCGGAGCACTTTCGGCGCATGTTCTTATCGGCGGAACCTTCTGTAAAAAGAAAGACATTCAGGGCCGCCACCTTAAGGCTCCTTGAGCAGTACACTTGGCCGCTCAATATTCGCGAACTACGCAATGCTGTTTTTCGAATGGCGGCTGACGCCAAAAAAGATATTATCGAGCCCACCGATTTTATTGATTACCTTGAGCAAGAATCTCAAGAAATTTTCGCCTCTCACGACAACGCCGTGTTGCCTGCCCTGGCTCATGAGGCTTTCATGGCGCTGAAAGAAACTGAATATTTTAAAAAGATACTGAGTGAGTGCAGTAATCAGCTGGAGGCCGCAAAAAAAGCGGGCCTTCCGAAATCTACGTTTAACAACAAATTAAGAAAACTTGGGATTGAGCCCAAGAGTTTCTTCCAAACACAGTTTAGAAAAGGGGTAACAAATGGGAATGTCTGAGTCGGCCTTGATTGGCCTTGCATGTGTACTGTCAAAGGGCCAAAGCCCGGAGCTTGAAAAATTGTCGTCGAATTTTGAACTCAAAGAACAAGCTGCAATATCGCAAGTTGTGAGCTCTGGTTTTTGTGAATCTCGTGAGTTTGAAAAGCTCTTGATTCTTGATCATCCGAGCAATCCAAAGTCGATCCTTCTAAAAATAAAGGATTTTAATAGCGGAGCCATTGCTACTCAATGTGTTGGTTGCAAGGAATAGTGGTTTTTGAAAAAATTTGCCCTTGGTTTTATCATTTTGATTGGCGCCATTGCTCTAGCAGATTACGTCTTTATGGGAAAGGATGCGTCCGTGAAACCTATTGAAAATTTAAAGGTCAGGTTCTACATGGGAGATACGCTGCCCGATCCTGCCGATATAAAGGCAACGGTCTCTTGGTATATGCTAACGCATATTTCAAGTGGACTTGTGGCGTATGATTCAAACCAAGGGAGATTTTCTAATTTCTTAGGTAAGGGTTGGAAAATCGAAGATAACGGTAATTACACATTTGAAATTGCAGACGATGCCAAATTTCATGACGGCACGCCGATCCTTGCTACAGATGTCGAAGCATCTATTAAGCGCATCCTGATAAAGAAATCTTCGACGCACTTTCATCTCTGGGAATATTTAGAAGGCTGCGATCAGCTTAAGACTATGGCTGATACGTGCTCTGGCCTCAAAGTGCTCTCAGACCGAGTGATTCGATTTCAGCTGAAGTTTCGGGTGACATCATTTTTATTGCAGCTCGCAACACCTGAAACTGGAATCTGGAGCAAAAACGACATTGATCCAAAGACCCTTGAAATCAAGCCGACAAAATTTAGCGGCCCATATTATGTCTCTGGAATTGATGAAGGGGCCTTTCATCTTAAGATTAATCCCTATAATCCGATTTACAAAAAGTTTCCGCTGGCAGCACGTTCCATTGATGCCGTGAGACTCAGTTACAAAGATGCTGAAGAAAAACTCATGAAGCATGAGATTGACGCTTTAGTGCGGGGACAAAAGCCGCTCGGCGAAAAACCGTGGGCCGAAGCCGATGTGAAAATGATTAAGTCGGCACCGTCTGCTATTATTTATCTCAATAGCCTGGATTCAAAAAATTCTGGACCCAAAATTGGAAAAGATTTTGTTCAAGCGATGTGGAAAATTGCTGAAAAAGGTGAGGTTCTACCGGCTTTAAGTGTTTTGCCCTTTAAAGAGAATTACACGATCTCATCTGACACGGTCCTTGCTAATCTGCCTGCAACGTCGGTATCAAAAATTCGAGTAGCAACACCTGGGAGTGGATTTTTCTCTGAGAGTTTTTTAAATTTATTAAAATCGACGGCCCAAACCGTTGGGGTTGACATGGAATTTGAATCCGTGCCGATGGAGCAATACTTTGAGTTTTTCAAGGAAGCTCCAAAGAATTCAAAGTTCGACTATGTTCTTGGTCTCTACGATGCCAGCGAACGCTTTCCAGCAGTGCAGCTCCGTTTTATAACAGGTGTTAGAAATGTGACCGCTCCTGTGGACCTGAAACTTGCTGATGTTCCAGACATGGGTGAAAAGGAAACGGCGATCTTAAAAACCTACCAAGAGTGGCTCATTCGTCAGGGCTTTGTGGTCCCTATGTTCTTTAATCGAACTGTGATCATTCATAAAAATAGCATCACTATGGGAGCACAGACGTTTTCAGATGGTGAAATCGAGCTATGGAAATTTCAACCGGCGGCTGTGGTTAAATAATGTTAGATCAAAGTAGTATCACAACTTCTGCTTCAATGCCGAACTCGCGAGAAGCGCGGTTTTTGGACTGGTTTGCTGTAACCTACAAATCACCCGGACTTTTAAAACGAGTGCAGATCGGGAATGTTGAATATTATCGGAACTTTCAGTCGTTCAAATGTAACGAAGACAGTTTTATCAGCACGGGCCGCGCTGATAACCCGAGGCTTGCTGCAATCAAGAGTGCGGCTGAATTTATCGAGCGATGGTTTTTTATTTTTAAGCGAAATACGATTTTACCCTGGGAGACCGGCCACGTTAACATAAATTCTGCGGGTCAAATACAGTATTCGCTTGAACCTTTGCATGCTCCAAAGATACCAAAACGATTTCAGACCACCAGCGGGTGGGCCGTTCATTTCTCAAAAGAAGAGGCTCTCAAAAATGCTCTGTTAGAACTGGTGGAAAGACATTGCTTGCTCTTGTCCTTCATTCAGAGCCAGTGGAACGGTTTTCAACTGATCAATGAGCTTGAAGTTGACGGAGTTATTTTTCGCTCGCTCACCTCATCCGTTCAGGCGATGGGCTATCAAGCGGGCCTTGTGATTGCTGAAAGAAAAAATGGCCAGGGCGCAAGCTTTGGATACATGCTAGAAAAAGAAGACCAGATACTTACCTCGCAAAAGTGGCTGCATGCTATGCAGGAAGCCTACGACCTCATTGAGACATTTAGGCCCCAGGCCCCGCCACCGCCCAAGTCAAATGCACTGGAGACTTCAATTTACGACTACTTAACGAATGATTTTTCTGAACGACAACTTCTTTCGACAACCCCTGTAAGTTCAGTTCATACCTTTATGAGTGAGGCACAGTTTGAATTATTTGATCTAAGCATAAATTTAGGCTCACCAGTTCCGCTTTACGCAGCCCATGTCTGGAGCCCAGATCTTCTGCCTCTGTTTGCAACATCAGCAATTAAAAAAGATGATATTGATTGGCTCAATATAAACTACGGCGGCCTTGGCAATTTTGATCATCTTCCGATGAGGTCACCAATTCTATGACCTGGAAGAAGCTGGTCCTTATTTCGATTATGTTGTCCCTGCTTCTGACATTTGGAATTCGTGAGGGATCTATTTTAAGTGAAAATCAGACATTTGCAGAGCTTGCTAGTAACGCCTGTGAGTTGATCATACCGAAAGCACAAGTGGGGTCCGTTCTTACACTCTATCAAAGTGCGCAGAGCATGATCGCAAAATACTTGGCTGAGAGTAAGTTTGCGATTGAGATTAAAGAAGGCGAGCAAGTTGTTTTCGAACGCCCCCAAGGCGGGAGCCGGTGGCACCAGGAGACTTGTGTTGTCGAAGGACGCACCAATATCGCGGTTCATTTTTTATTTAAAATAAAGCCGCTCATAGATTTAAGTCTGCTGATTTGGATTTTGTTTAACACATTTTGGATTGGCTTATTTCTCACTTTCGGCGGTGTGGCCAAGAAAGCCATGCTTTCAAGTTTGCAAGAAACGATTTTTACTCAACTAGCAGTGGCTTTGGGATTTAGAGAGGATTCTGAAAAAGTAACAAATAAATCAAAATTTGCCGACTGGCTGGTGTCATCATCGTTTAATCAAAGAAGTTTGAAGGGTCATGTGGAACTTCTGAGAAGTCAAATTTCGAGTCAGGAAAAAGAAAACTTAGAATTACTAAAATCTGAAATCAAAAAAGAAGAGGCCTTAAAGCGCACGAGTGAATTTTTAGAAGTTGTGCGCCACATTCAGCATGACATTCGAGTTCCACTGCAAACCTTGGCTGCTGTGATTGAATCGAGCCCTCTTGACGACGGGGATCGAAAAATTCTGACCGCCACATTTGATAAAATCAATTCCATGGTGGCTGACCTTTCCATGAAGGAGCAGCTGCTTGATTCAAATGAACGGCAACAGCGCGATGTTGTCGCCGAGATTACCCTTGAACAAGTCATGATGGAAAAAAAGATTGCGCTTCAAGGTTCCAGAGAAATCAACTTTGAGCTGATCTATAATGAAAAAAATCTGAATCTGATTAAAGTCGATCCGCTTCAGTTTTCGCGGGTTATTGGGAATCTGATTCAAAATGCGGTGGAAGCTATTCCAAAAGACGGCAAAATTGAAATCAGTTGCCGGTCTCGCGGTGACAGGCTTTTTATTTTAATCGCGGATAGCGGACAGGGTATGACCAGCGAAGTGGTTTCGCAGTTATTTCAAAAAGGAAACACTTTTGGAAAATCCGGCGGCTCAGGTCTTGGTTTATATCATGCAAGGACTTGTCTCGGGCGCTGGGGCGGAGAGATTTCGATCAAATCCGAAGTCGGCTCAGGCACGATGGTCATGATTGAGCTTCCGCTATCTAAAACTAAGGCGCAAATCACCTCTAAACTCGAAGTTTTGACTGACAAGTTTAAAGTCGTTGTGGATGACGAAGTGGATATTTTCGCAGCCTTAGAGAAAAAACTTGGCCCAAGGACGATTTTCTTTGATGAAATCGAACAATTTCAAGATTGGCGCCGGGATGAAATGGGCCCATCTACCGACTATCAGTATATAATCGACTACAATTTAAAATCGGCCTTAAGCGGCCTTGATCTGCTGCAATCGCTTCCCGAAGGTAGCCGGGCCACGCTATTTACAAGCGACTATGATCGCCCTGAAGTTTTAAAGGCAAGCTCTGAGATCGGATTCCTAATTTTGCCTAAATTCTATCTCCAGTCTCTTTAAATTTTCTGTTTCCCAATTCTGGGCTCAAATTTCCCTTTTTCTCTAGCTGAATGCGCTCAATTGTATTTGATCAACAGTTTTCCCATTGACCGAATCCGTTCCGATCAATGGGAAGATCTCTGCTGATTCCCAAAAATGGGAATGGACCAATTTTTTTTGATACTGTGAATTGATTCGCAGGTTTAGGTGCAGTGGCACCCTATACACCGATTTTCGCATTTGAGGTCTCCCGTCGGGCAATCACGCCACGACAAACAAGGGGAACTCAAAATGAATCAAGAGAAAGTTTATACAGGTAAGCCGTGGTTGGATGAGGCTGGAAATATTATTTCCGACAAAGAGCTGCAGGAAATCTCAAAAAATTGGAATTCGGAAACCTGGGAGCAGTTTCTTGTCGAAACTGTGGAAGGATCTAATTCATACCTGCGCGAGGATCTGATCTCGCCTTATAGCTACGACTGCGCCCTGGAAGAAATGAATGAAAGCATTTGGCAGTGCTCCTCCTCGTCTGAGTCAGATGACACTTGTGAGCTTGTCCGCAGGATATGCCGGGACGGCCTTACGCCGAAGCAGCAGTACATTATGCGTATGATTTTCTGGGATGGTTTTACTGAGAGAAAAATCGCTGAGGTCATGAATATTTCGCGCTCAACGGTGGTTGTCCAAAAAAAACGAGGGCTCAACAAAATCAAGGACTTACTCGAAACACACCAGTCAAATTTTCGTCCGTATGAAAGGGTCGTCAAACCTTTGCCCGATCAGAAAGGATCACGATTTGAAGATATTCAAGAAGTTTATCTGCAAGAAGTCAGCGGCATCCAAATCGGAATATACGGAGGTTGATGATGAGAGCGATTAAAGAAGCACTCGTCGTTAGCGAGTCCGATCTCAAAGTTCCAGCGAATCAGTATATGCCGCTGCTTGAGCTTGGCATCAAGGGTCTCACGCCAATTGAAAGGCGAGCCATCTTTTTAAGATTTTGGGAACCCTACACCATTGCACAGGTCGCTGACCAGCTGAGCATCAGTTGGAATCAAGCCGACCGGCTGATTGACGGAGCCGTGGAAAAAATAAGGGAAACATTTCGAAGGCATGTAGGAAATGCCAAGCAGAATAATCCTGCGGAAAAGGGAAACAAATGAAAGCCATTCTAAAAAGTATTTATCACAAAATTAAAAATTGGTGTGTGTGCAGGTCGGACTTGGATCTTGAGCGGTTCGAGAAACTTGAATCTAAAAAATATCAAAAGCGAGGGGGTTTTTATGGCGAATAAATTAGTTTTGAGTGAGCGATATCAGGTCATGAGTCATTTAGAAGTGGATCGCCCGTACCGGGTTGTAGGTTCGGCCTATCGAAAACAGGGCTTCGATGAATTCATTTTGTACTTACGAATTCTGCCAGGAGTGAAATTTTATATGACTCCACACCGAGATCGTAAGGGTTGGGAGTACGTTATTTTTTCGGGCAGAAGTGAGAACTCGGGCTCTGTAAGATACTTTGCAAAGGTCGGCTCCGCAGTTCTGATCCCCAAGAAGAACGCCATTGAAATTCATCTGCCGGATCTTCGCCAGGTTTATTATTTGAAACTGGAACCTCAAGATTTTCATTTTGACTCAAAAGAGTCGGCTGCGGCCTAAAGCGAGGTCGCCGGGCGATCATTTTTAGAAATTTAAACTTTAATATTTTTTCGGAGGTTTTAAAATGCGTAAGCGTAATTTTTCTCAAACGGTTTTGTTTTGTCTTTTTTCATTTTTACCAATTCTGGCAGTGGCCAGCGTTGAGAGCTCACTTAGGTCCGTTCAAGGCGAGCTCGTGGGCACTTTCGTGCCCATTGTAGCAACGCTGGGTTTTATTTTCGCAGGAATTTCCTACATCAGCGGTAATCCCAACGGACGGACCCACTTAATTTTGGCCTGCATCGGTGCAGGCATTGCCTTCGGGGCAAGTTCGCTGATGTCACTTATCCAGAGCCTTATCCACTAACATGGGAGCGAAAAATGAGTCTTGAGAGTTCAACAGTTTATAAGTGTTTAGAAAAAAAGACACTGATCTTAGGTTTTGAGGTGGTCGATCTATTTGTGATGAGTGTTCTTTTGTGTCTGCTCAATTTCATTTTTGCGGAATCGGCACTTAAGATATTTTTCACATTTGGACCCGTAGGAATTTTGGCCATTCTTCTTCGAGTTATGAAGATGGGGAAGGCTGAAAACTATCTTCTGCACTGGCTCAGATTCCAGTTCACGCCCGGTATTTACCGGGCGTGGGCGCTCACAACTAATAAAAATGCGCTCATTCAAATGAAGCAGAAAGGAGTTTTTAAATATGCAGGATTCAAGTCTCGCAAACCGTCTTGAGCTTTGGGGTTTTGAAGATGGCGTCATGGTTTTTATGGACTTCTCTTTAGGCTGCGGCTTTGAGATCCCCTCGATTGATATTTCATCGGAGAGTGATGAGTCCATTAATATTTTAAAACACCGCATCCGGCAATTATTAAATGGACTGCCCTCTGGCCTTTCCATTCAGTTCATTCAAGAAATCAGCGGCGGCAATGACAAGGTGATCACGTCTCACGGAAAGCTTTCCAAAAATGATTTAACTGATTTTCAAAAAGAAATTCTAGATTCAAGAATTTCAAAATTTACTGCGCTTGATGACGGCGGCGAGCTCCCTAAGCAGCGACTTTTTGCTTTTATTCGAAAGAAGTTTGAAGTCCCTCCTAAAAAACAGCGATTTTGGTTTAAGTTTTGGAAACCTCAAGAAAAAAATCTAACTGAAACACATTTGCGCTCTGAGATTCAGAGGTTTGAGCGAGTGATTGAAAATATTATCTCGCAGTTCGCCTCCCTTGAAATTGTGGCCCAGCGGCTCGCTGAGCAAGAAACTTTTCATTTGCTCTACAATCAGTGGAACCCTGACCGCCCTATTATTGAAACTAATATTTCAGCACAAGATGTGCGGGACCAGATTTGTCTGACTGACAGCGTGATTGGCGTTGATAATTTTTCTTTGGGTGGTGTGTATCACAAAGTCATTTCGCTCAAAATGCTACCAGAAAACACGCTCTCATCAATGGCCCAGGTTCTGCGGTCCTTGCCATTTGAATCTAGATTATTTTTTTCGGTCGAAGTGCTAGATCAGCAAAAAGAGATTTCGGCCTTACAGATGCAAAGGCGTATGGCTTATGCAGCCACAGTCGGTAAAAAAGGTGTCACTGACTTAGAGTCCCAAGCAAAACTTAGGGACCTTGAAGGTATTTTAGAAGAAATGATTCAAGGCTCTGAGCATGTGTTTAAAGTGGCTCTGCAAATCGTACTGCGGGCGCCCGATTTAGATATTTTAGATTCGCAAGTCTCTGATACTTTGATGCTCATTCGGGAAATGAATGGGGCCGAAGGAATGCTTGAAACAGTTGCGGCCTTTGAGGTTTTCTCTCAAATCGCCCTCCCGCAGGTAGTGGCCAAAGAGCGCACGATCAAGGTTAACACCAGTGTGCTTTCGGATCTTGTTCCTCTGTATGGAAGCTGGAAGGGTCACGAGCTACCGAAGGTTCTACTTAGGACTTGCGATGGCGGACTTTTGCCGTTTGATCCATTTTCAGCGTCCTTAGGCAACAGCAACATGATTGTGAGCGGCGGAAGTGGCGCCGGAAAAAGTTATTTTGCCAATTCCCTGATTTCGCAAATGATGAAGGAAAAGCCGAAAGTTTTTATTTTAGACATTGGAGCCAGCTACCGGCGCACCTGTGAAAACTTAGGCGGCCAGTACATCGAGCTCGGAATTAAGTCGGATCTCTCGATTAACCCATTTGACCTAAGTCCTGAAGAAAAACTGGATACAGAGAGGGTTGATCAAAAAATCAAATTTTTGGTGACCGTCGTGGAGTTGATGACTAAAGAGCCCGGCAAAATGGCGCTTGGGAAATTAGAGAAAGCGGAGCTTGAAAAACTCATAAAGCTCGTACTGGCGGAAGAATCCGTGCCTCAGCTGTCACATCTTATGACAAGGTTACTTTCCCATGAAGAGGTAGAGATCAAGCGGCTTGGTAAGATTTTATCTCTGTGGTGTGGGGACTCACCATTTGGGAAAATGGTGGATAGGCCAACCACTGTCAGACTTGACCGGGATGTGGTCTGTTTTGATCTGAAAAATCTGGATTCCCATTTGGATCTGCAATCCATTTGCTTGTTCTTGATTACAGATTTGATTTGGCGTGAAGTGCAAAAAGACAAAACCCAAATGAAGTTTGCGATTTTTGACGAGTGCTGGAGATTGTTGCAAGATGATTCAGCGTCTTTGTTCATTGGGGACGTTTTTAGAACTTTTCGTAAATACCGAGCCTCGGCGATTGCGATTTCCCAAACGATGGACGATTTCGCAAAAAGTAAAGTGGCCGGTGCTATCATGCCTAATAGTTCCTTGAAATGGATTTTGCGGCAAAAAGGGGCTGACCAAGAAAGTCTAAAAAATGCGTTGATGCTTAACGACCGAGAGATGGAGCAGATTTCATCATTGGGATCAAAAAAGGGATATTATTCTGAAGCCTTTTTGATGGCCGAAAATAAACGTCAGGTTGTTAGAATCGATTCGACACCACTGGAATACTGGCTTTTCACCACGGACCCGGCAGACCTTGCACTTATGAACGATATCAAAAATAAGAATCCTTCGCTCACCGATTTGGATGTTCTGCGGGAAGCTGCAAAAACTCATTCCCAAGGGGCCTCTGCCCCTAGCGGAAAGGAGGCATCATGAAGAAATGCATTGTTGCTGCCGTTGCTATCTTTATGACAATAACTGGTCCCTGCAACACGGCCCAGGCCTCGATGTTCGGTGAAGAAAACCTCACACTGATTCAGATTCTAGCTCAGGCGATCAAACAACTGTATGAGCTCCAAAGAATTGTTCAAAATGGCCAAGATACGCTCGGTCTCATTCGGGACGTCAACCGAGGAATCAATGACACCCTCAGAGCACTTGATACGATGGGTCCTTATATGGACCCAGGCACCTACAAAGAATTTAAAAAAGTTGAAAACATTGTTGAGCACCTGCGAAGCCTTTACGGTGATGTAGCGACGTCAAAAAATCAAGGTGTACAGGCTGACACTGATCAAGTTGTGGCGGAAGCAATTTCATTGAATAATTCGCTCTACGATTACGCTAAAGAATTAGACGGTGTCGGAGAAAATATTAAGAAATACTCAAATGAGGCCTCTCCGGGCGTTGCGCAAAAACTCACGGCACAGTCACTCGGTGTTTTAGTTCACATCATGAATCAGCAGATCAGGGCCCAGGCTACAGGTCTTAAGCTTCAAGCTCAGGGTCTTGCAATTCAAAACAAAAAAGAAAAAGAGACTACGACCGAATATCTAAAGCAAGCCGACATCTTGGGTACTGCGATGAAAGCAAAACAAGTCAATCTCACTTTTCCGAGGTTTTAAAATATGGATATGTCCTGGCTTGCATCAGAAGCCCAGACACTTCATCAAGTGTTTGGGAATCTATTTTATCTTTTTATGACGGTGCTTTTGCTGATTGGAATTATTTTGGAGTATTTCAAGTTTGCCATTGGCGGAACACCGCAGTTCACACATTTAGTTGGCCGAGTTTTCATTGCAGCCCTTTTGCTGGTGGCTCTCCCTGAGATCATGAATCTGCTTGCCACCTTTACCGATGCTGTCGTGAATGAGCTTGGCGGGTTTAATGATTTTAGTCATGTTTTTGAGCGCCTTGGAGATAAATTCAAATCCTTGAGCTTTTCTTGGCTGAGTGTCAAAGACATGGTACTAATTCTGATTTCTCTTTTAAGTTTCTTTGCACTCTATGTGACGGTCTATTTGGGTGATGCGTTTTTTGTTTTTTCTTGGATGCTCCTCTATGTGATGTCACCGATTTTGATAGCTCTCTACGTGCTACCGACAACGGCAGGAGCAACGAGTGCACTTTTCAAATCACTAATACAGGTTTGCACCTGGAAAATTCTGTGGTGCGTGATTTGTTGCATGCTGTGGAGCTTTGCTTTTTCGGATATCAATAAACCGGACTCGGACGTGAGCTTTTTGACCGCCGTCATTGTCAATTTGATGCTGCTTTTGTCGGTGCTTATGATTCCAAAAGTGACCTCTGCCTTTTTAACCAGTGGCATCTCGGGAGTGGCTGAAGGTCTTGGCGGAACGCTAATGAATGCTGTCTCTATGACTCCGGCTGCAATGGCTGCGAAAGCAGCAACACCTGTGAACACGGCTAGAGATTTTACCAAAAAGCAACTCTGGACAAACCCAAAGCGCAAAGCCGTCAACTTCGTAAAGAATAAGTTTAGAAGTTCCAAAAAGGAATCTCACGACGGCGAATGAATCTAAATCCAGTCTAGGCCAAAAAAGCAGTTGGGCCATTAATTTTAACATTTTTATTCTTTGGAGGTTTACATGAAGTTTCATGTGGCTTGGGATTCTCTTGAGAAAGAGAATCGGTTTCTAAAAATTTTAGTTTTTATTGTTTTGCTTCTATCTATATTTCTTTGCTCAGTCGTTGCTGTAGTTTCGAGCAAAGACCCCCTAGTCATTGCTAAGGGCTGCTATTCCAGAGCTGTTGATAAAGAGCTAGCTGCGCCAGCCGACGACGAAATCAAAGCCTTTGTCGAGGAGGCGCTTAAAGCGCGATTTAATTCTAGCTGGAGCAATCTGTCGCTTTTATCGCGTGAGCAAAGTCTTTTTCGGGACAAAGAGCAGTTTGAGCTCAAAAAACAAAAGATGCGTCAGACCGTCGTCGTAAACAATGTTGATTTGGAAAAAGACAGTGTCACCGTCGATGCGGATCGCTTGATTTCAGTCGGCGATATCAGGTCATCTTTTAAGTTCTTTCTGAGAGTTCAAATTAAAACAGAAATGAGATCCGAATTAAATCCCTACGGACTTGTTTTAAGTGAGGTTGAAGAAATCCACGAGGTGAAAAAATGAAGTTGCTACAATACCTTTTCTATTTTCTGGCTTTCTTTGCTCTCTTTTATTTGATGATCCTTAAAGATGCTAACGCAAAATCAATGGCGAAACTTCCGCAAGCTCGCCAAGAAAAGTCTTTGCCCTGTGACGATACAAAGACTCAAAAAGTCCATGTGGCTCTCG
>JAYWEU010000168.1:0-4703 GCA_043779385.1 Pseudobdellovibrionaceae bacterium
GATGCCAATTCATTTCGACAACGTCGATGGTGAAGACGGTTCGGTGTTGAACGATAATTTTTTGCCGATCAATATTGGACCTTCGCATCCGGCCATGCACGGAACTTTAAGAGTGATGGCTGAACTTGATGGTGAAACCATTGTTCGGGCTGGTTGCGAAATCGGATATTTACATCGCTGCTTTGAAAAAATGGCGGAAACGCATCCGTACAACCAAGTTATTCCCTATACCGATCGTCTAAATTATTGTTCAGCGCCGATGAACAATGTCGGCTACTGCAAAACAGTCGAAAAACTTTTGGGTGTCGAGATCCCTCCGAAAGCGCAAGCGATGCGGGTGATCCTTTGTGAGCTGTCTCGGATTATAGATCATATTATTTCTGTCGGCACCGGTGGCGTTGACCTCGGTGCACTGACGGCGTTTTTTCATTTATTCACTTATCGTGAAAAAGTTTATACGTTATTTGAAAAACTTTGTGGTTCGAGGTTGACCGTGGCGCTGACCCGAGTCGGCGGTATGGCACAAGATGCCCCCGAAGGTTGGTACGATGATGTGCTGACATTTTGTAAAGAAATGCGCGGCGAAGTCGATGAGATTTCAAAACTTCTTTTGGATAACAAAATTTTTATTAAGCGAACTCAAGGTGTCTGTCCCATTTCGGCCCAAGACGCCATCGCTTGGGGTTACACGGGTCCCTTGTTAAGGGCTTGCGGTGTGAACTTAGATTTGCGAAAGCTGACGCCTTATTACGGTTATGACGCTTTAAACTTTGATGTCCCCGTGGGCACAACAGGGGATATCTATGATCGGTATCAAGTTCGTATTGAAGAAATGCGACAAAGTATTCGGATCATTGAACAAGTTTGTAAAAACGTCCCTGGCGGAGATTACACCATCCGAGATAAAGGCATCGTTCTTCCAGAGAAAAAAGATGTTTATGGAAATATCGAAGGCTTGATGAATCATTTTATGTTGGTGATCAAAGGTTTACGACCACCGGTCGGTGAAACCTATGACGCCACCGAAGCGGCCAATGGCGAGCTAGGATTTTACCTGGTCAGTGACGGCAGTGCGAATCCCTACAGATTAAAAGTAAGACCGCCTTGTTTTGCGATTTATCAATCGTTTCCAAGTGTGGTGAAGGGCGCGATGTTGGCAGATGCCATTGCAACTGTCGCAAGTATGAACGTTATTGCCGGCGAACTGGATCGGTAGGGGCTAGTATGTTTAAATTATCTGATGACGGTCGAAAAAAAGTGGAAATGGAACTCAAACGTTACGAAACCCGTGAGTCTGCGATCATCCCTTGTTTGTATTTAGCTCAAGGTGAAAATAAGGGTTGGATCAATGCCGATGTGATTTCAGAGTTAGCAGGCTTAATGGATCTTCCTGAAAGTCGTATCAACGAAGTTTTTAAATTCTACACGATGTTCAACCAAAAACCGGTGGGTAAATTTCATGTGCAAGTTTGCACAAATATTTCCTGCGCTTTGGAAGGCGGTCGTGAGTTGGCCACCCATATCTGCAAAGAATTAAACGTCAAGTATGACGAAGTAACCCCTGATGGCCGCTTTACAGTTTCAAAGGTTGAATGCCTTGGCTCGTGTGGAACAGCGCCGATGATGCAAGTGAACGATCGCTATCATGAAAATCTAACTCATGAGTCAGCAATGAATTTGTTAAGAGGGATGAAGTGATGGAAACGAAATTACTGACAGAGTTTTATCATTTAGATGAATATCGCACGATCGAAGGATATAAAAAAAACGGCGGTTATGCGGTCCTAGAAAAATGCATCAAGCTACAGCCCCAGCAAATTTTGGACGAAGTGAAGGCTTCAGGGCTTCGTGGGCGCGGTGGGGCTGGTTTCCCAACAGGAACAAAATGGGGATTTTTACCAAAAAATGGTGAACCCCGATATTTACTCTGTAATGCTGATGAAGGTGAGCCCGGAACTTTTAAAGATCGATTGATGATGGAGCGGGCTCCCCATCAGATGATTGAAGGCATGATTTTATCGGCTTTTGCGATCAGCTCGAAAAAAAGCTACATTTATATTCGAGGCGAATATAATTACCCGATCTCTGTGGTCGAAGCCGCTATTAAAGAAGCCTACAAAGCCGGCTATTTAGGAAAAAATATTTTAGGTTCAGGATTTGATCACGATATGGATGTCTATGCTGGCGCCGGGGCTTACATTGTTGGTGAAGAAACCGGCATGATTTCATCGTTGGAAGGTAAAAAAGGACAGCCCAAACTAAAGCCGCCCTTTCCAGCCATTCAAGGTTATTTAAAAAAACCAACCATCGTGAATAACGTAGAAACCTTGGCGGCCGTTGTGCCGATCATGCGGGATGGGGCCGCCGCTTATAAAAAATATGGCACTGAAAAATCAACGGGCACAAAACTATTTTCTTTAAGTGGAAATGTTCAAAAACCGGGAAACTATGAAGTTGTTCTTGGCATGCCAATGATGGATTTTATCAATAAACTGGGCGGCGGAATGAAGCCCGGTCGAAAACTAAAAGCGATTATTCCAGGAGGCTCGTCGGCGCCTGTTCTGACGGCTGAAGAATGTATGAAAGCCAATCTTGATTACGAAAGCTTAGCTGGCTTGGGGTCCATGTTGGGTTCTGGAGCGGTGATTGTGATTGATGATTCGCAATGTATGGTCGATATGCTGGGTGTTTTAATGCACTTCTATCATCATGAATCTTGCGGGCAGTGCACGCCTTGTCGTGAAGGCACGGGCTGGCTGAATAAAATTGTTCACTCGATTTTAGAAGGCCGTGGTCGATTGCAAGATATCGATTTATTATTAAAAGTGGCTGATAATATGAAAGGTAAAACGATTTGCGCTTTATCGGATGCAGCGGCTTTGCCAGTGATTAGTTTTGTATCAAAGTTTAGAGATGAATTTGAATTTTATGTCCGCGAGGGCCGCTCAAAAGTACGAGGGATGACATATGCTGAAATGCACCATTAACGGCAAAGAAGTCGAAGTCAAAGAAGGCTCGACAATTATTGAGGCGATGTACAAGGATGAGCAATCAATTGCCCATTACTGTTATCATCCTGGTCTGAGTGTCGCAGGCGTCTGCCGACTTTGCATGGTCGAAATTGAGGGAAATCCACGACCTCAGATTGCTTGCAATACGATGATCACCGAAGGCATGAAGATCAACAACACCTCAGAAAAACTTCGCGATGTGGTGAAGTGGGGTCTAGATTTTCATCTGATTAATCATCCACTGGATTGTCCGATTTGTGACCAGGCGGGTGAATGCGGTTTGCAAGATCAGTATATGGAGTTCGGTAAATACAATCCTGAAATGGCGGAAAGAAAAGTCAAAAAGAAAAAGGTCGTTGATCTTGGCCCAACAGTGGTTTTGGACAGCGAACGCTGCATTCTTTGTTCCCGATGCACTCGATTTACAGAAGAAGTCACAAAAACGAACGAGCTTGGAATTTTCAACCGCGGTGATCGCAGTGAAATTGGCTGTTTTGAGGGCAAAAAATTAGATAATAATTATTCTTTAAACACCGTCGATATTTGTCCCGTCGGGGCATTGACGTCGAAAGATTTTAGATTTCGTCAGCGGGTTTGGTATCTGAAAGATTCCGAAACGATCTGCAATGGCTGTTCAACGGGATGTAACGTAAAGATGTACTTTAATAAAGAAGGCATTTTTCGCATGAAGCCTGTTTACAATGAAAAAGTAAATGGCCATTGGATGTGCGATACGGGCCGAAACGCTTATAAATTTGTGAATCAAGAGGCTCGCTTGCTGAAAGCTAAAAAAGCCACGGCCGGAGCTTGGAGTGAAGTGTCGCCGGGGGCTTTAGCGAAAGAAGTCAGCACTGTTCTGAAGGGGACAGCGCCTGAAAAATTGGCGTTGGTCTTAACGGCTCAGTACACCGTTGAAGAGTTTGAAACGATCATTTCAACTTTTGTGAACGAATTTAAATCTAAAAATGTATTTTTCTGGATCAATAACCGGGAATCCTTTGAAAGCTTCGATGGGCTTCTTTATCGCGGAGATAAAAACCCCAACACCAAGGGTCTTTTAAAGGTTTTAGAAAAATATGGCTTAACTGCGACTTGGGGTCAGCTAGAAGCGGGACTTAAAAAAGGACAGTTTGAAACAGTCGTCGTCGCGGGGCCAGAAAATCAAACGGTGTTTCCAGACTTATCAGCAAACATCAAACTTTTAGGTCAAGCGAAGAACCTTGTCTGGTTCACAGCGGGAAAAAACCAAGAGCTTGAAAGCTTAACCGGAAATGTTTATTTGATTCCGATGAAAAGTTTTGTTGAAAAAGAGGGAACATTTATTAACTACTCTGGCATCGAACAAAAGTTTAAAAAAGTCACCACGGTGGTTTCTGAAGCTTTAACTTTAACGGAAGCAGCGATTTTGCTTTCGGGTAAAAATTTACAGTTACCGATTGTTTCTGAAACTTTTATCGAATCAACACGGCGACCCGATTTAGTCACCTTAGAGCATCGCAAGAAAAACGAATTTGTTTTTAAAAGAGGTTCTTTATGAGCGTTGTTCAAAACACCAACGAAAAAAGAAATTGGTATTTGCCGGGAATTTTCGGTGGCCTCATGATCACAGGAAAGCATTTAGTTAAAAATCTTTTGCGTCCCAGTCAAATGCCAACCTTGAATTATCCCGAAGAAAAGTACGAATATGGTCCC
>JAYWEU010000169.1:0-1703 GCA_043779385.1 Pseudobdellovibrionaceae bacterium
CAAAGGGGCGTCACTATGGCTTAGCGATCCGTGCCAATAAAGGCTTAGATGAGAGCGCCGCTCTGCTGGCTGGAGGGCTTTTCCGCCAAGTCTCAGCCCCTTAGGCATGCTTTTTATTGACCCCATAGGCATTTCACACCATGATGGCCCTTCAATATTTTACAAGGACATATTCTATGAAATCAGTGACTGAGTTCTCAAATTTTATTTTAAGCCAAGGTCTTAAAGCGAAAACAGCTTTCGCCGCAGAAGGCAAAACTCCTGAAGAAATTCAAACAAGCTTAGGTGAAAAATTTAAATTCGAAGCTGAAAAGTTAACTTATTTCGTCAATGCACTAGAAGTTGCAGGTCAGAACACTGAAAATTTAAATCGCGTTCGCGTGGTCAGTATTGCTGAAGGCGAAAGTGCCCCTGCGAAATCAACTAAAGTTGAGGAAATGCATTATTTCCCAGAATTTTTCGTAAAGCACAACCCAGCCGCAGCCACCGACCTTAAGGGTAAAGGCAAAGGTCGACAAGGTGGCAAAGGCGGCGGTGGTGGTGGAAAAGAATCTCCATGGGGCATGTCCCCTGAACAAAAAGCCGCAAAAAAAGGCGCGGCCACTGCGAAAACAAAACCAGCTTAGTTTTTAACAATTTTTAACAGAAAAATTCATGATTTTAAAAAAACCCGCTCTGAACTGGCGGGTTTTTTTATGGGTGTGCGCCTTCTTCAATCCACAACTTGATCAAGTCCCGCTCGGCTTGTGGCATTTTTGTATACATCGGCATACTTTTAAGAAGGACGACTTTTAAATAAATTTGTTCTCGCATTTCATAAACAGTTTTGTAATCCGACCAATTTTCGAACCCGGTCGGAGAATTCGCATGGCATCCCACACATCGTTTTTCGAAAATAGGTTCAACCTCGTTAAACTGAATCAATCGCCCTTGATCAGCCAAGCATAAATTTGTGCTGAATAGAATAAACATGATTGATAAGGCTCTGAAGATTTCCATCTGGCCATCTTATCATGCCTTCAAGCAGACATTCAAAAATAGATTTTTGTTTGAATAGTTTTCAGATCCGCTGGATTTGACCTGTCAAACTTTTAAACAAACACGGCCCTTGCCTCGGCGGCTGTGGAATTGACTGAAGCCGCAGGTCACCTGGTTCGTCGACTGGACCCTGCTTAAGTCGGTATTTATAAATTTTCTCACGATAAGAACTTTTATTTCCGATAACTGTGTAACTCATTCCCCTTGGAAATATGATGAACCAAATAATATTGATTCTACTGATCGCTATTTTTTCTTTATCCTCCTTTGCGCAAATTCAAGCGGAGTGGTCTGAAAGCGAACATCTTGAACTGGGTGAAAAAGGGGCCCTTGCGGCCTGTGCAGAACTGCATATCCAGGCAGCTGATTGCCCCATCAAAAATATTCGCCGCGCTGATAAAGTTTTGTCCTTTCGATACGGAGAGCTGGTCACGGCGGCTGATTTTTATGATGAACCCTCAGACATGGATCAAGATCATAGGCTGGGAATTGGCCACGTGCTTCGCTGCACCCATGCCGCCGTTAATAATATGCTGGATCTAATTCCAATCACAAATGATTCTTCTAATTGCAATATCACAGCTTTTCTAGCGATTCCTGGTTATCTGGAAGTCGTGACGAAAAATTATAGTCATTTTGGATGGAACAATATGGTGGCTTATGTC
>JAYWEU010000170.1:0-4699 GCA_043779385.1 Pseudobdellovibrionaceae bacterium
AGCAGAAGGTTCGTGGTCGAAAGTTTTGACCGAATTATCGGGTAATGAAATGCGGATTTCAGACATATGAAACCATTAAAATGAGGTGGTGGTCATTGAACTTGAGCTGATTTTAGAGAAGCTTTTCGCTGTAAGAAACATACATGTAGTCTTAAGCGAGGCCCCAGAATGGGTCAAGGATTTTTTGGCCCAACGCGCAATAACAAGCTCTGGGGATCGATCACCTCCGTAGCGGATTTGAACGCAATTCTACGAGATATCTAATTTAACGGTTCTGAGCACAAAGAGGTACCTTCATACCGTAGCAAATTTGGATTTTCGGGGTGAACCTTTCTGTAAACAACGTTCCCGTTAAGCTCAAGAGTATTTGCACTGATGCTAGTTATGGAAAATACGATTTTCCTAATTTTCGGGATCAATTTTTTTACTGGTTTAAATACAACAAAACTTAACAGCCAACCATCCAAAGTGTAAGTGCTTCTTCCCGAATGAGAGCGGCTAAAACAAAATTCTACCCATGGAGAAGAATTATCAACACCCCCAAATTTTAGAACCTTAAAGGCAGCAACTGACTTGTCGCCATCAGAAGATACTTTATCAAGCCTCCAGTAGCCTTTAAGTTTTTCTTCAATCGTTGGATTCGGCGGGCTCTGTGTTTCTAATGAGGTCTCTTTCGGGCTCCGTCCACAAGCCGCTATAAAAGCGATCGTTAAAAATAATAAAGCTTTTTTCATTCGTTCCACCCATCGTTAAATCTTCACCGATTTATACAACTAAATATCGAATTTAGAAACCCACTATTTTCTGACGGAATATTGTTCATCGCTGTCAAAATCTTAGGCGCCGATTTCTAAATGATCGATATAAACTTCTTGTGATCCTGAAGGAATTATTACGATCCAAACCAAAGAGACAGTTGTGCTCCAATCCAACAGCAACACCTACGAAATGTGACAATTTAAGGCCGGCATTTTGAGCTTTTTACTGTCTAGAATCCTGACAGTTTCATTCTGCACTCAAGCCGACTATGATCCCTCTTTACAGGGGAGACCGATATGAAAACATTGGCACTGATCACTTTACTTACGGGCAGTCTTTTTTTAGCAGGATGCTCTCAGCCGCCTGAACAGGAAGCGATCTCTAAGCAAGATGACACGGCGATGGTCGACGGTTTTTGCACTGAAATAACAGTTACGACGCTCAATAAGATTCAAGCAGCGACAACACCTTCTGAAGCGGCTGCACCTTGTGAAGCTTTGCAGTCTTTGTTGAAGGGGCGATCTTGCCAGAATCAGGATCAGCTTTATCCTGAAGTTGAGCACAAAGAAAAGTGTGCCTTGGCCTTGAAACCAAATCCTGCTCAAAGCACTCCCTCTGAGATTCCAACGCCGATGCCGACAACTAAAGAGGACACGAAAGCTTCTGAAACTTTAAAATCTTGTTCTTCTGAAATCATCGATGCTTTTAAAAATCTTAAAACTGCAAAGGTGGCTTTGCTTAAGAAAAACACCCGTGTGGGAACCAAAAAAGCATTGAAGCAATGTGAAAATGTTGAAGCTTTAATGAGTGAGGGGCCCTGTTTAGCGGCGGACTCAAAAACAAAAGAAATTAAACCGCTGACTTTGAAATCAGCGGGATTAGCAACTTTTTGTAAGGGTCTTAAAAAATAGATTAATAGGTGACGTGATGATTCAGCGCTTCGTGCAACCTTGGATCGCGGATCGGGACAAGATTATTTTTTGTGAAAAATCCTGTCAGGCGCATGATAAAGATGCCACCAAAAAAGGCCATCATGCCGATCTCCCAGAAACCAAAAGTTAATTGGCCTTCGTAGAAGTTCGGATAAATCATCCAGTAAATATCCACATACTGCATCACCAAGATCAAAGCACAAACGCCCAGAACCAAATTATCATCGCGCTTATTACCTCGAGGCAAAAGTGCAATAAACGGTACAATAAATCTGAAAATCAAAAGTGCCATGGAGACACCCATCCAACCATTTTGGGCGCGCATTAAATAGTACTCGGTCTCTTCAGGAATATTTGCGTACCAAATTAACATAAATTGCGAAAACGCAATGTAAGCCCAAAAAACTGTGAAACCCTTTGTGAATTTCACAACGTCATGCTGATGCTCTAGCGTGATGTAACCTTTAACCAGCCCTGTCCTGCGGAATAAAACGACCAAGATAGCTAAAGTCGCAAGCGACGCTTGAAAAAGTCCTGCAAAACAATAAATTCCAAAAATTGTTGAATACCATGTTGGTAAAAGCGACATGATCAAATCAACGCTAAAAAGAGAAAACAAAATTGAGAAAAACAAAATAAACGCAATCGAGAGCCCAACACTACGATGAGTGATATTCTCATCACCCGTCTGATCTTGTTTTAAAGATCCACCAACAATAAAATGTTTAAACACTAAACAGCCGACGCCGAACACAAGCATACGAACAATTAAAAATGGAACATTCAAATACGCCGTTTTTGAAGCAAGGACTGCATCTTTGGCCACTTCCTCAGGATTAGCCCAAGGGTATAAAAATTTAATCCCCGCAATCAACACCAAACTTCCGATCAGCATCACAGGAATAAACGAGCTCATGCCTTCAGAAAAACGGCGAACCGTCACAGACCAACCGGCTTTCACCATGTGATTTAAAGCTGTAAAAAATAAGCCGCCTAAACCCAGGGTTGAGAAGAAAAAGAAAGCTGTTAAATAAGACGTCCACAAACGCTCTTGGTTTTTCATCAATCCCACAACGATGGTTAGAAGTCCGATCGCCACCAGCGCGTAAGAAATGGTTTTCAAATTATTTGAAGCTTGAAACTTTCCAACTTGCAGATCTTTTGCCTGAATTTTTACCATATTTTAGTTCCTACTTCGTTGCTGTCTTTGCAGAGTTACTTTGAAGATGACGAATATAATTCACCACCTGCCAGCGATAAGCCTGGGGGATATGACTTTCATAAGGCCCCATCACGCCCTGGCCCTTTGATATAATATGATAAATACGAGCGTCGTTATAATCATGAATTTTTTCAGACAGCAAACTCGGTGGCTTTAATGCCATCTTTTCACCGATCGAGTTGTCTTTCATTCCGCCCTGCCCTTGCATCCCATGACAGGCCATGCAATTGGTCTCGTAAAATTTTTGTCCGGTCATCAAAATTTCTTGGCTGTTTTGACCAGCGATTGGATTTTTATTTTCTTTGCTGGCGCGCTCGACATCAACGCCATACTTGTAAGGCACAAAACCTTGCGGGACTGTGTTTTCCGCGGGCAATCTCATGCCAGAATGATTCGGAGAATTTTCATCATACTCTTGCGCCTTAATGGCTGGTGATTCCATCATATCTTGGATCAATTCAATATTAGGTTCAGGATGCTGCTCTGAACAGGCGGCCAATCCCAAAAATGATACTATTAAAGGTAACTTTGCTAATTTCATTTAGTACTCCGCCACTTTCTTCACTTCAACAGCACCTAAAGAACTTAGCATTGAAGAGATCTTGGACTCGTCGTAGCCGGTGTCATTGAGGGGAATAAAAATTGCAAATTTATGCGAGGTCAAATCAGGATCAATCACCGGCGGATCAAACTGTGGCAGCTTGCAGTAATAAACTAAAGCTGACACTGAAGCCAGCGCCGAAAATAAAATCGTCAATTCAAACATAATTGGAATAAAAGCCGGCAAAGAAAAAAATGGCTTTCCACCCACATTGATCGGCCATGAAACTACAGACGTCCACCATGTCAACCAAAGCCCGGCCGCTAAACCAACGGCGGCAGCACCGAAGGAGATATAGGGAATCACTGATCGCTTAATCCCAATGGCTTCTTCCATCCCATGCAAAGGATAGGGAGAAATCGCATCGAACTTTGTAAAACCAGCTTCACGAACTTTACGAGCGGCCTCGACGACTTGATGTTCATCTAAGAAAATCCCGGCCATTCCGCCAATTCTTGTTTGAAACATCAGTGACCTCCGCTAGCGCCGTGCCCATGACCTTTTGGATCACGGCCGACATCTAATACGGTCTTCACTTCAGCAATCGAAACTGCTGGGAAAGCCCGTAGGTAAAGCATAAATAAAGTTAAGAACAATCCAAAGCTTCCGAACAAAACAGCGCCGTCAAAAAAGCTCCAGGCGTAATTTCCCCAGTTCGATGGAAGGAAATCACGATGCAGTGAAGTCACTGTGATCACAAAGCGCTCAAACCACATTCCGATATTCACAAAAATTGAAATCACAAACATGACTGTCAGACTGCGACGAAACTTTTTGACCCAGAACAATTGCGGAATGATCACATTACATGAAACCATGATCCAATAAGCCCAACCGTAAGGTCCAAAGGCCCGATTCACGAATACGTATCGTTCGTATTGATTGCCCGAATACCAAGCCATAAAAAATTCTGAGGCGTAGGCATAACCAACCATCAGACCCGTCGTCATAATGATTTTATTCATCACTTCCATATGATCAATCGTGATGTAGTCTTTAAATTGTGGAAAACCGATACGCACTAAAGTCATTAACGTCACAACCATGGCAAAACCAGAAAAGATCGCTCCGGCCACAAAGTACGGGGGGAAAATCGTCGTATGCCAACCCGGCAGACTAGCCACGGCAAAGTCGAAAGAAACGATCGTATGAACCGATAAAACTAGCGGTGTTGAAAGTCCTGCT
>JAYWEU010000171.1:0-12295 GCA_043779385.1 Pseudobdellovibrionaceae bacterium
CTAGACGATGGGAACAGTAAATGGTGGCTCGCGATGGATTCGAACCATCGACCCCTTCATTAAAAGTGAAGTGCTCTACCAGCTGAGCTAGCGAACCACTGGCTTGTAAGAGTTTGCTAATTTCCAAGAAAACATGGGGCGAGTCAACACGGAAATAACGTTATCAAAATATAAATTTTTAGGCTTGCCCGACAAATAAGCAAAGTGACTTAAAAGCTGTTGTCAGCCGGAATTAATCCTTAAAAAGTGGCTTTGCCCATAGGGTTTGTTCTCGGCCAGGACCGACGCTGACGACGTCGATGGGCACTCCTAAGTGACGACCGACGAAGTTAATAAAGTCGGCGGCGGCTTTTGGCAGGTTCATTAAGTTTGTGATTTTGCTGATGTCTTCGCTCCATCCCGGCAAGTATTCAATCACAGGCTCAACTTTTGATAATTCGTAAGGCGAGTTGGGGAGGTCTTTAATAATCTGCCCATTTAATTTGTAAGCCGTACAAACGCCGATTTTATCGTGACCGGTCAGAATGTCTAATTTCATCAAAGCTAAGTTCGTTAGCCCATTTAAGCGAATCGCATAATTCATGGCGACTAAATCAAGCCAACCGCAACGTCGAGCGCGCCCTGTGGTGGAGCCAAATTCGTGGCCGTCTTTGCGCAATTTTTCGCCGACAGCATTATCAAGTTCGGTCGGAAAAGGGCCGCTGCCGACGCGGGTTACGTACGCTTTAAACACGCCGATGACTTTTTGAATCGCTGTCGGGCCAACGCCTGCGCCAATACAAGCCGAGCCTGCAATGGTGCTTGAGCTTGTCACAAACGGATAGGTGCCATGATGGATATCTAACATCGTGCCTTGGGCGCCTTCGAATAAAACTTTTCTGTTAGCGCTTAAGCATTTGCTGATCACTAGCGAAGTATCCCGGCAGCGATAAGGTGCTAACTCTTCAGCTAAGCTCATCAGCTGAGCCAGTAAGCCTTCGACGCCAATCGGTTCTTCACCGTACATTTTTTCTAACAGCACATTTTTTTCAGATAAAGAATGTTCTAATTTTGCTTTCAAAGTACCGGGATCATAAAGATCGCCGAACAGGACAGCTCGCCGAGAAGCTCGGTCTTCGTAAGCGGGGCCGATGCCCTTTCCGGTGGTGCCGATTTTTCCTGCGGATAAAGCTTTTTCCCGGGCGGCATCTAACGTTTTATGGAAGGGCATTAAGACCGTGCAATGGTCCGAGATCACAAGCTGTGAAGGATTCTGCAACAGGCTAGCGGTTTTTAATTTTCTGATCTCTTCGACCAAGCCAAAGACATCAAGAACGACGGCAGAACCGATCACACAGATTTTTCCAGGATGCAAGATGCCCGATGGAATTAAATGAAGAACTGTTTTATGGCCATTGACCACCAGCGTGTGTCCGGCGTTGTTGCCGCCTTGAAAGCGAACGACCATGTCGGCATTTTGAGCAAAAACATCGACCAGTTTGCCTTTGCCTTCGTCGCCCCATTGCGCTCCCACCACTACGATTCCTGCCATTTTTGAACTCCCTGTATGACAACTATTTCACAGAACAAATTTTCCAGATTTAAAACTGAGCGTCAATCAATGCTGCTCACAACGCTGCTCACCAGTCAGTCGGACTTAAAAGGTGTAGCGCCGTACCATGGAACTCTGGGCGGCAGCGTGTCTGAGGTGCCACCATCTGCAAAAAACTGCACCAGCTTCGTGGCGGCCACTTTAGACGCCTTATAGAAGGCCTCTTCGGTGTTGGCGCCAATATGTGGAGTCAGAACCACATTAGGATACTGCAAAAGTTTTGAGTGTCGTGACAGAGGCTCTTTTTCGTAAACATCCAGGCCGACAGCTTTTAAATGATTTTTTTCAATGGCTTCGCAAAGATCCCCTTCGTGAATGACGGTGCCACGAGAGGTGTTCACTAAAATCAATTTTGGATTCAGAAAATCAAAATGCGACCTTGTCAGCATGCGCTCGGTTTCTAAAGTTTTTGGCACATGGAAGCTTAAGACGTCGCTCTTTTTTAAAATTTCCTCATAGCCGACACGTTCAATTTTCATTTGGCTGAAGACTTCGTCATCGACATAGGGATCAAAAGCCATGACTTGCATGCCGAAGGCTTGGGCAATCTGGGCGACGCGCTTGCCAATGCGACCCAGGCCCACAACACCGTAGTGACCTTGACATAATTCGAAGGCGGGCAGCTGATGTCGATCCCATTCGCCGGATTTGACCATGCGATGGGCTTTTAATAATTGCACCGAACAAGCCAGCACTAAACTCCAAGTCAGTTGCGCGGCACTTTCGATATTGGCTGCTGGCGTGTGCATGACTGTGATGCCCCATTTTTGCGTGGCTTCCAGGTCAATGTGATCAAAGCCACTGGTGCCCGTGATAATGACTTGTAAATTACGAGCTTTGGCCAAGAATTTTTCATCAATGATCGTGCGACTGCGAATCAAAAGCGCATGACAAGAAATCACGTGTTCCATGGGCAAATGGCTGGGCGAATCAGCGCGCACGACGTCGGCCCAAGGTTGGCTTTGTAAATAAAGAAAACTTTCTTGGGAAAAGCGATCGGCGATCAGAATTTTTTTCTTCATCATGGATGAGCCTTCTGCCAACTTTTAATTTCATCTAAGATTTTATCAAGTTCAGTTTGGGGTAAAAGGCTTGCATCAAAATGCATCAGCATCTGACCCAGACTTTCAAAAAGTTTTAGCATTTCGGAATCTTGAATAAAGCCCATGTGGCCAATGCGCAAAATTTTTCCTTTGGCCTGATCTTGACCGCCCATAATTGTGATTCGGTGATGATCTTCCAAATACTGACGCATTTTTTGTGAATCTAGACTGCCTGGCACTTTTAAAGACGTCACTGAATCGCTGGGGGCTTTCGCATAAAGTTCAAAACCCAAGCGCACAGCAAATAATCGAACCATCTCAGCCCGACGATGGATGCTGTGATAAAGGGATTCGAGACCTGCTTTTTTAATGTCCGATAAAATAAAATCTAAAGCTCGAATCAAGGGAACCGGTGAACTGAAAAAAGTTTCGCCTTTGTTGTTAGCGGCTTTTTCACGGCGGATATCAAAATAATATTTTGGTGTCTGGGAAGCATTGATCACCTTCCAAGCTTTTTCTGAAAAGCTGACAAAGCTTAATCCGGTGGGCAGCATAAACGCTTTTTGCGAGCCCGCCACAAGACCATCAATCTGCCATTCATCCATCGGCACCGGAAAAGCCCCAACGGCGGTGATCCCATCGACCAAAAATAAAGTGTTGGAAAATTTCGAAATAATTTTCCCTAAAGCTTGAATGGGATGAACAACACCAGTGCTGGTTTCGCAGGCTTGGCACAGAACTAAATTTGTGTGAGGATTTTTTGCTAAATGATCTTGCACTTTTTCAGGGTCGACCGCTTGCCCCCAATTCACATTTAAAATCTGAACTTTAGCGCCGAAAACTTGCGCCATTTCAGCCCAACGTTCGCCAAACTTGCCAGACACGATTGCAAGGACGTGATCGCCTGGGGATAATGTATTCACCAGCAACGATTCCATGCCGCCGGAGCCCGTGCCTGGGTGAATAAAGACTGAATTTTTAGTTTGAAAAATAAATTTTAGATCTTGCAGGACTCTTTTCAGAATCTGGTCAAATTCAGGGGTGCGGTGGTGAATCATCGGCAAACTTAAGATGCGCCGAACTTCAGGGTGTAGATTGACCGGGCCTGGTGCAAGCAGACTGTAATCGGAAGGTAGCTGTGATGACAGATCTTGTGACATAGGGAATTCTTTCTTGAAATCCGACTCAATTTATACTCAACTATCAGAGTCATGTCCATCAGGTTCCTGCCGATTTTTAGTCTAATCTTGCTTTTATCAAGCAGTTCCTGCGCCTATCGTTGGGGAACGGGCACGCGCTCTGTTCCTGGGGGCTATAAAAGCGTTTCTATTCCGGTTTTTAAAAATAAATCCTATGAAACAGGCATCGAAGTTTCTTTCACCAATGCCTTGCTGCAAGAGTTTCAACGCAGTCGGGTCGCCCATGTTGTTGATGATGAACTGTCGGAAGTTCGCATTGAAGGTGAAATCTTAGATGTGCATTACCTGCCGGGGGCGAAGCGAATTTCTGGCGATGATGCCGTTCCTTATCTTCCCCAAGGGGCCGTGATCGCAACCGATTATACAATTTTGCTGACCACCCGAGTGCGAGTTTTAAGACGCTCTGATAATATCGAAATTTGGTCGGGGCGTTTCGATGGCGAACGAACTTATGAAGCGCCGAAAGTGACGATTGCGGGACTTAATTCTGTCGATCCATTGTACAATCAATCAGCGCGACGGCGAAATATAGAGAGCCTTGCAAAAGATTTAATGGTCGAAGCTCACAACCGTATGACGGAGAGTTTTTAATGCCGACCATTGAAGCTCAGCAATTCTACAAAGAAGTCGATGAAGGACACTGCGCCCCTTTGTACTTTCTTTTTGGCGATGAGCCTTATTTATTGAATCAAAGTGTCGATCGTCTGAAGTCGACTGTCGTCAATGAGTCCACAGCGGATTTTAATTTAAATATTTATTATGCCGCGGACAGCGAAGTTTCTGTGATCAAAGATAGCGTCGAAATGTTAGCCATGATGGCGCCCCAAAGATTGGTGATTGTTAAAGAAGCCCAAGATTTAACAGACAAAGAGTGGACGGTCCTAGAGCCCTTATTTGAAAATCCTGTCGACAGCACCGTTTTTGTTTTAACCGCTTCAAAAATTGATCGCCGAAAAAAAAGTGTGCGATTGCTTTTAGATAAAGCTCGCAGTGTTGAATTTAAACGGCCTTATGAAAATCAGATCCCAACTTGGATTAACTATATTGCAGGTCTTCATCAAATTGAAATCAGCGAAGAATCCATTCACCTTCTTCACAAGCTGGTCGGTTCGCATTTGCAAGAAATTGATTCTGAAGTGCGAAAATTAAAAGACTTTATGGGTGATCGCAAGCGTGTTGAAGTGTCTGATGTCTCTCAAGTGGTCAGCCATGTTCGCGAAGAAAGTGTTTTTGATCTGACCCGTTCAATTGGTGAAAATAACCGCGTCAAATCTTTAGAATTATTGGTTCACCTTTTGGATCAAGGACAGAATGAAATGGGAATTATCGCCATGATCAGCCGTCATGTGCGGTTGCTGATCAAAGTGAAGCGCGGGCAAGAGCAAGGTCTTTTTGGCGCAAAGCTTGCGCAAACGGTGCAAGTCGCGCCTTATTTTCTGAACGAATATATCGAGCAAGGTAAGACTTGGTCGATTCCGCGATTAGAGGATATGTTGATGCTTCTGGATGACACCGATAAGGCCTTAAAATCATCGCCACTGTCGTCCCATATTTGGCTTGAGAATTTAATTCTGAAGGGCTGCCGGCAAGCGTCTCTGACTTAGGTCTTGGAAGTGGTTTCGCTTAGGTTTTTAAGCAAAAAATCCGATCTATAAGGCATGGTAGGTTCAGCCGAACAGGACAAAGCTGTTTTTCGTCGTAAGTTTCCACGTCGTGCATTTTCGCGCATGGTGGGCGTGCTTTTAAGTGGAAAGTACGAAATGTTTAAAGCTGGCGAAATTGGTGAAGGCGGCCTATCGATTTTTGGCGATGTGGCTTTTCCCGAGGGAAATCATATTGTTTTAACTTTTCAAATCCCAGGCGGAGATTTTGTCAGTCTTCGCTCGATCGTTCGATCCAGCAAGATGCAAGACGGCCGGTTTAATCACGGCCTTTCGTTTGAATCAATTCAGTTCACCCATAAACGTCAGATCCGCGCTTTTGTATCGTCACGATCTTCTGACGACGAGCTTTTTTAAAAACCCGTCGAACTGAGGTCGGATAGAATTATTTGGTAGACCTATTTAGTGGATAGTGCGGCAGCGATTCTTTTAGAAATTCGGCCAATTTTTCGAGAAGCCGTTTCTTTTTTGAAAAGACCGTGTTGAGCGGCTTTCATGATTTCGCCAGAAAAACCTTTTAATAAATCAGGCAAAGCTTTGATGTTCTTTTCAGATAAGGCTTTCAACAGGTTTTTTTCGAAAGTTTTCACTTTGCTTTTGCGTTGCGAGTTCACGGCTGTTTTTTTGATGGTTTGACGAGCTCGTTTTTCAGATGACTTATGGTTTGCCAAGGACATACCTCCACAGTAAATTCATTAAAGGAATCATGGTCTAACATAGGGTGTCTCTCATTGCAAGAGGCGGCCGACGTGGTTTCAATCAGAGTCCCATCGGAGGGTCCCCTGGCTTCAGATCCTATTAAACCTGACCTTAATTCCATCAAACCTCATGATGAAGAAAGAGCCAAAGTCGTCCTTTACGCCGCCAGCATGGCTTTTGGCACCCTGACCAGCCGAGTTTTGGGCTTGGTAAGGGAGATGGCTTTTGCCGCTTTTTTTGGCCGTACGGTGACCGATGCATGGACCGCGGCTTTTCGGCTGCCCAACCTCTTTCGCAGGCTTTTAGGCGAAGGGTCCCTGTCAGTCAGTTTTATCCCTGTTTTTGTCGAAGCCAGGCTGGCGGATCCTGAGCAAAATGGTGAAGCGAGTGTCCGTGCCAAAAATCTGGTTAATAGTTTCTATACTTTACTGCTTGTAGCTTTATCGATCCTGACCGTTTTAGGAATTATTTTTGCCGAGCCTGTTTTGAATCTGCTTTTGGATCCAAAATATTTAGAGGTCGCGGGAAAGATGGCGCTGACCGTGCGCTTTGCTCGCATTATGTTTGGTTTTATATTTTTAATGAGCACCTATGCCTTTTTTATGGGGATCTTAAATGCCCTTGGAAAATATGCTTTAGCTGCGATGGCACCGACTTTTTTTAATGTGGCTATGATTGTGTCAACGTTACTTCCGAACCGATTTTTTTCGGTGGAAGGGGACGGCCTTGCCTGGGGCGTGCTTGTCGGGGGCCTGCTGCAGACATTAGTTTTAGTGCCGTCGCTGATTTCAAAAGGCTATTTTCCAAGTTTTAGTTTTCAGTGGAGAAATCCAGATATTTACCGGATTTTTAAAAGTATGGCCGGCGGCTTTATCGGCCTGGGTTTGATGCAAATAACGACTTTAGTGAATATGCGCTTTGCCAGTCATCTGGGTGAGGGAGCGATTTCTTACATTTATTGGGCCGATCGATTGCTGGAGCTGCCGCTGTCTTTAGTGTCGGTCAGCCTTGGCACGGCCTTGCTGCCGACCTTAGCAGCCATGTGGAGTCGGAAAGAGGCCAGCCGGATGTCTGAGACCACGCATTTTTATTTACGGCTCAATTTATTTGTAGCGATTCCTTCGGCTTTGGGTTTGTACTTTTTAGCCCGGCCCATCGTCGAACTTTTATTTCAGCGCGGGCTTTTCAGTTCAGAGGACACTTTAGCGACAGCGACCGTTGTCCAAATTTATAGTTTGATTCTAGTTCCCACCAGCTGTGTTCGAGTTCTAGCGCCGGCTTATTATGCGGTTAAAAACACTTGGTTTCCAGCTCTGGTATCGGGATTTTCACTGATCGTTCACGTGATCATCGCGCCTATTTTGATGCGAAACTATGGTCTGAGCGGACTTAATTTTTCAGCTTTCGTCAGCAGCGGCCTGAATTTTCTTTTGCTGTTGGGTTTGTACAGTCGCGTTATTACAAGCTTCCAATGGGCTCATTTGGGGGTTCAAACCTTAAAGTTTCTTGTCCCGGGATTTTGCATGGCGGGGACTCTGTTATTGTATCCATTTTGGCGGAGACTGATGCCCGAAAACTTTTTAGGCCATCTGTTCAGTTTAGGTTTTGCGTTGATCCTGGCGGCGATTGTCTACCTTGGAATCAGCACATTCATGCGCCTTGAAGAGAATACGGCCACTGTTGAGCGGGTCTATAAGAAGATCTTTCGCCGTCGCAAATAGACAAGCCGCTAAGCCCGACAAATTAATCAGCACAAGGTGTAAAGAAGTTCGACAGCTAAAACTTACAGACTGTCAGAATAATAACAGACGAAAAAAAATTCGCGATCTGATACGTTACAGCCTTATATCAACCATAGAAAAGAAAAAAGACGGAGCCATCAAATGAAATTTTTAAAGATAACTTTAAGTCTTATTGTTTTTGCGACAACATCTTATTCCTACGCAGGAAATTCCGAGATAGAGAGTCTTCGTTGCGGTGAAAAAGCTTATTGCTCTCCACAACAAGTCATTGAAGATTTTAATTTTCTAAAATCAAAAAAAGTAAACAAAAAAATTATGAGTTCCTACGTCAATAAAGCTGGCGAGGGGCTTGTTGTTTTGGGAACTTCAGCATTTTTGATCTCTATAGCACATCAAATGATAACGGCAGGTAGCACTTGGGATTATTTTACAATCAGAATTTACTCTGTCTTTGCAGCCTCGGCGGGAGGCCTCATTATGTTAGCGACTCACTCTAGTGAACTTGCCGATGGGACCATGACTTCTTACCTAGCCACCGACGAAGGGATTTCAACCTTGATGACATTAGAATCCGGGGACATGCTTAAGAGCGCGCGAATGAACTATTTAATTGCTGAAAAAATTGTTAGCCTTGCAAGTCTAATACGAATTTCTGACAGTGAAAAAAAATAGGATGCTCCTTTAAAGACAGGTCGCCACAGGAAGAGAGTTTGCGCAAATTCTTCAAAAGCTGCTCATCTGATAGACGCTGGCCTTGCTTTGACTAGACCTAGAAATGTCCTGTATTCAATAGCTTAACTAGCAAATTTAAATCATAACTTAAGATTAGCAGTGGCGCTTCTTTTGCTTCTGTTAGGGCTTCGAGGAACTTTGTATGTCATTTTTTAAATTGTCTTTGGGACTTCTTTTAGGTGCTATCTTACTTTTTAATTCAGTGCCTGGAAGAGCGGCTGAGAATTCATTGAATGAGGCGACTCGAAGTTGTTTTGTCAGCACTTGTGGCAAAGATTACCTTTTCCAACATCCTTTTGAACTGTCGCTCCAAACTCAGTTGGCCACCCAGGTCCTGACAGATAAAACCTTAAAACGACCCATTGAGCTGATGATGGGTCGGGCTATTCACCAAGCTGTCGTGTCCCATGGGATTTATGAAAAGCTTTCGAAAATGAAATTAGCGAACCTTGAAGGTCCCGCCAAGGGGCTCTTATTATCGATGTATTACATGCAGAAATTGTCGACTTATTTCCCTACACTGGTTGCTGATAAAGAGGGAAAGCTGGTTTTTGACCGCGAAAAGCTGAAAGCCTTGCCTGAAAAACTGACGGACGCAGAGATTTCTGCGATCAGTTCCTTGAAAGATTTAATTTCTTTTTTCACCGGTCAAAACATATTCACTGTTGGCCTCAGTTACCGACAACTTCTAAAGTACCTTTATCCACAGAAATCATTGATTGAATCAGAAAAGCTTGAGGCTCAGGAAATCTTAAAAACTTTTCAAGTTCTGGGTCAAACTCTCTCTGGTTTTAAGGTGTTTTCTGAAGTCGATCTTGTGCTGAACAGGGCTTTGGCGGGAAGCGTGCTTTCAGAAGCGGAACTGAGTCACATGCAGGGTCTGACCACGTCAAGGAATATTTATTCTGTTCTTTTTCAGCCGTCTATTCAGTCAGAGTTTCAAAGCTTGCCATTTAATTTTGATGAGATGATGCAAAAAGTGTATCTGACCTATCAGGTCTCTAAAAAAGCAACGGCTGTCAAAAACCCTAAAACAATTAAAAATATTCTGCAAACGGGCGTCTCTGAGTGTTCAACCTACTTGAGTTATGCCTATGCGGCGCTGCCGACCCAAAATCAGATCCAGACTTTTAAAGGAGTTTTAAAAAATATCGAAGCCACAGCTCAGCAGATGATTGAAGAGAAAACTCAGACGTCGCTAGCTGGGAATTTTGATTTTGAAGTCAATGTCCCAACGGCGCAAGAGCAAGTGATGCCTGATTGGGTTGCTTATTTAAATCTAGCCACCCATGAAACGGAAAAAAGAATTAAAGCGGAAAGCGCTCTTGATTTATCGGATCCATCTGTTCAAGCGACAGCCATGATCATGATGTTAGGAGATTCAATGTCAGAGCTTTTTGAAAGTGTTTCTAGCTTTTGCCATCAATCGACACCGCCGTTTTTAGATGATGCTTTGCTTCGCCTTGACAATTCCATTCAACTCAGTTGGCCGACCATTGTTCATCCAGAGGTGGGAGCCGCTATCATCGCCCACGAAATCGGTCACGCGATACAAAATAAATGGCCCGGAACCATCTTATCAGAAAATATTTGTTTGATGGGTAAGCAAGGTGGTTCGCAGTATTTGACGGAAGATTTTGCGGATTTATTTTCAGGTGAAATTATGCGGCGTTTGGGCGGAAAAATTAATGGCCTTGAAACAAAAAATTTGGGCTGCGGTCTTGTTCAACCAAAAGAGGATCGGGGCTTATTAACTTTGAACAATCCTTCTAAAAATGATTCTCACTCGTCGGCCTTGTACAGAATTTTTTCGGCCTCGGCTTTGCAAAATAATCGCACTAAAGAATGTTCCGCGTATCTGGCCCTGGCCAAAGACCCGCGTTTTGATCATTATTGTCAGTGGGGAAAATAAAATTAATCTTTAACTTCTGATAAGGAGCTGTATTGTTCGACCAGCTTTTGTTGCTTATCGACTTCCTTAGTCCAGCGGCCGATTTCGCCCTCGTAACCTTTTTTCTTGTTGCGCCAGTCTTTTTCTTGGGCGGTCAGTGATCCCAATTGTTTGCTGACTTGGGTGTCTTGCTCTTTTATCTGTGTTTCTCGCTGGCTCCAGGTCTTTTTTTCTTCTTGCAGCTGGGTCAGCTGAGTTTGATAGTTTTGCACATTAGCTTCGCGTTTTTTCTGATTATCTTTTATTTTTGCGACCATGTCTTCTAATTCTTTGACGCGCTTTTCTTCAGTGGCTGTTTTGTTTTTTTCATCCGAAATCAAAGCATTCAGCTCTTTATCTTGTTGGTCTAATTTTTTATTGGCGTCGCGGTTATCTTTTAATTGAGCGCCGACTAGTTTTTTTTGTTCTTCAACTTGGGCGCGAGCTTTGACGACCTCTTTGATATTTTTATCGACGGTCTCAAGATTATTTTTATAATCTGTCAGATTGGCTTTGGAATTATCCAGATTTGACTTCACTTTATCCATTTGCTGTTGCGAGCTGACCTTCGCTTGGACGGCCATGGGAAGTGTCAGAGTTAAAGCAAAAATTAAAATGTTTTTCATAAATGCTCCTTATAGAAAAATGAAATGATAAATATTTAAATTACTTCGCAGCTACGGCGCCGTCTTCTTTTGGACAGACGTTTTCTAACGACGAGCGAAAGTGTCCGACTTCGTCTTCCCAGATTTCGCCCTTAAATTTCCATGATACTTTTTTATCGTCAGGTTTTTTGTCGGCGTTGTCTTTATCTTTTGTATCGCCGCCAGCCATTTGATACCTGATGTGTTCGCCGGCGCCCGAATACAGTTCATACTGAAGCACATCGTTTTGATCAAGAACCCGTTTAAGGTCGGCCACTAAACCTTCAAAGCGCTGTTTTAAAGCTTGGCCGGCTTGGGCTCGTAGGATCACTTTTTCTTTTTCAGCTCGAACCAACGCTTTTTCGCGCAGCTCTTTGATTAATGTTCGAGCTCGGTTCGTTAATTGATATTGAATCTTGTAAGCCGCTAAACGCTTTTCTTGAAAAGCTGTATCGAGATTGATCTGAGCCTGATTGCCTTTTTCTCCCGATTTTAGCTTTTGAAGTTTAGCGATTTCTTCTTTGGCTTCAGACTGTTTTTTAATCAGTGTTTTTTCACGTTGAATGATCGTCAGAGTGGCTTTATTAAAACCTTCGATTTCATCTTCGAAATTATTAATCTGAGTCTGTATTTTCATAAAAGAAGGATGACGGGCCAGCTCGACAATAAATGTCCGAGGCAAGCCATCGACCTCTTTCAGGTCTGTATTTTTAAACCAGCCTTTGACTGTTTCGTAATAGTCAGAGGATTCTTTGTGCGCGCCTTTATACTTTTCTAATTTTTCTTTGGCCGGATCATATTTTTTATGAAGGTTTCCTAAAACCTGCAGTCCATCCCCGAACTGACACAGATTTAAGTATCCAACGGTTCTTACGACGTAAGATTCAGGAGCAAATGCGTTCTTAAAGAAATCCGTATGCAATGTGAACATATTGCCAGCAGCTCCGACATAATCGCCTTGTAGAATCTGAGTCCAGGCTTGTTCAACCATGGCTTGTAGCCACAAAGGATCTGCTTTATTCACTGTCAGGTAGGATCCTGAAGCTTCTTTGTA
>JAYWEU010000172.1:0-1692 GCA_043779385.1 Pseudobdellovibrionaceae bacterium
TACCGGAACGCAGGTCCGTAAGCGCAGTTCTAAATTCGTGAAATTGGGAACGCCAATTGCTCCTTAAAATAGCAAATTTTTAATTCTCCGGTGACAAAAATATTATTTTGCGGGATTTTCAGTCTGATGATTGATACTCCCAAAGATTTAACCGGCTATTATTATACAAGAATTGTTAAATCACTTAAGTATTTTGAATACACACACGCGCGCGTTTTAAAGCTCAGCACCAACCCTATCGATTTGTCAGACCAAGAACTAGAAACATGGGATGGTTTTGCCACAAGATTTTCAAGAACGGCCGACATCTTTCTTTCAAAATATTGTTCCTGACCCCGATTTGATTTGGACACCCAACCCCAGGGAGTCATTATGGAAGTTACGGCCAGTAAGCGGAAACATTTTACACACGTAAGGAAGCAGTTAATCGTCAAAGAGCACTTTTCGACGGGAATTTCGATCCCGGTGCTTGCCAGGAAATATGGTATTCATGCTATCACTTTGTATGGGTGGAAGCGAAATATGAATCAGAAAAAAAACCAGTCAGAAATTGATCCTGAAGCCATCAAAAAACTCGTTGAAGAAAATGATCGGCTAAAGTCAGAGAATAAAAATCTCATGGCCAAGGTCGGAGATCTTTCGATCAGGAATGATATTTTGAAAGAAGGCTTAGACTTCGCCCAAAAAAAAGCGATCTTAAAAGCACTCGAGTCGCCCAAGAAATCAAAAAAAATAAACGGTATGAGATAAAACTGATCGCTGATGTTTTTAACGTCAGCAGAAGTTCTCTTTACTACGAACCAGTTCACGAGGAGGAACCTGGAATGGCTTGCTATTATCAAAAATCAGAAGATCCAATTATTTTAGAAGAAATTAAAAGCATCATTGCGATCCGCGCAAGCTACGGCTACCGCCGTGTCACCACGATGGTTAATCGTCTACGCACAAGCGAGGGTCGAAGCACAATCAATCGCAAGCGAGTTCAGCGAGTGATGCAGATGAATGGGCTCACGCTTGCGCAAGCAATGCCGCTGCAAAAGCGTGAGCACACCGGCAAAGTAATGACGCTGTTCCCGAATCTACGTTGGTGTTCTGACGGAATGGAGATCCGATGTTTTAACGGCGACAAAGTGTTCGTCGCTTTTGCATTGGACTGCTGTGATCGCGAAGCTTTTGCTTTTGTTGCGAGAATAGAACCACTGATCGCTGATGACATCGAAGAGCTGATGGTTGCTGCTGTTGAAAAGCGCTTCGGCGAAAGTCTTCGCGCTACGCGCGAAATCCAGTGGTTATCCGATCGTGGATCTATTTACCGAGCGAAGTCGGTGAAGGCTCTGTCGAAGCACTTGAACTTGCAGTGCTGTTACACTCGGGCTTACAGTCCAGAGAGCAATGGTATGGCCGAAGCGTTCGTAAAAACAATCAAGCGAGATTACGTTTACCAAGCCGACTGCTTCGATGCGGCCACTGTTCTTAAACTTTTACCAGCATGGTTTGCGGATTATAATTACGTCGCTCCGCACTCAGCACTTGGCATGCGAAGTCCGATCGAGTACAAAGAGTCCGTGAACCTTTAACCGTGTCCAGAAAATCGGGGGTCACTCCAAGATACACACTATAAACAATATAGTACTTAATTTCACTAGGAGTGTTTATGTCTTTAGCTAAATTTGCGGAAACTATGATCGGTTC
>JAYWEU010000173.1:0-1690 GCA_043779385.1 Pseudobdellovibrionaceae bacterium
CGCTGGAGTTGGCGCTGGAGTTGGCGCTGGAGTTGGCGCTGGAGTTGGCGCTGGAGTTGGCGCTGGAGTTGGCGCTGGAGTTGGCGCTGGAGTTAACTCGGAGTGGTGCACGCACTTATTGTGGCCATCGTCTTCATCTTCATCGTCGTGATCAAAAATGTGCTTCCAAAACTCTTTCCAGTCATTTTTCCAGTCCTCATGGTGATGATGGCCAGGGCCTTCATCTTCATCCTCATCAGAATCTTCATTGGAACAATTCAATTCTCTCCAAGTTAATAAAGCTCGAACCGAAGGATAAAAAACACAACCGCCGTGAGTAGGATACTTGAAACTCGATTTCGCAAGATCAACTGCAATTTTCAAGCGAGCATGTGTAATTTTCGAAGGCAAAGGTGGATTGACGGGCAGAACTGTATTCTTTGATCCTAAACGGCAAGAGTGCCCATGAGGATCAGTGACATGAGTTTTATTTTCATCAAAAGTCAGACGAAATCCAGAAATGCCATCCGCATGAGGAATTTCAAAAGAGCCATCCTCCTGATGAATTGAAGCCTTTTGCCAAGAACCGCCAGACTTTTGAAACTCGATTTTTAAAATTCGCAAATCGATCTCGTGATGATGACCGCCCGAAATCGAAAGGTCCTGTTTTACATTCAGTGAGGCATCAGCATTCATAGGAATGCGAAGGCTTGCCGGTGAAGATTCGCCGACCGCGCTGATTTTTTCGCCGCAGCTAAAAAAGAGTGCCGTCAGAAATGCAAAAAATAAATGACTGATGAGGTTCGATTTCATAAGGTCTCTTTCTATAAAAAATGGATAGAATTCCCTCTTCACTGTACATGTCTTGGTGAAAAATTTGAATGGGTATTCACTTGAAAATGACAGACTAAACCAAGCGCCAGGGACTTTGATCTTGGTAGGGAAAAACCGTCCTCACGGGCTGGTTAAAAGTCAGTCATTTTCATGGCGCCGAACTGCAAGAAAATCTTTGCCGTGACTGGATCAACGCCATAGGCATTTTGGAAGCTTGCAGACAAAAAATCCTTTGTTACAGAGGCCCCTGCACCCAGTTCACCAAACTCAAAGTGTGCAAATTGATGAGTATAACCCAGCGTTGCCGCCGCCACCCAGCGTGGGTCATTCGGATCAGGCAAGTTGATTTGAAGTTCGCTCGGAGTCCGTTGCAGGACTTCGATCCGGCTCCAAATATTTTTAACATCTTTTTGAAACCAGAACTCTTCCGCAAAAGAATTCAGCGCCGACGCCCTGTCATAATTATTAATTAAACCCCAAATAAAAGCGTTGTGTACTCGCCAGCCATTTTCCATTTTATAATCACTGTAAACTGACGAAGAGTACCGCCAAAGGTGATCTAAATCAGTGTCATGAAGTTCAGGGTTTTTAACATAAGCGGCAGAGGCCATGACAAAAATAGTAGGACTTAACTCTTGAGTCAGGCGAAGGGCATAAGAGTTCAAAGATCCTAAGGGAAGATCAACCTTCGTCGGCTCTGGTTCAGTGCCGTGAAAAGTCGAGACCTCGGTCGTCGTGCCGCCTAATCTTAAAGCGGCGCCAAGGACAGTGCTAGAAATATGCCCGACGTCTTGTCCAATATGATGACCTAGCGGAGCATCAGGATTCACCATTCCTGTTGGTCGATGCATAAATGCAATGGGCCCATCCGTCGAAG
>JAYWEU010000174.1:0-4664 GCA_043779385.1 Pseudobdellovibrionaceae bacterium
GTGTGTTCACGTGAGACTCTTTGGAAAGGAAAATCACTCAACGGATGAAAAACATTATCCAGCTGAGAAAGTTGCACTGACGCAGTTCTCTGTTCAAGTCGCTAGGCGTGAAGCGGCTAAGATCGGGCCGCAAACCGAAACTCTCATCAGCAGTCTTTTAGATATTGCATATCCACTGAGATACTTACGCCGCGCTCAAGGGATTTTGCGTCTGTACCAGTCAGGTCGGGTGAGCCGCGAGGGTCTCGAGCACGGAACAAAAATGGCAATGACTTTTAATAAACCGCACTACAGTTATGTCCAATCTGCGGCTGAATATTTTGATAAATTTGGCAATCGACCAAAGCTTGTCGGATCTGCTCCGATCCGGGAGGCCGAGTCGATGTTTTTACACAACCAATTAAAAATGGAGGAAATGAATCATGATGAATGATCAGTTAAAGCAATTGTCGCACAGTTTGCGGCTTTTTGGAGTGCATGGTGGTTTTGAGAAAAGGGCTGAGCAAGCAAGTGCACAGTCGTTGAATCATCTGGAGTTTTTGCGATTGATTTTGGAAGATGAGATCAAGCAGAGAAAAAATGCAGCGGCTAAACGACTGACGACGAAGGCGAAGTTTAGAAGTTTTGCCGACCTGGAGGACTGGGATCAGACCTTTGATCGCGGATTTACCAAGGCAAAGCTTCGAGATTTAGCTGCGATCAGTTTTTATCAATCACAAGAAAATCTTTTGCTGCTTGGAAAAACCGGTGCTGGCAAAACACATTTAGCGATCGCCATTGGCCGTAGGCTTTGCGCTGAAAATGTATCCACATTGTTTTTGCCTGTGAATTTTTTGTTTGAAGAAGTGATGGCGGCAAAAGCTGCTGGCAAATATCTTAGTTTTGTGAAGCGGCTGACGCAATCACAAGTCATCGTGTTGGATGATTTTGGCTTAAGAAATTACACGCACGATGAAGCCAATATTTTGGTCGATATTTTGGAAGACCGTCACCGCAAGGGTTCGGTGGTTGTAACGTCGCAGGTAGATCCGAAAGGTTGGCTGAAGTTGTTTGAAGATCCTGTCATTGCAGAGGCTATTGTGAGTCGCCTTGAGCATCCAAGCCAGCGATTGATTTTGGACGGCGGAAACTATCGGGAAAAATTACAAAAGCCACTTCCAGTAGGAAAAAAACTTGAACAGGAGAAAATGCTCAATTAAAAGTCACGTCGCTGGCGCTCCGGTGGCTCCGATCCACGAAATTGCCCGGCTCCGTTTTATGAAATCGAGCAAAGGTGCTTGCACTAATAGGCCCGCGTTTATAGGCCGCAGCCGTCTGATCATGGAGCTTTAACGCCATATCCACGAAGCCAACTCCGAAAACGCCAAGCCAGAAAAATAAAAATATTTTTAAGCTGTAATCATATATAACGAACATAAACGTTCCTTTTCCCGCAACCCCATCACGCCAGCTCTGGGGTTACGAATTATTTTTTCTTTTTCCAAGGGATTTTGTAGATTCTTAGTAAGGTCGGCCCTTGTTCGATGAATATGCCATCGCGCCTACCAAAATCGACTATCAACTGAGCAGTTTTGTATTTTCAGAAATAAGTAAATAAAAACAATAACATGCTTAAGAGGAGCTTCTTGAGCTCTGGCTCCCAATATCACCCAATTACATCGAATATAACCCAATTTGAAGACTTTTGTAGTGTCTGGGTATTACAAGTTTCACAAGTATTACAAACGTTAGAGTTTGTTACCTACTAGATTTTCCGACCTTGCTACCGCTTCCTATAGTTTTTTAAGTGCCTGGAGAAGAATCCCTAATCACTTAGGATTCTAGAAAATCTAAAAGAGATTTAAAATCTGGCTTAATCGGCAGCACTTGTTCGGTAATTGATGGATCACGATATTTTGTTTTTGCAAAATTCAGAAGGTCTGCCATTACCATTAAGTGTGAATCTAGAGGAGATACAATTCCAGCCCTGCGGCCATCCACTGAAGCTCGATTAATGTCAACTACTGCAGTAACAAGCTCCAGCATTCCGCCAGTGTCCCAGTAAGTTAAATTAGTTAGATCAAATACTATTCTCTTTGTCCGTGAAAGAGCTTTTGCGTTTACGAGATATTGCTTCCAATCAAGCCCACTTAGTTGCGTTCCACGCCTTAATTGCCCACTAATAATTAGTCTATAAACAAATTCTTTCGATTCATCAATTTCAACTGTAAATATTTTCATAAAGTGCTCTGACCGTTAAGGTTATATTTGATTGTTATTTTTTTTGTTTCTTTGGCGCCAATTAATATTGTTTGCGAAGAAACCGTTAATCGCTCTGCAGCAGCTCGTATTCTTGGACATTTACTGCTTATTTCGATTGGATCAAAATCAATACCATCATGTGAAATCTGTATTGTTACATTTAAATTTTCTTCTAACCAAATATCAATATCGGCAGAAAAAAACTGACTGTCGTGCTTCAAAAAATTATCTGCAATCTCATTAACATAAAATGGTGAATCAAGTGCCGATTTATGAGATAGTTTTTCTGTCCCCATAAAATTATTGAATATTTCATCTGTAATATTATAAATAGCATCGTGAGTCTCAGGGATCCGCTCCTTGTCTTTTCGACGTACAACAATTCGCTTATATATTGTGGCCATTATCGACTATCCCTTGTGCGAGTTATAACCATTATAGTTATATCATCACTAATCTGTTTTATATTTAATTCATTATCCTTTAAAATCTTTAATGCACCTAAAAGATTTATAAGTATTGCCCTTGAGTCTCCCTTAAATGCTTTAGCAGCCCTCAAAAAACGCTCTTTAAGACCTTGCTGCTCAGGCTGGCTGAACAATTCTAGAAAACCATCTGTGTAGAGAGCCAGAGACCCCCCTGGTTTTAATACGGTATTCATTTTAATATTTTCTCTAAGGCCCAAGTCAGACTCATTGGCACTTGTCGGCTCTAGCGATATCACTTCATTATTATTAAAACAAAGAGGCGCGGGTTGTCCGGAATTGATAATCTCAATTAAGCCAGACTTTGTATCTAATAGCCCAGTTATTAATGCGGGTGGCCCGAGCCAATCTTTTCCAGTGCTAGCGATCGCCTCTCGAAGCGCTTTCTGTACGATATCAGGACTAACCAAATAAGGATTAATTGTAGATAAAATTGTTTTATATCCAAATTCTAAAGCAAAGGACATTCGACTGGCGTCAACTCCGTGGCCAACTGAATCGGCTAAAATTACATTGCATTTATCGCCACGAAGCTTATCTACGGAGCAATAGTCACCTGATCGGTCAGAATATGGGACTAATAGATGTGATACGTTAATGACCCCATAGGTGGATGTTTTTATGGCTTGGTTAAGATTTATTCGTCTTCCAATTGGCTCCTCGCGCTGAGCTTCTTTTAATGAAAGAGACTTAATTTTTTCAGCTAATTTCTCTGAGGGGAATATTAGGCCCGATTCAATGCGAGAGACGGTCGCTTGCTTTACGCCTAAAATATCGGCGACCTGTTTTTGGGAATGCCCAGTTTCTCCCCGATGTTTTTTTATAATTAACGAATATATTGAATGTTCCATTTTGGCGCTCTCTATAAAAGAATAATACATACTATACGACCTATTGTCAATGTATATATACATTGATACTTACAATAATTTCAGTAAGTTATGAGAATATTTGCATTATAATATACATAATTAATTAATTAATTCGCATAAAATGGGCTTAATTTTTTACAAGGCGAATGTCTGGATAATTAACCTTTACTGCGGTTCTACAAAGTCTCACATTAATTTTTGATTTCATGGGAAATGGTGATTTTAAGAAATTGTCAGAAGTCATAGCAACGATCGAGACGGTCATCATAAATGATCAAAAGGTATCTAAATATAATGTTCAAAATTTTTACTTCATCTAAAAAATCTGCCCATTTTTTCGCAGTAAGAATTGGCGGTACTAATTACCGCCACCTTAGCAGCGGCATTACCACCCCTGGCTGGGGAGTATCTACTGCTCATCTTGTATGTGTCAGGTCCAAGCTTCAGAGTACCGGTGGAGCTAGCGCAGCTTGCAAAAAACAGAGAAATATATCCAAACAAAAAATATTTCATGGACTCTCCTATATTATTCCATTTTTTGAAGACTTCACAGTCCTAAGGTGGTCGTTTTACTGTTTGGACTGTTTTGTCCAACCTTGTCCCTCAAGGCATTCTTGGATGAACCCATTCCTCTTAAAGCTACCCCAATCAGACGGATTATTCTCACTGAACCCCGCCTGGTGTGCCTTTACTAGACAATCATTTTTATCACGCGACCAGTCCGCTTGGGTTGCTCCCGGCTTAACGTAATTGGTTGCACATCCAGAAAGCCCAACAGCAACTATTAAGACTGGAAATAAACGTGTTTTCAATTTATTCTCCTCGGCTTGATTATGTTTTTTTTACTCATAGGACATCTAATTAAAAGCTGTAGCTGTCCTATGCCAAGCTGTAAACTCTTCGGATTTTAAATTAAAAACGATAAACTGTTTATTGCTACAGCACCGTTATGGAATCAAGCCATTTTAACTTCTCAAAACGAGATTTAGTTATCGGTATTTTCTCATAAGATCATTCGATTGCTAATTTAAATTCCAAAAAATGATTTCTACTTTGAATATCTCAG
>JAYWEU010000175.1:0-12221 GCA_043779385.1 Pseudobdellovibrionaceae bacterium
TACTACCTAATCGTTATATAACGTTTTCAAGGATGATAGGTCATAGTTGTGAAGCGGCAGAATAGCATATCGCTTTTGGACTTTACAAACTTTTTAGAGTCGGGTGCGCTTCTCCGGTGTGGCAGCGAATGGATTCTTGCCTTTGGACGCTCCCATTTGGTTTCACCCCACGAAAATGCTGACAAAAAAGGCTCTGCCTTTTCAGTTTTCAGTCCAAATTTCTTTGAAATGGAAGATGCCAAAGCCCTTAGCTTTGAACACGAAGCCTGCATAAATCAGTTCGATTTTCTAAAATTATGTCGAGATTATCTCGAAACTGCCCCTCAGCGCCCTTTAGATTGGAGTGAGGTCGTTTGGAAGGATCCCGACTTCAATGATTTCGCACAAACTTTTTCCCACACCCAGCGCCTGATTTCGCAGGGTCAAATCGACAAAGCGGTGCCTTGTGTATTTTCACATGCAGAGGCCAAGGTAACTCCTGCAACCTTAGTAAAATCTTTCATATCAATGTCTGTCCTGCCAGATCACCTGCATGTTTATGGCATTTGGCAGGGGGAAAAAGGTCTGCTCGGAGCAACACCAGAAATTTTATTTGAAAAACGAGGCCTACAAGTTTCTACCATGGCTTTGGCGGGAACAATGTCAAAATCCACCCAAAGTAAAGGCGAGATGCTTTTAAAAGATAAGAAAGAGCTGCAAGAAAATCAATGGGTCGCCGACGATATTCGACAGCAGCTGCGCTCCTTGGGTCGAGTGCACGTGGAACCAGTTCAGTTGTTGGAACTTCCAACGTTATGGCATTTACTAACCCGGATAGAGCTGCAGTTGGAAGTGAACCAGGAGCCGATTGATTTAGTGAAACGACTTCATCCAACGCCAGCTCTAGGCGTTGCGCCAAGAAATTTTGGCTGGCGCTGGATGAAAGAATGGCCCGGGCAAAATCGGCGACAACGTTTTGGTGCCCCCTTTTTAATGAAGGTCAGCGAAGGTCATTGGATCTGTTTGGTTGCTATTCGGAATTTGCAATGGGACGGTAAGCAATTGATGATTGGATCTGGTTGTGGCGTTATTCGCGATAGCCTTCTTGATAGAGAGTGGTTGGAATTGTTTTATAAACGCGAGTCCGTTAAAAAATTATTAGGATTAAAGCCATGATTCGAACGATGACCAACATGGCATTGGCCAAAAATGTCATCGATCAGCTTCTCAGTGCCGGCGTCAAAGAATTTTGTCTTTGTCCTGGGGCTAGGAATTCCCCCTTCATTTTTCTTTTTGATGAAAATCCGCAACTTAAAATTTACACTTTCTTTGACGAAAACTCGGCGGCCTTTTTTGCTCTGGGACGGATTGCAGCCACGCGATTGCCAGTGGCCGTTTTTACAACATCAGGAACCGCTGTGGCAGAGTTATTACCAGCGACAGTTGAAGCAACTTACTCGTCGTTGCCATTGATCTTAGTGACGGCCGACAGGCCGAAAAGGTATCGCGGCACGGGGGCTCCTCAGTCGATTCAACAGGTGGGCCTTTTTTCATATTATATTGAAGCGTCGTTTGATTTGGACGAAGAGAACACGCATATTTCAATGAAGGGCCTCAGCTGGAAAAAGCCCACTCATATTAACGTCTGTTTTGCTGAACCTTTGATGGATGGACCCATTCCGCAAATTCAAATTCCTGAAGTGACAACTCGGACCCGATTTCCCGTCGCGATCCCCCTGAATATGGTCGAACAATTTCATGAATTTTTAGGACAGAATAGACCCTTAGTCATTTTAAGTACGATTCCAGAAAAATCCCGCGAGTCCGTCATCAACTTTTTAGCGCGCCTCAAGGCCCCTATTTACGCGGAGGGCATTTCAGGATTGCGGTCACATCCCACATTGAAGCCGTATATTTTAAAATCCGGTGAACGTATTTTGCACAAAATCCTGGATCAAGAAATTTGCACGGGAATTTTACGCATTGGTGGAGTTCCAACCATTCGATTGTGGCGAGATCTTGAAGATAAGCGCATCGACGTTCCCGTATTTTCTTTTGGATACAATCATTTTACTGGCCTTAGTCGGCAAATTCCACACTTTGATGATCTGGAAGATCTTGGGCGAATTGAAATTAAAACTTCGCAGCCATTACCCGACGAATGGAGATCAAAAGATCAAAAAATGGCCCAAGTTCTTTTTGAGCTTTTGGAAAAGCATCCGATGTCAGAGCCCAGCATCGTGCGCAAGGTCTCAACTTGGATGCATCAGTCTTATGTTTATTTGGGAAATAGTTTGCCCATTCGCGAATGGGATCTGGCTGCGGATTATGAAGTGAATCCCTATCAAGTGGTTGGCAATCGCGGCGCCAACGGCATCGATGGTCAGATTTCGACCTTTTTAGGCTGGTGTCGCCCTGAAGAAGCTCACTGGTGCTTGGTCGGTGATCTAACGTCCTTGTATGATTTATCGTCTTTGTGGATCTCGCCCCAGCTGCCAAAAATGAAAACCCGCATTTTGATTTTAAACAACAGCGGCGGACAAATCTTTGATCAAATGTTTAAGCGGGATGTTTTTATCAATCGTCACAACATCAATTTTAAAAACTGGGCAACGATGTGGAGCTGGGATTACGCTTTATGGGAAAAGATTCCTGAAGGTCCAACAGGTTTAAGTGATCGGCAAATCGTTGAAATTAAGATCTCACCAAAGGCCACCGAAGAATTCGTGAGGGAGTGGGAGGCCGCCTGGAGCAAAATATAGTTTTTATCCATGGTTTTTTAGGCCAGCCATCGGACTGGCAAGCCATCGAACAATCCTTACTGTTGGCAAAAGCATCTTTTCATTTTTTAGATTTAAACCGGGATTTTTCAATCTCTGAATTAAATTTTCAAAGCTGGCCCGAAGCTTTTTTAAATTGGACAAAAAAGAAAAAAATCACAGGCTCCATGTGTTTGGTCGGCTATTCGATGGGCGGTCGTTTGATTTGCCCGTTGCTTGAAAAAAACTTTGCAAAAAAAGCCATTTTCCTCAGCTCCCAATTTGGTTTTCATGACGAAGATTTGAATCAGCGATCTGAGCGCCGCTTGTTCAACCAAAATTGGGCGCAAAAATTTTTGCACCAACCCTGGGTCCATGTGATGGAAGAATGGCACCATCAAGCTATTTTTAAAAACTCGGTTGTTCCGACAAGGAACGAAGGTGATTTTGATCGGCAAAAGTTAGCGGCCTCGTTGACCGGTTTTTCGATGAGTGAACAAAAAGATTTTTCAAATTTGTGGCAGCGGAAGGATTTGTCTCTGTTATATCTAGTAGGTGAAAACGACTTAAAATACAGGGTTGTGGGGGAAGAACTTCAACAAAAAGCGATCAACACAAAAGTCATCACCTTAAAAAACTCGGGCCACAGGTTGCTGCTTGATCAGCCGCAACTTGTCGCCCAAGAGATTTCAAAATTTATCAATGTTAATGATTAAAATTCTTAGCAGAAGTTGAAGTTTGTGCCAGCTTTCTTGAGGCCTGGCTTAAGAACTTTATGTAGGGACCAACTTCTGTATAAACGCTGTCTTGTGTGCAGGGGCTGCCTGGCGCGCGCGCCGAACCACGAGATAAAACACCAAACATAAAAAGTTGATTATTAACTCGTAAGTAAGCGGGGCCACCAGAGTCGCCTTGGCAGGTGCCGGTGCCTTTACTTTGATCCAAGACAACTTCTGAAGATGTCAGGGAACCCATCAAAGCCACTTCCGTCGAACGTAATTTTCCAATTCCTGAAGACCTCATCCAGCTCGTGTCGCCAGCTTTTTTCGGATCTTTAGCAGCCGCAATGGCGCCGGCATCTTCGTGAATTCCATAACCTGCAATAGTGATCATCACGCCTGGCTTTAAAAGACGATAGTCCTTTAACAACTGAACCGGCTTGTAATTCGAAGGCGTACTTCCCTCATAGTGAAGAAGGGCGATATCATTTCCAGGAGTAGGAGATGATTTGGAAGGCGCCTCAATCTTAGAGATGCCTTTAAATCCAGGATGAACTTCGGCTCCATCGACAAATCGAGCCACACTCTTTAGACCATTTGGATCAGCAGCTGAGTTCGTTGAAAAGATAATATACAATTCCATAGAGTCATCAACACAGTGACCTGCTGTCACGACCAGATTGTTGGGAAGTAAACTTCCAGAGCAAAAAGAACTCATTCCATCTTGTCTGAAGCCTCGGATGCCAACAGTGCCGATGGCAATTTCATCGTTTGGTTTTGCTTCTTGACCAAGGCGAATTCCAGAAGCGCTTTCTAGATTTGTTTGTTGGTTTGCAGAAGGTCCACAAGAAGCCAGTAAAAAAGCGAAAGCAGCAATTGTTGTTTTGGTAAGTGCATTCATCTTAAATCCCCCGATCAAGTTAAAACCTGCTTTGAACTTTAATCAGGTGTTGAAACATTGGACAACTATATAATTTTTGCGGGTTCCATAACGGGTCCTTATGGAAAATTTTTCAAGGCAGCTCCAGGCTGGTTATTTATAAAGCTTAAAAGCCTCAGTGGCCTCAATAAGGCTTGAGCGAATTCCAGGCTCTGAAGCCGCATGCCCGGCATCGGCAATGAAGTGGATTTTGGCTTCCGGCCAGGCCTTGTGAAGGTCCCAAGCGCTTCTGGCGGGGCAGACAACATCGTATCGACCTTGCACAATCACGCCGGGAATATGACGAATCTTTGAAATATTTTCCAAAATATAATTGTTCGTGGGGAAAAAAGCATTGTTCATAAAGTAGTGGCACTCGATGCGAGCAAAGGAAAGGGCATAGTCGGGTTCTTCAAAATCTTCGATGGCTGTTTCAGACACAATTAATCTTGAAGTCGCCGCTTCCCATTGGCTCCAGGCTTTGGCCGCCTTCAAGCGCACGTCATCATCGTTGTCTGTTAATAATTTATAATAAGCCGACACCATGTCATGTCGTTCATTTTCTGGAATCATTTTTAAATACTGATCCCAACGATCTGGAAAAAGTTCGGAAGTCCCGCGCTGATAAAACCACTGAATTTCAGAGGGGCGGCATAAAAAGATGCCTCTTAGGATCAAAGCTTTAACACGATCAGGATGAGTGATCGCGTAAGCCAGGGCTAATGTCGACCCCCAGCTGCCACCGAACACTTGCCAATGTTCAACCCCCAGCAATTGTCGGAGGGTCTCAATATCAGCGATTAAGTCCCAGGTTGTATTTTCTCGAAGTTCCGCGACAGGTCTTGATTGGCCCGAGCCCCGTTGATCAAACAAGATAATATGATAAACGTGCGGATCGAAATACCTGCGGTGATCGGGCGAGATGCCGCCGCCGGGTCCGCCATGCAAAAACAAAACAGGAATTCCTTCAGGATTTCCCACTTGCTCGTAATAAAGAGTATGAATTTTTGAAACAGCGAGCTTGCCTTTGCGAAAGGGTTCAATGGGAGGGAAAAAGTCACGCATGAAAAAACTCCTACTTAGTCAGTGAATGAATCCAAACAGCTTTTCTTTTAGCCAAGGGAATAAAGCTGGCTTCCGCCGCAATTTGATTTAACTTTGTGAACTCGGGCCCTGTCACTTGATGAATTTTGTGGGCCACTTCGTATTCATCACTTAATGTCGTATTAAAAATTCCAGGATCATCGGAATTAATAGTGACCTTTAAACCAGCGTCGATCAGGCGCCTTAATGGATGAGCTTTGTGCGTTGGAAAAGATTGGGTGAGATAATTACTGATGGGGCAAGTCTCAAGGACAATATCTTTTTCAATCAGATACTTCATAGCGCTAGCATCAGTGATCACTTGGACGCCGTGACCAATTCTTTCAGCGCCCCACAGATCCACACAGTGACGAATTTGTTCAACGGCTCCAGACCAAGGGGATTCGCCAGCATGAGCCGTCACGCGCAGGCCATTTTTGCGCGCCCGATCAAAAAGTGGAGTCATTTTTTTTTCGTCAAAATTTTTATCGCTGTCCGCCATATCGATCCCAATAAAGGATTCCTTATGGTCGATCATAAAATCACAAACTGTTTGGCTGAAAGCAAAGTCTCTGTTTCGTTGCAAGATGCAAATCAAGCCCGTGGCCATGGGCCATTTTTTTTCAGCCATGGCTAAGCCCTTTGAAATGGCCCGGTGAATTTTTTCATAAGTTAAATGGGAATGGCCCTCAGCAATAAAACTAGGAGCATAGCGAAATTCAACGATCAGAACATGATCATTAAAAGCATCTTCGCAAGCTTCAAAAGCTAACCGAGTCAGAATTTCTTCAGAGGCTAAAACCTTCTGTGAATTCATAAATTTATTTAAAACAGCCTCTAAATCCAGCATCGGATCCAGAACGAGGAAGGCTTCTTGTTTTTGAGCATGCGATTTTGGCAGTTCAATGCCGACTTGCGGTGCCAATTCCACCAGTGTGCTCCAACGCAGACAGCAATCCAAATGTCGGTGCAAATCCACCTTTGGAATCCGCCGTAATTGCTGCTTAAAAAGCTCCATTAAATCTCCATTTTTTTCTTGTAACCGGGACTCAAACTTGAGAACAATACCGCATGCTAAAGCCCTTACAAATTAAATCTCGCCTATTTGATAATCCCATACATCAACCCATTTTTAAAACGGAAATAAAAACTCCTGAAGGTTCTTTAACGGTCAGTGATCCTAAAGCACTCCGAGCCCTGGTCGCATTAATGGATATGAACGCTGTTCTTGGGGGAGCCGCTGCGCACTATGGCGGGCCGGCCGCTTTGGCAGAGATTGTTTCTGTTCTTCATGCCGTGGCCTTTAGTGAGGCTAAAAAAACTGGAAAAAAATGGCATGAGATTTTTAATATCGTGAACGACGCAGGCCACTGTGAAAACGTTTTTTATGCGTTAAAAGCTGATTACAAAATAGCTGGGTTGAATTTTGAAAGCTTAAAGAAATTCCGTGCGGTCGATTCACCCTTAACGGGCCACGGTGAAGTGCACTGTTTTCCTGAAGGCGTCCTGATGTCCAATGGTCCTTTAGGTTCAGCGCTGCCGCAGACTCAAGGATTAGCACTGGCTGACAAACTCGCTGGAAGCTCACGAGTGACGATCTCTATTGTTTCAGACGGCGCCAGTATGGAAGGCGAAGCCAAAGAATCCTTTGCAGCGATTCCAGGCTTGGCGAAAGCCGGGCATTTAAATCCTTACATTATGATTATTTCTGACAATAACACAAAGCTTTCGGGCCGCATTGATAAAGAAGCTTTTTCAATGGAGCCATCTTTTAAAGCCTTAGAAGATTTAGGTTGGAAACGAATTGTTGTGGCAGAAGGAAATAATCTTGAAAAATGTCATCAGGCTTTGACGGAAGCGTTGACCCTTGTTCAAAAAAATCCACACCAACCCGTGGTGATTCATGCCAAAACGGTCAAAGGTATCGGCACCAAGAAGACAGTGGACGCAGCTTCTGGCGGTCATGGATTTCCTTGTAAAAAAGTGGCCGAGATGACTGATTTTGTGACTGAAATTTACGGGGCTGCTTTGCCGCCCTTATTTCAGACTTGGATTCAGGAATTAGACGTCGAAGAAAAAAGAATTTCAGCCGCAAAAAAAGAGTCGGCTCAAAAAGATGACGGCGAAAAAATTCAAAAAGGCATCGCTTCCGCCATGATTCGCGCCGCCAAAGAGGGCCTGCCATTAATTTCAGTTTCGGCCGATCTGGCAGGCTCGACTGGTGTTGAAGCTTTCCGCAAAGAATTCCCAGCCCAAAGTTTTGATGTGGGCGTGGCCGAAAGCAATATGGTGTCCACTGCCGCGGGTTTATCAAAACTGGGATTTATTCCCGTCGTGGATACATTTGCACAATTTGGCGTGACGAAAGGCGCTTTGCCATTAACGATGGCAGCCTTATCTGAAGCGCCGATTTTTGCAGTTTATTCGCACACCGGATTTCAAGATGCCGCAGATGGAGCCTCCCATCAGGCCCTCAGTTATATTTCTATGTCGGCATCGATTCCTCATGTGAAAGTTTACTGTTTGTCCTGCAGCGAAGAAGCGGATGCTTTATTTTATCAAGCGGTGCAAGAGTTTATAGCTGACCGTGCCGCTGGAAAAACACCTTCGTCTTATATTTTCTTTTTAGGGCGTGAAAACTTTCCGAAAACCTATGCCACTGGGACAACTTACAAATTGGATCAAATTCAAGTTTTGAAAAAAGCGACGGGGTCTAAGAAAATTTTAATTGCGACGACAGGGTCCTTAATTCCGCAAGCGTTAAAGGCCGCGGAAGAATTAGAAACAAAAGGTGTCAGTGCGGCCGTTATTAACTGCCCGGCGATCAATCATGTCGATTTAGCCACTTTAAGTGATGTTCTTAAATCTTGTGACGGAAAAATAATCACTGTTGAAGATCATCAGTTGATCGGCGGGTTTGGCCAAATTTTAACCCACGCGTTGTTGCAAAATGGTGTGTCGTTCAAATCTAAATCCTTAGGGGTTCAGGGCGAATTCGGTCGAAGCGCCTACACGGCGGCTGATCTGTACGCAATGCATGGCATTGATCACTCAGCGATCGTCAAAGCCGGCTTGGAATTTCATTGATCGGTGTCTCGATTTATAGCTTAAAAAAGTAGTACTTTGACTTTTCCAGAAAATTCAAAGTATACTTTTAAGATGTATAAAAGAGCTCTTAAGTTGCCAAAACCAGTCCGACGGAGTTTCTTTTTATGGGGACCGCGACAGACGGGGAAGACCAGCCTTCTTGAAAAGATGTATCCCAAAGATCCCGTGATCAGCTTACTGATGAATGATGAGCTGATGACCTTTAAAACTCATCCTGAACAGCTTCGGGAGCGAGTTCGCGCGATGAAATCTAAATTTATAATTATCGACGAAGTTCAAAAAGTCCCGGAACTTTTAAACGAGATTCATTATCTGATTGAAAAGGACAAAATTCATTTTGGTCTTTGTGGATCAAGTGCTCGTAAACTCAAAAAATCACATGGGAATTTGCTGGGTGGGCGGGCTTTACGATTTGAACTTTTTGGTTTGACCTCAAATGAACTTAAAGAAGATTTTAATTTAGATCAAATTTTAAATCGTGGGACCCTACCAGCGATTTACTCAAGCCCTGATCATCAGCCGCTTCTGAAGTCCTATTGTGCGGATTATCTTAAAGAAGAAATTTTTGATGAAGCTCTAGTTCGTAAGCTATCTCCATTTTCAAAATTCTTAGACCTTGCGGCACTATCAGATACAGAAATTTTAAGCTATGAAACATTTTCTAGAGACGTGGGCGTATCAGGTCCGACGATTCGATCCTACTTTGAAATCTTAAGTGACACTTTGATAGGCTCATTTTTACCAGGCTATACGTTGCGGCCAAAAAGAAAAGTTGTAGCGCAGCCTAAGTTTTATTTTTCAGATGTTGGAACTGTTAACTATCTAGCACAAAGGGGATTACTCCAGCGTAAATCTGAACTTTTCGGTAAGGCATTCGAAAACTGGATTCATCACGAGCTGAAGGCGTATATTTCTTACTGCAACCTGAATATAAACTTGAGCTACTGGAAAGTTCACAGTGGCCCTGAAGTTGACTTTATCATTGGACCAATGAAGTTTGCTCTTGAAGCGAAAGCATCAGCGTCAATCCATTCGGACCATCTAAAAGGTTTGCGGGAATTAAAAAAGGACTATCCACAGGTACAAAAGCGTTGGGTCGTCAGCCTAGAGAAACATTCTCGTATCACCGATGATAAAATTGAAATCTTGTCTGTCGAAGATTTTACAAAAAGACTCTGGTCCAGAAGCTTATTTTGAGGCTAGCGCTAGTGGCATGGTGGATTTGACGGGAAAAAGGTTCTGTGCCAAGGTTCCAGGATCAGTAGAATTAAAAAAAAGGAAATCCCATGATTCAAGCAAAAGCCTATGCCGCAATGTCTCCGACAGCTCCGTTAAAACCTTTCCAATTCCAGCGCAGGTCTCCGAATTCTAATGATGTCGTGATCGAAATTGATTACTGTGGTGTTTGCCATTCTGATATTCACACCGCTCGCGGCGAGTGGGGCCCAACAGCATACCCTTGTGTTCCCGGTCACGAAATTGTCGGACGAGTGATTCAAGTCGGCAAAAAAGTGAAACGTTTTAAAGTCGGAGATCTGGCCGGTGTCGGTTGCTTCGTCGATTCCTGCGGAAAATGTGCGAGTTGTAAATCCCATGAAGAACAGTTTTGCGAGCGCCAGACGGTTTTTACTTACAACAGCACTGAGCTTGATGGAAAAACTCCGACTCAAGGCGGATATGCTTCCCATATCACGGTGAAAGAACCCTATGTTTTAAAAATAAAAAAAGGTCTATCGCTTGATCGCGTGGCACCCTTACTTTGCGCGGGCATCACGACGTACTCTCCGCTGAAAAGGTACGGCGTTAAAAAAGGAACTAAAGTCGGCGTTGTTGGGCTTGGTGGTCTTGGCCATATGGCCGTTAAAATCGCAAAAGCCATGGGTGCTGAAGTCACTGTTTTCAGTACATCTCCAAATAAGGAGCAGGATGCTAAAAAGTTGGGAGCCAAAAATTTTATTGTCTCAAAAGAGGCCAATAATTTTGGTCCTTTTGCAGGGAAATTAGATTTAATCATTGATACAGTTTCAGCCCAACATGATTTTACGCTTTACATGGGCACTTTAAAAATCGGTGGCACGCATGTACTTGTGGGCGCAGCGCCAGAACCTAATCAAGTGGCAGCCATGGCTTTGATCTTTGGTCGAAAAAGCTTAGCGGGTTCGTTGATTGGTGGAATCAAAGAAACCCAAGAGATGTTGGATTTCTGCGCGCGAAAAAAAGTGATGGCAGATATCGAGTTGATTCCAGCTTCTAAAATCAACGAAGCCTACGACAGGACTGTAAAAAGCCAAGTGAAGTATCGCTTTGTGATCGATATTAAAACTTTATAAAATTAGGTTTTGATAATTTTTTTCAAGCTCTTTTTGCCAGAAGAAATAATCGGGACCCATTAAAGTGTGGTCCATTTTAGCAAGCTTAATAGATAAAGGCAGAGCTTCATTTCGTAGGAAATTAATTTTTCTGCGGGTGCCGCGCTTTAAATAACTTTGTCGTTTGAGCAATAGCGGAAAGACTTGAATGGCATTAAAGAAATGCGCCATTTCTAATTTGAACATACCCAGTTCGTCTTTCATAAAAGCATTCACTTTTGGATCTTCAGTCAGATCGACTTCAGCGGGATCAAAATCACCCAAGTGGGCGCGCAATGTGGCCCACACTAAAACAGAAAAAAGTTCTTCTGGTTTTTCTGGATCTAAAAAAACGCCAGAAACTGCGATGAGGATTTTTTCGAAAATATCTAACTTTTCTTTGTCTTCATAAATTTGGTGAATGGTCGGCAGAATATGCTGCAAAATTCCTAAATCAAAAAGCTCGTGAAATACACGCCAAGGCTCCCGCAGACGCAGAATCTTTAAGTACTCTTCCCGCTTTCTGGGCAAGGCTGAAGTTTTTAAAGAGGGAGCATGATCGACCATGGCTTTCCTTAAAACAGGCTCGATCGTGAACCATAGTTTGTGGGAAAAACGGATGGCGCGTAAAATTCGAATGGGATCTTCAATCAACCTGGCTTGTGGGTCGCCGATCATGCGAATCCATCGGCCCTCAAGATCGGCTTTGCCTTCGCAGTAATCCAGAAGCTCCCGGGCTACGGGATCATAAAATAAGGCATTAATGGTGAAATCGCGCCGTTGGGCGTCTTCTTGGGCGGTGCCAAAAAAATTATCATCATTGATGGGTGAGCCATCCTCATTTTCTGTCAAATCTTCGGGGGCTCGGTTGCGTCTAAAGGTAGCCACTTCATATTGTTTTTGGCCGCGTTTGACTAAAACCAGACGGAATCTTCGGCCAATCACATAAGCATTTGAGATTTTGCGGCGAACATCGGCTGGAAGCGCGCTGGTTGCGATATCAAAATCCTTAGGATGCACGCCAATCAGCAAATCCCGAACACAGCCACCCACTAAATAGCACTGAAAGCCCGACTGCTGCAGCACTTCGACAACTCGAAATGCATGCGGGTCAATCCAGTCTTCATGAAGCCGTGGCAAAGATGACATCTGTCTTTTGTAACTGAAGTCACACCTTAAGACAATTTAATTGGCTAAGTCCTGCCAAACCTTTTCCTCGGTCAAAAAGCCCTCATGGCCACTGTTTGGGAAATTGGTGTAATGAACGAGCGGAGCTAAAAAATTGATTTCTTCCTGAAAGGTTTCC
>JAYWEU010000176.1:0-1680 GCA_043779385.1 Pseudobdellovibrionaceae bacterium
GCTGCGGGTCACTAAGACGGGGTATATTGAAGCCTATTGGATTTTGTTTAAGTCTGATAGGTTGGGCAGCCCTAAAAAGCGATACATTTGAACTCACATCAGGGCCTTGCCACAGAAGCCTGTGCGCAAAATGGACAAGAGGCCTCTAATGCCATTTGGTTGATGGACTGCAGTAAGTGTGTTCCACCCGGCTCATTCATAGCCCGAAGGTGCCTTTTCTGGACTTGTGTACTGGTAACTGCGCCATCAGAATTAGTTTAGATATTGGGGGGTTTCATTTGTTTAAAATGAACATATTTTTCACATGTGTAGCGCTATTTTTAGCTTCTGTGGCGTTTGCTGAGGAGACAACGACGCGTGATCTTATGACCCGTATTTATGATATAAAATGTTCGGGCGAAGGGCTTCAACTGGATATGTCTTGGGACACAGCTGTTACTCCGTTGGGACCGAATAAAATTGCACTTGAGGGAAAAGAAATTCCTTTGGGCGGATTAAAAATGAGTTTCTTTAACGGAGATTCTGCTTACGAAACGCAGGATTTGAAAATCACCTTGAAAGAAGCTGATAAGGACAAAAAAAGCTTTGAGACCGTTGCGAGTTACAAAGGTAAAGACATCAAACTTACTTGCAGCAACAAAAAAAGCACTCAGTTTTTGCGTAAACGAAAAGTGACGGATGGGTCTGAAGACGACACGGCTTCTGTAAAAACCACTCGTGACCTTGTCACAAAAATTTCTGAGGTTAAATGTATTGGAGATGGCCACGACATTGAAATGAAATGGGATTCTGCGGTGACTCCTATGGGGCCTACTGAGATTGTTCTTGATGGCAGAAATCTTCCATTGGGAGGAATGACGCTGTCTATAGATAAAAACGAGACTGCTTACGATGTAAAGGGCTTTAAAATAAAGTTGAAAGATTCGGACAAAAGTAAAAAAGCCTTTTCTCCAGAAGCTCAATATAACGGAAAAAATCTCAGTCTAAAATGCACGAGCAGCGAAAGTACAAAATTTCTCCGAAAGCGCAATGTCGAGGCACCAGCTTCAGGCAGTTCCACAGGAGCAAAATAGTTGCCAAAACCACTTGTTTCCTAGAAACCAAAAAATCAGCATAGGGCTCGAAGATGATTCGGGTCTTTCGTTTTTCAAGCTTCACACAAAGTAAAAATCACTTTAGCGATCTTTTTGAAGCGTCTCGCTCATTCGAATAAAGTGGACGGCCCTTAAAATCACCGTCAGTTATCATGTGGGTGAAGGTGCTTGCACTAATAGGCCCGCGTTTATAGGCCAAGGCTGTTTGATCATGGAGCTTTAACGCCATATCCACAAAGCCAACTCCAAAAGCACCCAGCCAGAAGAAAAAAAACATTTTTAAACTGTAGTTGAATATAACAAACATAAACCACTCCCTTTTGCCGAAACCCCATCACGCCAGCTCTGGGGTCTCGAATTGTTTTTTCTTTTTCCAAGGGATTTTGTAGATTCTTAGTAAGGTCGGCCCTTGTTCGATGAATATGCCATCGCGCCTACCATTTATACCCCAAGAAAAATCAATAAACTAAAAATCTCAAAGTGAATTCATCACTTACAGAGATAAAAACCGAGAGGTTTTTCAGGTCGACGTTTCCAGAAATGTCCGCATATTTCTAAACTTGGTAGGATTCTGGTAGGTTTTTGG
>JAYWEU010000177.1:0-4647 GCA_043779385.1 Pseudobdellovibrionaceae bacterium
CCTCTTGCCTCTGTTTCCTGCGAGAAACTTTTGACTCTTGACCATCCATGGTTCTCGATCTCTTCCTCACCCTCCCCGGCCAACAAATTCATCCATGAATCTGCTGATATATATATTTTAGCTAAGCTTGTTTCATTCTGATACAAAAATGTCATAAAATCTCAAGTTCCCCATTCAAAGCTCCAGCTGCCTTGATCGACTGAAGTATTGAAATCAGGTCTTTCGGAGAGACTCCCAGTTTATTCAGGGCTTGCACAAGGTCTCCGACACTAGCCCCGCCATCTAACAACGCGACCTTTTCTTCGGTGGCCGTTTTACCCGCGCCCACTTTGACACTCATCCCACCATGCGAGATCGCCACTTTTGAAATCTTCACACGATCACCAATCACCACAGTGCCTGTTCGTTCATTGACGATCACAACCGCTTTGTTGTCTGGATTGACATTAATTGATTCAATCGTTGCTAACAGTTCGACGCCGCGATTTTCATAGGCAAACGGTGTTACAATATCAATCGTGCCGGCGTCTTTGGCCGTTGCGAAGTGACCACCCAGTTCTTTATTGATCGTTAAAATCGCTCGTGCGGCTGTCGTAAAATCTGGATTGTGCAAGGTCATGCGAAACATTTTTCGAGTTGAAAAATCAGCCTGCACATCTTTTTCTACCATTCCGCCATTGGGGATTCGGCCGACTGTCGTGTGCATCTCTTTGGCGTCACCACCAATAATAATCGACCCTTGGGCCACAGCATACACTTGCTCATTGGCGGCTCGCAAAGGTGTTTGTAATAACATTCCACCTTGTAAACTTTGAGCATCCCCTAAAGCACTGACTGAGACATCCACGGGATTCCCTGATTTTGCAAAGGCCGGCATCGTCGCCGTCACAATCACGGCCGCGACATTTTTGCTGGTGAAATCTTGATTATCTAATTTGACACCCAGTTTATCCAGCATGCGAACCACGCTTTTCGCCATAAATTCACTTTTTCCATCGCCTGTCCCTTTAAGGCCAACAACAATTCCATAACCGATCAATTGATTTTCTCGAACCCCGCGGATGCTGGCGATATCTTTCAGTCGAGCGGCCATGGCATCCATGCCCGCAAAAATTAAAGCAGCTAATAAGCTTAAGCGTAAGATAAATATTCTATAATGTTTCAGAGGCATTGGCTTTATTCCTTCTTAGGCTAACAACATCAAATTGAGGATCAAGTAATTTTGAAGAACTGATGCCTTCATCATTATAATCTTCAGGTCGAATCATTCCGGTCACGATCACTTTGTATTCTTTTTTATCAATCATAAATGGCTGTGATCCCTTGACCCGGTAATTCCCATCAGGAAGTTTTTCAACAATCCGAGTCGGAATTAAGGCAATCTCGGTTAAATCAGCTTTGTCTTCTTTTTCTTCCACTTTAGGCGCTGACGCCGGAGCACGTTCTTTTCCATCGACGCTGTCTTTACCTGCTAATGTTTCTTGTTTCCCACCATTATTTTCCAGGCGCTCTTGCTCTTCTATTTGTTTCAGCAGTTTCTTAATCACTTTTACTTTTGTCTCAACCTGCTTCTGAGCCGGACCCTCTAGTTTAACATTAAGAATATCGCCATCACGTCGGGTTTTATTTTGCGTAAAAAGATACGACGACTGTCCATCCATCAACCACATTGAGCCCGCTTGCGAGCCCAACTCTGCTTCTTCTTCCATGCGGTTTTTCGTCATTTTTTTATATTGGCGATTGGTTGGAGCGGTCATCTGAGGGTTTTCAGAATAGCGGGGAGCCGCCTCCTCGCCGACAAAAGGAATTTTTTCTGTCACCGAGGCGCAAGAGACTAAAGCAAGTAAAGAAATGATTCCTAAAATATTTCTCATTGAATCTTCACCACGCCCTTTTCAATAATAATCGCTGACATTATTTTTTTATTCTCTGGATTTTTTATTTTAATCATATCGCCAATACGCCCAGTTTCTTCAGCAATTGCTGAAATTGAAATCTCAATTCCATCATCCCCCATCAGCGCTTTCACTGATTGTCCCTTCTGCGCGGCAGGTTCTTGCTTTAATTGTGAAGCAAACACAACCCGACCTTTTTGAAGCGGCTGTGCCAGCAACTGGTAGCTTTTAAGAGTTTCAAAAGTTAAAGGCTCTTCTTTGGAATAGGAAATATCCATCCATTTGATGGCAAAATCTTTCTCGTTGATGCGCTCGCCAAAATTAATATTTCGCAATGCTACGAGGGCGTTCTTTTTAATTTTAAGGGTCACAGAAATCCATTGACCTTGCTGTTTCTTATCAGGGTTTGAAGTCACAGGGATTAAAATGGACGGCGATAATTTTAGGTCTGCCCAATCAATTTGACCTTCAGACATCATTTTTATCGGAATCAAAGCTTTGAGGATACTGACTTCGCAGGGCGCGCACTGACTGGAAAGGTAGTTAATCAATTTTCGTCGGAAGTGGTCTACTGAAAATCCTTCCGCTTTTTTAATATCTATTTTTTGTGAAACAACTAACTTTGGATTATCAGTGGCGACTTCAGGATTTTCTAAGACTAATTTTTTATAAATTTCGCGAACACTTTGCGCGTTGAAACCTTTTTCAACTTGCTCAGGGCTGATCACAAGTTTTTCCAAGCTTTCAATCATTTGCGGGGAAGGATTTTTCAATTGGACAAAATCGCCCAAAACCCACGAGGCTCGCCCGGGAACCTCGATTTGATTTTGAAAAATAATTTCAGTTCGATCTTGCGCGAACGCCATCGGACTAAAAAATAATGTGACCGCAAAAAACACTCTCATTATTACCTCAATGCATTGATCGACTGCAACATTTGGTCGGAAGACTGAATCACTTTACTATTTGTTTCGTAAGCACGCTGGGCGCGGATCATATTGACCATTTCATCAACGATATTAACATTGCTGGCCTCTAGTTGACCTTGCGCTAAATAACCTGTGCCATTCAGTCCTGGTCGAGTTGTTAATGGATTTCCGCTGGCCGGAGTTTGGCTGTACAGATTTCGTCCCATGGATTTTAGACCGGCTGGATTGACAAAATTAACGATATCAATTTGTCCAATATTTTGTGGTTCATTGCTATTTCCAACAATCACTTTGACCTCACCGGAGGCCGTAATATCGATGCCGGCAATATTTGCCGGAATGGTAATTTCCGGTTGCAATGCATTGCCATTTTTATCAACAATTTTACCCGTTGGATCTTTTTTAAAAGATCCGTCGCGCGTGTATGCAATTTGTCCATCAGGAGTTAATATTTGGAAAAAGCCAGAGCCTTCGATTTGAACATCTAAGCTATTTTTCGTCACCAACGCATTCCCTGTTTCAAAGTCTTTTTGAATGGAGGCCGTTCTTACGCCAAGGCCGGTTTGAACGCCGTTGGGAGAATACGAATTAAGTCCTGTCGAAGTGCCCGGTTCTTTTTGAGTTTGATACATCAGGTCTTCAAATTCAGCCCGCGATCTTTTAAATCCCGTCGTCGATACGTTGGCGATATTATTCGAAATCACATCCATATTGTCTTGCTGGGCTGCCATTCCCGTCGCGGCTGTATTTAAACTCTTGATCATGCAAAGCTCCTTCTTAAATCAAACCATTAAAGTTTGATTACATTCCCGTCTTTCCAACAACATTCACTAATTTATCTGACATTTGATCATAGGTACTGATGGCTTTTTGCGTGCTCTCAAAAACTCGATTGGCTGAAATCATATCCGTCATCTCTTGGACGATATTGACGTTGCTCAGCTCCAAAAAGCCTTGTTTGACACTAGAGCTTGCGACATTTGTGACTTCGGCTTTCGCATTGGTTTTAAATGCAAACATTCCGTTGCCCACTTTTTGTAGCTGATCCGGTTTTTCAACATTAACGATGGACAACTTTCCAACACTTTCAGTGCCTTCAAAAATTTCACCACTGTCGTTGATGGCCATTGGTGCCTGGCCTGTTAACCTGATCACACGACTAGAAGACTCGGTTCCAGGAGGGGCTTCTTTTAAAACAGGAAATCCTTCTTTGGTGACAAGCTTTCCGTCGCCATCCAAGGTAAAGTTTCCGGCGCGCGCAAAGCGAGTTCCTTGCGGGGTTGCCACTTCAAAAAACCCTTTGCCTTCGATGGCTAGATCCATTTTATTTCCGGTGTATTTAACTGTGCCTTGGGAGTGATCTGTAAAAGTGCCTTTCGTATCAACAAAACTTTTGTCCCCGCCCTGCATATCGTAAAAACTTTCAATCGAAGCTGGCACCCGCGGCACTTGCATCACATCAGAAGGCTTTTCGTTGGCGGTCAGATACTCTTGGAAAACTTGTTTGTCTTTTTTAAAACCAGGGGTGTTCACGTTCGCGATATTATTGGCAATCGTATCCAGTCTTAAGCTTTGTGCGATCGCCCCGCTCAAAGCTGTGTACACGCCTTTAGTACTCATACGATTCCTCCACAATTATTAAAAGAGCAAGCCGTGTGCCACTCGAAGGCGCCGATTTTTTAAAATTCAGGCCGCCTGGTCTTTCGAAGGGATTATTTTTCTGGCCTCTATTGAAATCACAATACAACCGAGGGTTTCTTTTTGGCTGGACTAAAGTTAGAGCCAGATTCGATCTAGACTTTGTCTAGCTCTTTGCAAAGTTT
>JAYWEU010000178.1:0-12171 GCA_043779385.1 Pseudobdellovibrionaceae bacterium
AGAGCCCTCAATTTAAAAACTAATTCAGATTTGAGATTATAGATGGTTGGGATATGCATTCTACTTTATTGCGCACATTTGTGTGGGGGAGTTTCTAAATAATAAAGCCTGATCAATGAAATCCATAAAAGGTGAGCTAAAAAAAGATGGGTGATCTTAAGAACCACGGGTGATGCTAAAAGCAAAGTCAAGATTCCAACCAGAATTGCAAAAACCCACAGTGCGCACGTTGTCAGGTCTAACTTCTTATAAAGCCAAACACACATCCAGGTTCCAAATAACAAAGCAAAAATAGGATGCAAAGATCTTAGGCGCATCATCATCGGAGCACCTTCATCCAATTCATGATTTAAACTCTGTGCAAACCCTTCTGCAGGATAAAGCGTTGAAGACAGGGCCGCCCAAGCCCCCGCCATGGCTAACAAAAGAAATAAAAAATATCTTAAGTAAGCGCTGCCAGGAAATTTTAAAGGCGGGCGATTGGAATCTTCCCCGGAGGTCAAAAACAGTAGGGCGGACACACCCGTTAAAAGAAGACTGTTTATTTGATGAATTCCGATCACCAGGGCGCGAAAAAAAGTGTCATTGGTTCCAACCAATTTAAATAAAACAATATTGGCACCCAGCAAGGCTTCAAGGATGCAAAAAAATAAAAGCCAGGCGCCGTAGCGACGGGATCTGTGGCCTTCTGTGAAAACTTTTCGACTCCATAAAAAAATAAAGAAAACTAAAAGTCCATACAAGCCCGACATCACCCGGTGGGCGTACTCAACCCAAGTCTTTGCCCGCTCAGCTGTGGGAATCAGCTGGCCATGGCAGAGGGGCCAGGTGTCCCCACAGCCGTCACCAGAGTGAGAGATCCGCACCCAGGCGCCCCACAGGATCACTAGGATCGTGTAAATTACAGTTGCAAAGAGAAGAGGCCGCAAACGTTGAATCGTCATACTGATGGGCGTACCTTGATCACTTAATTTTATCAATATAAGACTGCAAAAGATCCCGACCCTGAATACGGGCTTTTAAATTTCCTAAAAAGATAAACACACCCGCGGCTTTGCGATCTAAAAAGATAATTTCTCGGGGGGGTGTGCGCCAAACAAAAGAACGCATCATCTTAAAAACCTTCTGCGAGCTTCGTTGCGGCAAATCTGTGTCTTTCCAGTCATAGGTGCCATCTTCAGCCACTTGGCCGTTGGTGTTTCTAGGGTCCGAGGGATCTAAAAAAGGCTCAACTAAACTTAAACACATCTCAGAAAAAATATCGCGCAGCTCAGGAGAGTCGTTTTCATGAAGAAAATCCAGATCCACGGCGGCTTTTTCAAACTGGGGACGGTCGTTGTTAAAGATGGCTTTAATCATACGGTGATAAGCCTTCATAAATTTTTCTGGATATCTCCGGGTTGCACCAAAATCAAAAAGGATGATTTGATCTTCACTTTTTTTTCCTAAGCGAATTTTATAATTGCCAAAATGGGGATCTGTTTGCACCAAATTCCAATCAAAGATCTCTTTAAAATAAAGATCCAAGAAATTAAGCGCCAGCTGGTTTCGCCGAGCCTGCGAAAGAGTTTTAATTTTTTCATCATCGACCCGTACGCCGAGTTCAAAACTGGTTGCAAGAATTTTTCGGTTCGAAAATTCTCGGTTCACCCTGGGAATCACAAAGCGGGGGTCACCGTTCAGAAGAGCTGTGTATTCTTCGGTTAAGTTAGCTTCCAATTCATAGTTGGTTTCCTGCACCAGCATTTCACGAATTTCTTTAAAAATTGAATCGGTATTAAAATCTTTTGGAAGAAGCTTGATCAAATATAAAAATGATCTGATGGCGCGAAGATCGTTGTCGATAGCTTTATCAACATTGGGATATTGAACTTTCAAAGCGATCCAGTCCCCAGTGCTTTTAATTTTCGCTTTATGAACTTGCCCTAAAGAAGCCGTGCCGATCGCGACGGGATCAATCTCTAACAGGGCGCATTTTTCGGGGCCCAGTTGTTTTAGTAAAATCTCTTGAATCACTTCCCATTTCACGGGCGGAGAATCCTGATGCAAAGTTTTTAGAAACTGATTGGCTTCCGGAGGGAAAAAGTGCTCGCCGTAAATTGACAGCATTTGACCGGCCTTCATCAGGCTGCCTTTCAGTTCGCCTAATTCGGTGGTTAAAAGCTCGGCCTGATCTTTTATAAAGGCCCGCCATTTTTCATTTTTGATGGCATCCGACTGCAGGGCCGTGGTCAGGCCTTGCGCCGCCAATTTTGCACCCGCGTTCAGAGAGAATTTTGCAAGGCTCATGCTCCTTGAAAAAAGGGAGGATTTAATTTTGTCTAAAGATTTGTTTTTTGGCATCCGATGGTTCCTTGAAAAACAAGTTTAACACATCTTAAACATAAGTGTGATAGGATTTTTGTATGTCAAAGGTCACAATCTTCTGGTTCCGGCGCGATCTTCGAATCGAAGACAACGCCGGTCTATATCACGCTCTGAAACTGCACAAAAATGTGCTGCCAGTTTTTATTTTTGATAAAGACATCTTGTCGCATTTGACCTCAAAAGATCCAAGAGTTGAATTTATTCATCAAACCTTAGAGGACATAAAAACAGAACTTCAAAAGTCCGGAAGCGACCTGATCGTTCGACATGGATCGGTCCCTGAAATTTTTGAAAAATGGACTCAAAAATTATCTATTGAGGCCGTCTATTGTAATCATGATTACGAGCCTTCAGCCCGAGCCCGCGATAGCCAAGTCGAAAAGCTTCTAAAAGCCAAAGGCATTCCTTTTAAGACATTTAAAGATCAATGCCTTTTTGAAAAAGATGAAATCCTATCGGGTTCAGGCACCCCCTATACGGTCTACACGCCTTACAAGAACAAAGTTCTTGCGACCCTGAACGACTTTTATCTGAAATCTTATCCTAGCCAGGATCTGACTGAAAATTTCATCAAAATTAAAATTCCTGAAGCCATTTTAAAACTTTCTGATCTTAAATTCGAGAAGTCAGGGATTTTGTTCCCTGCAAAAAAAATTCCGCTGGACACTTTAAAGCACTACGCCGATCGCAGAAATTTTCCAGCAATGGAGAACAGCACCTCAAAATTAGGCCTGCATTTGCGCTTTGGAACCCTGAGCGTTCGCGAACTGGCTCGGGTCGCCCAAAAGCACAGTGCTTTGTGGCTCAGTGAGCTGATCTGGCGCGATTTTTTTATGCAAATCCTTTGGCACTTCCCCCACGTAGAAAAAAAATCTTTCCGACCTCAGTATGAAAAAATTCAATGGCGGACCGAGGCCTCAGAGTTTGAGCGTTGGAAAGAGGGGAGCACAGGTTATCCCTTTGTCGATGCGGGCCTGCGCGAACTGAACACCACAGGCCATATGCATAATCGCGTTCGCATGATTGTCGCCTCATTCTTTACAAAGCATTTGCTGCGCCATTGGTACGAGGGGGAAAGATATTTTGCCAGTCAATTATTGGATTATGATTTAGCGGCTAATAACGGCAACTGGCAATGGGCTGCGGGAACGGGCTGTGATGCGGCTCCTTATTTTCGAGTTTTTAATCCAACGACCCAGATTGATAAATTCGATCCCGACATGAAATACATAAAAAAATGGGTTCCAGAGCTGGGCACTTCCAAGTACCCTGAGCCGATGGTCGAACATGCGGTAGCGCGATTACGGGCTCTTGAATATTACGGCATCGCTTTAAAGGGAAAATAAAAATGAAAATACTTTTGACGGGTGGCACAGGTTTAATCGGGAAAGAGATCGGAAAAAAGTTAGTCCGCGACGGTTTTGATGTTGTGGTGATCAGTCGAGATCAAAAAAAAGCAAGAATGCAACTGCCCTTTCCTGCCGAAGTGATCGAAGGTGATCTGAGCCACGGACCTATCAAAAATTTACCGACCGTGGACGCCGTCATTCATTTAGTTGGTGAATCTGTGGCTGAAGGTCGCTGGAGTGAAGAACGAAAAAAAAGAATTTATGATTCGCGCATTGTCAGTACAAAGAATTTAAAGACCTCCTTAAAAAATCAAAAAGTTCATCTTCTTTCTGCGTCAGCCATCGGCGTTTATCCGGATTCTGGCGATCAAGATTTGATGGAAACATCCCCTGCGGGAGATGGTTTTTTAGCCATCGTCTGCAAAGACTGGGAAGCGGAAGCGGCGCAGATAGGCCAAGATTGCACGATTTTTCGAATTGGGATTGTGCTTTCTGAACATGGTGGAGCCCTCGAGAAAATGCTTTTCCCCTTCCGTGCGGGTCTTGGCGGAGCCCTTGGCAGTGGCGAGCAGTGGATGAGCTGGATTCATATTGATGATCTTAGCGAAGCCTTTTTATGGGCCCTTAAAAATAAAAAATTTGGGGTCTTTAATGCCGTATCACCCCATCCTGCCCGTAATAAAGATTTCTCTCGGGCGCTGGCGAAAGCGCTTCACCGACCCTTAGGTCTGAATGTTCCCAAGCTTGCACTGAAGTTTCTTTACGGTGAAATGGCCTCTGTGATTTTAAGTTCGCAAAAGGTTCGGCCAAATCATTTGATCAAAGAAAAATTTTCTTTTCAATTTACGGATCTGCAACAAACCTTAAGTCAACTTTGCAAGGCTTGGGGCGATGGCGAAGATCTTTTTTTCTCTGAGCAGTATTTGCCCAAAAAAATTGAAGAAATTTTTTCATTTTTTTCTGCGGCTGAAAATTTAGAGAGTATCACGCCCTCAGATTTAAGTTTTAAAATTCAAAAAGTTTCAACACCAGAAATTCAAAAAGGCACACTGATCGACTATCGATTAAAAATTCGCGGTGTGCCTGTGAAATGGCAAACCGAAATCGCCGCCTGGGAACCAGGAAAGTATTTTGTCGATCAGCAACTAGTGGGGCCTTATAAATTATGGCACCACACCCATGATTTTCAAAAAATGGGCCTGGGAACTTTAATGACGGACCGGGTTCGATATCGATCCCCGATGGGTTTTTTAGGTTGGCTTTTGGCAGGCCATCTGGTTCAAAAAGAAATTTCAGGCATTTTTAATTATCGAAGAAAAGTCATTTTTGAAAAATTTTTTAAAACTTAGATAGAAGCAAATTGACTAAAGGCCCCGCCACCTGCGGGCCATAAATAGCTTCAAGTTTTTCAAAACCAGGGGACGGGTTGACATCGATCATTAAGGGGCCGCCGCTTGATCGTAAAAGATCAATACCGGCATAATCTAAATCAAAAATTTTTAAAGCTAAAAAAGCCATTTCAAGCTCATCAGTGGTCGCGATGTCTTTAGAGCCTTGACCCCCCTGATGAACATTGCTTCTAAAATCCCCAGAAGAATTTTTTCGTTTCATGCACCAATGATCACCGTTACGGGTCACGAAAATTCGTAAGTCTTCACCGTGACATTCCTTCAAGTAGGATTGTGCAATAAATAAATCAGACTCTTTCAAGAGCTGCAGAGCTTTTTCTAATTCTTGGAAATTTTGAATTAAATAGACGCCAAGTCCTTGGCTAGAAAAAATTTCTTTTAAGACAAAGGGATAAGTTAGATCAACGATGGATAATTCGTCCCTAGATATCATCTGACTGAGAGGCGTCGGAATTTGATTTTTTTCTAAAATTTGTAAGGCATGCCATTTATTTCTTGAGGCTTCGAAGCTTTCAATAGAATTCATCATCGCGATTTGACCGGTCGCCTTTTTTAATTCTTCAAGGCCTTCTTGAAAACGCCATGAAGCCAGTCGGATCAAAGTCGCCACGGATTTATCAGGAATCCCATGACAGGCAGATTTTATTTTTTCATGGTCGGGTGGAATAATTTGATAAAGAAGATTCTTATGTTTCAGTTCCTGGACTAACCGCTGGTTTGAGTACAGATCAGGGACTCTGGAGACAATAAGAATCTTTTCTAGTCTGTGTCGCTTCACTTTCAACTCCAACCGGACGAAAAGTAAGGTATGAACTACAAAAGCATAGTTGTCGAGCTGGACGGTTGCGATCGACTTGAGCTTACTCAGGAAGCCGGAAAAGACCACTTGCAAGTGGTTGGGTGCGCCAAACTGTTGCAGCTTTTGCAACTCTTAAAAGGGCAATCGGGAGATAAGATCAACCAGTGGCCTTTGCCGGAAGGGTCTTCCCACGAAGTTCTTTTAGTGCGTGAATTAATTCTTAAAGCCACTGATCAGTGGAGCCATCCTTACGTTCACGAAGAGCTCTGTCACTGCCGAGCGATTTCAACCCGCATCGTCGATCAAGCGATTTTGCTGGGCGCGCACACACCTGAAGTCGTGACCCGAAGGACATCGGCCAGCTCGGCGTGCGGAACTTGTCGGCCTGATGTCGAAAAAATAATCGCCTATCGGTTGAACAAAAAAATCGATCCAGCGGCAGCTTAAAATTTAAAAAACTATTGATCTTCAGAATCTTTTTTTGGAGCGGGCGCTGGTTTTGGCTCCTTGCCGGTCAGATCTTCGACAATTTTTTCAGGAAAAGTTCCTGTCGCTAAATAATGATCAAGAAGTGGTTTTAATTTCCGTCGACAACTTCCACCGCAGGGACCGATACCAGCTGTCGTATCATCGAAGATATCGTTTAAAGTCGTGCAGCCATTCTTGATGGCGTCCTCGATGGTGGCCCGTGAAATATTATTGCAGCGGCAGATGATTTCACTTTTCTTCTTTTTTTGCATCGAATGAATTCTGAAGTTTCTTGATCATTTGATCAACGACTTCATTTTTAAGGGGTTCGTAAGGGCCACGGATAAAAGCTCCCGCTGCATAAATATGTCCGCCGCCGCCAAAGGATTCAGCCACCGTTAGGACTTCAATCGAGCCCTTGCTGCGAAGGCTCATTTTAAACTCATTGACGCCTTCTTCGCGAAACAAAATGGCGGCTTCTAAAGTTTCAATATTCATGACCATATCAATGACATCGCGGGATTCGTCGGGCTCTAAATTATAATGAAACAGATCCGCATCCCGCAAACGAATGACCGCCAAGCGACCTTCAAAGTGATACTCAATCTGACCTAAGGCTTTGGCCAAAAAAGCCATTTTATTCACTGTTTGATTGCCAAAAAGATAGCGGTGAATTTCAGTCACAGGAACTTTATATCGGATAATATCGGCGGCAATTTCATGGGACCTAGCTGTGTCCCGCACAAAACGAAAGAGCTGCGTGTCAAAGGCAATACTTGTGTAAAGGCAGGTCGCGATCTCTTGATCCATCTCAACATCTAATTTTTTAATAATATTATAGGCAATTTCACCTGTGCTAGCGGCTCCCATATCAATGTATGAAGAGGCTGAAGGCTGAGGCCCCTTTTTTAAAACCGGATGATGATCAATAAAAGCGATGGTTTTAGCATTTGTTTTAATATGACTGAATAAAGGCTCCACTAAACGTTCATCGTTTGTGTCAAAAATAAGGGCAAGATCACAAGTCAGATCCGTCGTGGGGGCAGCATCAAAGTATTTAATATGCTGATCGGGATTTAAAAATCGATATTTTCTTGGCGTGGCATCGACATTAACGACAGAGGCCTTTTTACCCATTTTTTTCAGCGTATGATAAACCGCAAGCTCGGCCCCCAGGCCATCGCCGTCACATTGCCGATGCGTTGTTAGAAGAATTTGATCGGACTGTTTGATCAGCTTTATCAGTGGATCCAAAATTATCCTTTATCCATGGGGCTTTAGGATACTTGTAAGCCAACCTATGCGGTAGTTTATGCACCACAGACCTAGACGCCGAATCTGCGCCGCATAAAGTTCTTGCTAGGCCAGACCTTTTTAGATAAGTTTCTACCCTTCGAATCGGTCCCCGGGTTTTGCCTCTTGAAAAGGCTCTTGAACTGGGTCAAAGGGCTGAAAATAAAGGATTTTTTGCATGGCGAACGACAATGTAATTGAGAAAATTCCGATGACTCTTCGCGGCAAAAGCCTTTTAGAGGCAGAGTTAAAGAAGTTAATGATGATCGAGCGCCCTGCGATTATCAAAGCGATTGAAGAAGCCCGCGCCCACGGCGATATCAGTGAAAATGCCGAGTACGATGCCGCCAAAGAACGTCAAGGCATGATCGAAGGTCGAATCGCCGATATTCAAGGCAAGCTGGCTTCGTCTGAAGCCATTGATCCTAGCACCATTAAATCGGACCGTGTCGTCTTCGGAGCCCATGTAAAAATTCAAGACGTCGAGACTGATGAAGAAAGCCTTTACCAAATTGTCGGCGGCGATGAAGCCGACGTAAAACAAGGACGAATTTCAGTGATGTCGCCGATTGCCCGCGCCATGATTGGAAAGAAAAAAGGCGACACTATCACTGTTCAAAGCCCAAAGGGTGACAAGGACTATGAAATTTTGGCCTTCGAATTTAAGTAGCCCAAAGCCTGCGCTCTTGCCAGAATAAGAGCCATGAAGTCTCATCAAAAAACGACTAAAACCAGATACGATCAAAATTTAGTGGCCGATCAGCCGGGTCGTGTGATTTTTTTTAGCGGATTTTTTGTCGCTCTTATTTTAGGCCTTCTTTTTAGAGGCCTGACAGGACCCCAGCGAGTCCAAGTTTTTGTGACAGAAGCAGCTCAAAGAATTCACAAAAATATTGATGTGCATTTTGAGTCCGCCGAAATCAGTCTCTCTCATCGCGGATTTCCTCGCCTGGCCGTCGTTGTTCACAATGTCGAGATGGCTTCAAATTTAACTTGCTGGGCCCAGCCCCTCATGAAGGCGAAAGAAATCATCCTGCCATTTTCTTTGATCACTCTGATTTTTGAACATCAGCCCTTTAAAAAAATTCTTGCGAGCGAAGTGGATCTAAAACTGCGTTCTAAGTATGCCCCCTGCCTGGCGCTTCCGGACGTGAATGATAAAAAAATATCTGAAACTGAAGCGGTCACTCTTGTGAAGCGCCGAAAAGATATGGATTTGACTGTCAATCCAACGATGGATCGTTTGGAAATTGATCAACTTCGGGTTCATTATGATCCCTCGTCAGAAAGTGCGATTGAAATGGTCGACCTGGTTTTGAAAGTCAAATCCCACCAGCCCAAAGTTGTTCAATTAGAGGCCAGTACAGAATTTATGAATTCCAATGGGCAAATTTTTCTAGAGTACAAAGAATTCCCCGAGCCAGAAGTGAAGGCCCGTTTTTTTGGAAACTGGCGGGAAGGAAATTACACACTGAACGCGGACTACAAATTGGCAGATACGTCCTTAACAACAAATGCCGAGCTGAGGCATATTCCAGCGGCGCCTGTCATCGAGGTTTTAAAAAAATATAACTTATTGCGGGAAGATCTGGATGGTCGAAAAATTTGGGTGACTTTGAATGGTCAAGCCAAAGGTTTGATCAAAGACTGGGAAAAAATGCCGCTGACCTTCACTGACATTCGAGTGGAAGGGGATTTGGGAGAAATTGAAGTTGAAGAATTTAAAACTGCTCAGCTAAAACCATTTTTATTTAAACCGATGCAAGCCCGCTTAAAAAAGTTAAAAGCCGAGCGATTTTTAGAGTTTTTAAAGCAACCCCGACGTTTGAATTTTTTAGGAGAGCTTGGCGAATTTAATGGTCGGTTAGAGCTTTTGAACGAACAAGAAATGCATTTGATCGGGCGCCATTCGGGCTTAGAATTTATTTTTTCAAATCGGGGAAAGCGACAAATTCAAAAACTGACTTCTTTTGAGGGTGAAATTAAACTTCAAAACAACAATTGGGAATTGATCACAAAAGACATCGTATTAGATCATGGCCAGTTCGATGGCGATCTCAAAGTGACGGCCGATCGGGACTTAAAAAAAATAGACCTGCAGTTCAAGGCTGAAAATTTACGATTAGCGGGCCCCGTACAGAAATTAATGACGGGCGCTGATCAAAGCGCAAACTTTAATTCTCAGTTGCAGATGCAATGGCAGGGGGGGCACCTCAATTCAATCAAGGGCTTTCTACGAAGCCCTGAATTGACGGTCGATCAGCTTTCTTTTGAAAAGTTAAATTCTCAATTTACTTTTAAGAATGAAGCTTTGGGAATGCAGGTCTCAGCCCAAAGTTTTCAAGTGAGATCTCCGTCTCAAGCCTTTGATCTTTTATCTAAAATCAATCCCATCAAGGAGCTGGTTTTTAATTTTCGACAATTCGGTGGCCATTTTGAAATCCAGAAAGATAATAATTTATATTGGAATAATGTCAGTGTGCAGCTGGGTGAAAAGCTCGCGAAGATTTCATCAGATGGACATTGGGATGGCCAAGGGTTTTTAGCGGGGAAAGTTTTGTTTTCGGGTCCCTCGCGGTCTTCAAAATGGAATTTATCAGGGCACCGAGATCAGCCACAACTAGGGGTTCAAGAATGAATCCCATCGTCGCAAAATTGATTTTAAAAGCCTTGCGATTTCAAGTTTGGCCACAAAAAAATAACTGGCTTCCGCGCTGGCAAGCACACCGTGGCTATTGCCTTGACGGGGCTCGGGAAAATACTTTGGCCTCTTTGGCTCAAGCCCATTCTAAAAAATTTGAGATGGCAGAAATTGATGTTCGCTTAAGTGAGGACGACATTCCCGTGTTGGTTCATGATCAAAATTTGTTGCGATTAGTGGGTGTTAATAAAAAAGTGTCGCAAATTTCAGCCAGTGAATTGGCTCAGCTGGACTTTCCGTCCCTTGAGCAAGTTTTGAAAACAAAAAACCGTCCTCGAAAGATCAATATTGAAATCAAAAATGACAACAGCCTTCATCTTCATCTTGAACATAAAATTATTCAGGTGATCAAAGCTTGCAAAAAAACAGAAGATGTTATGGTGTCTTCATTCAATCCGTTTTCATTGATCCCTTTTGCTCAGCAACTTCCTCATGTTCCGCGGGCCCTTTTAATTGAACAGGATATTCTAGCAAGCCTCAGTTATTTAAGGCTTGCGGGCAGCTTGGTGGCACGGCCTCATATGGTCAATTGGCCACAGGGGCTTCTTACGCGCACGCTTGTACAGTTTTTAAAATCAAATGGTGTTCCCGTTGCTGTTTGGACTGTCAATGATCGGCCTCAAGCCCAAAAGCTTTTCAGCTGGGGTGTTGATAGTGTGATCACAGATCGAATTTTACCTGATATTTTAGGCGAAAATTAAACCTAAGATTTTGGCGTGAAATCTTTTTTCTCTGAAGGTGTTACTTTTTCTGCAGCGGCTTGCTGATTTTGGTGAGCCAGCTGGTCCGTCGAAGACTTTGTTTCTTTAGGGACTTCTTTGGCTTCTACTTCTAGTTCGCTTAAGCCCTGCTTGAAGCCGCGGATGGCTTTACCTAAAGATTGTCCTAACTGAGGAAGTCGGCTGGGGCCGAAAAATAAGAGAAGAATTGCCGCAAATAATAAGATGTGTGTGATGCTAAATTCGCCCATAGAGCCTCCGGAAGGAAGCTCTATCTTAAGTCAAATAACCTTAAAAAACAAGAACTTAAAGCTTACTCTGCGCCTTGTCCGTTTTCAGTGTCCATTTGTGAGGCGGCAGTTTCGATGCTGGTTGTCTCCTCGGCGGGAACGACCTTTACATCTTCGCTAACGGTGCTCACGGGCATCGCTGCCATGGTCTTTGATTGCTTCTTAGGAAGCATGCGTGCAAGGCCTTTAGTGCCTTTTTCCATCTTCATATTCAGGGATGTTTTAGCCGCTTTTTTAGCAGGCCTTAATTGAATTGTGCCTTCCTCTGAAGAATTCGATTCTTCGTTAGCTTCCTTAGCCGCTTCTTTGCCGGCTGCTTTTTTAAGCTCTTTATTATAGTGCTCTTTAAGCTCTGACAGTTTTGCCGAGTACTCTTTTCGGAGCGTGTCCATTTGCTCTTTGCGAGCTTCTGTCACACAACCCTGATAAGTTTGCAGAGCCACTTCTTTAGCTTGCGCTTTACAAGTTAACTCCTGAGAAGTTTGACCAAAAGCTTTCACTCCAAAAACCATTAATAAACCCAAAACATGAACAGAAATAAGTTGGCTGCGAGATTGAATCATAAGGGACCCCTTTTCCTTCCCTACAGCAAAGCAAAATCAAGGCCGCGACAGGATGATTTAAAAAGGGTAAGACCCAGGCTTTCAGGAAAAAAATTCAGTCTGTGTTCAACTTTGCGACACCGGCGACGCTCTTTCTAGAATTTGTGGGGATGGGGGGTTAATTAGATTTGAGGTCATACTTCCAACTCAGGGCAAACCTGTGATTTAAGTAGC
>JAYWEU010000179.1:0-4622 GCA_043779385.1 Pseudobdellovibrionaceae bacterium
GTCATGGAAATAACCTAATTCTTTCATCAGTCGGGGATCTTTTTGCCAGTCTTTTTTATAGCCGACTTTCAACTCTAAAAAGATTTTCTCGCCCATCAGTCGTTCAATTTCTTTACGAGCTTCAGTTCCTATTTTTTTAAGACTGGCCCCGCCCTTACCGATGACGATGGATTTATGGTTTTCTTTACCTACTAAAATTTCATACGCTAAATGCGGCATTTTTTCAGATTCATTAAAAAGAATCGGTCGCACCGCAATTTGAAAAGGAATTTCTTCGTGCAGAAATTCAAAACATTTTTCACGAATGATTTCACCAACAAGAGTTCTTAAGTTTTCAGGTGTAAAAAGTTCGACATCATGAAGCGGTGTTGGCGAAGCCGGCACAAGGCTGATCAGCTTAGCTAATAAATCCGATCGCTCTTGCTTTTGGCTGTCATATTCTTTGAGGCAAGAAATATTAAAGGCTTGCCCGCCGGCCGTTTCGATCATCGTTTTTAGAACTAAATGGCGATGTATTTTTTCTTGTAAGTCATATTTACTGATGATGCCAACCCAGGGCTTATGGCTTGCCGCTGCAAGATCGACCAGTTTCTGTGCTTCTTCAGGCGAAGCTGTATCCAGGGATAATAAAAGCATCAGGGCGTCTGATTCGCGAATCACCTCTTCGGCTTCTTTGGCAAGAAAGCCATTCAATCCGGAACTAGCAGTGATCATTCCTGGACTATCAACAAAAACCAGCTGGCCTTCTGGACAAGAATAAATTCCAAGAACTCGGCGCCGGGTGGTTTGAGGCTTATTCGACACGATGGAAACTTTTTCTTTCACTAAAAAATTCATCAATGTGCTCTTGCCGGCATTAGGCAAACCGATAATTCCGACGAACCCTGCACGATAGGACATACTACTCCTGTTCCAATTCCAAAGCCATATAAGCGGCTTTTTGTTCTGCTTCTTTTTTACTTTTGCCTTCGGCTTCGGCCATGACTTTTCCTGCGAACTTTAAATGCACTTTAAAAATTCTATCGTGGGGAGCACCAGACTCACTGATGACATCATAAGTGGGAGCTTCCCGATATTTTTTCTGAACGATTTCTTGCAATCTACTTTTAAAATCCTGCTCATAGTTGCGATTCAATTTTTCATCCTGCAGTCTGGAACTAAATAAATTAAGGATCACCGGTTTGACGGCTAAAAATCCTTGATCCATATAAATCGCACCAATCAAGGCTTCGAAAGTCGAGGCCAAAAGTCGAGGCCTTGTTTCGCCGCCGGTCTGGATTTCACCGCGCCCAAGTTTAATAAATTGCGAAATATTCATCTCTTGGGCCAAATCACTTAAGATGGTTTCATTCACAAGACTGGCTCTTTTTTTAGACAAGTCCCCTTCAGCATCCTTCGGAAACGCCAAATACAAAGCTTCTGCTAAAACGACATCGACAACAGCATCCCCGATAAATTCAAGCTTTTCATTATTTTCACCTTCACGCTTTTCATTCACAAAACTTTTATGCGACAAAGCCTGTTCAAGTAAAAGAGGGTTTTTAAATTGATATCCTAGGATGGTTTCTAAAGCGGTCATCAACAGATCTCCGCTAGCAGAGCGCTTTCCATCGCCTTCGCATTTTGAGACCCAGCTTGTAAAATGCGAACTTGGACTTCCTGCCCAGCTGCCAAATCGGTGACTTTTTCTGGGTTAGAAAATTCAATGTTCCAATAATCCCGGCTTAAACCCTGGAAAGATTCCTTGCGGGACTTAAGCACCACGGCTTTTTTAAAAAGTCCCACCTGCTGCTGGGCCTCTTGCTGGTAACGCTGCAGACTCAGGTCGCGCAAGCGGAAGGCCCTGAGGTGAAGCTCTTTTTCTGACACAATATTTTCTATGCGGTTCGCAAAAGTCCCAGGTCTTGAGCTGTAAGGAAAAACATGGATTCTTGTCCAGGGTAAATCCGCCAAGGTTAAATAGGTGTCCTCAAATTGCTGATGGGTCTCTGCGGGGAAACCAACAATCACATCCATTCCGATAAAAGCATGAGGTAACTTTTGTCGAATATTGGTTAACGACGCGATAATATCGGCTTTAGAATATTGCCGCTTCATCATTTTTAAAACTTCGCTGTTGGCGCTTTGAATACTCATATGAAAATGCGGACACATCCGGGGGTTATCATACAGGTCCAGCAATTTTTTTGAGATCTCGACGGGCTCAAGGCTTGTTAGTCGAATTCGTGGCATCTTTGTTTTAGCAAGAATAGTTTCAACAAGGTCTTCTAGCCGCAAAGAGGGATGGGTCGAATCATCTTCGTAATCACCAATATGAACCCCCGTCAGCACGACCTCAGGAATTCCACGGGAGTGCAATTCATTGATGCGTTCGACAAGGTATTGAACGGAAAGGCTGCGACTTTTACCCCGAGCAAAAGGGATCACACAATAAGTACAAAAACTATTGCAGCCATCTTGGATCTTTAAGAAAGACCGCGTGTGATGCTGTTCTTCACCGCCACCAGGTTCTAATTCTTCTTTCTTAAAAATATTAGATTTAAAAACTTTTTCTGAAATCTCGCCTTTTAGAAAACGCCGTAAAATCATCGGCAGATCACTTTTATGCGAATTGGCGATCACTAAATCAATTCCCGAAAGCTCAGAAAAAGATTCCGTATCCACCTGAGCCGCACAACCGGTCACGACAACCGTACAGAAAGGATCTTTTGATTTTAATCGACGTGCTAACTTCACGGCTTCTTTGGTTGCCTCTGCCGTCACAGCACAGGTATTTAAAACATGAACCCGCGGTTCCTGTTTTAAATCCACGGCCTGAAAGCCATGTTGATTCATGTTTTTTCCGATTAAACTTGAATCATAAGTATTCACCTTACAACCAAAAGTATGAACTTTATAATTTAGGGAGTGATCCATCCACCCCCCATAAGTTCTTTGTCTTTATAAAAAACAGCCGCTTGCCCAGGGGTGATCGCCCGTTGGGGTTCTAAAAATTTAAGTTTAAATCCCGACGGCGTTTTTTCAAGCTGAGCAGGGGCGCCTTTATGCTGATAGCGGATTTTAACATTGTAGATCTGCTCTGGATCAATGGTGCGCAGCCAATGCGCGTCTTTTAATTCAAGTTCCGTGTGATAAAGATATTTTTCATCCCCCAACCAGACCGTATTATCGGTGGGATCAATTTTCATCACAAAAAGTTTTTCATGAAAAGTCAGTCCCAGTCCCCGACCCTGGCCATAAGTGAACATATGAATGCCTTGGTGTTCCCCCATCACTTCACCACTGGGGAAGCGCTTCAGAAGGCCTTTTTTTGATTTTAAAACCTCAGGGCTGACTTGCGATTCAATAAAGGCCGAGTAACCAAGATTTCCAACAAAACATATACCTGTGGAATCTTTTTTCCTGGCATTCGTTAAACCAAACTTTTCAGCAATCTGTCGCACTTCAGGTTTTTTAAGATGACCGACAGGAAATAATAATTTGGGAATAATTTTAGGATCGATCGTAAAAAGAAAATAGGTTTGATCCTTCCAGTCGTCTTCGGAAGTTAAAATCGAAGCTGTTCCATCTTGATGATGCAAAATTTGCGCGTAATGGCCGGTGGCCAAGAAGTCGCACTCAAGCTCTTCCATTTTTTGAATCAGATGATCAAATTTTAAATAGGTGTTGCAGTTCACACAAGGCAAAGGCGTCTGAGCATTTAAGTAAGCCGCAATAAATGGATCAATGACTGAGGCTTTAAACTTAGCTTCACAATTTAAAACATAAAATGGAATATTTAACCGATCGGCAACACTTCTTGCATCATCCACATCTATGGAAGAACAACAGGTGCCGGCACCCTCTTGGATATCGCACTCAGAATAGTCCCAAACTTGCATGGTGGCGCCAATAACTTCATAGCCTTGCTCCACTAGCAGTGCAGCAGCGGCTGAACTGTCAACGCCTCCACTCATGGCAACCAGCACTCGACCTTTGGACTTCGCTTCAGACATGAGCGCCCACCAGTCTTTGCTCGCGCAATCCCCGCAAACGCTGCACCACTGAATCTAAAGCAGCCACAAAGGCGTCCACTTCATCCATTGTGTTTTCCCAACCGAAACTGACTCGCAAAGATGTTTGAGCTTGAATTCGAGTCAGTCCCATCGCTAGCAAGACAGGACTTGGCTCTGGATTTCCACTGCTGCAAGCAGCCCCTGTGCTGACAGCAAAGCCTTTTAAGTCTAAACTCATTAGCATTGTTTCCCCATCAGCATCGTCCACTAAAAAGCTTGAGGTGTTTGAAAGACGATCGGTCTCAGTCCCTAGAACTTGGACCTTGGGAATGGTCTCGAGTAATTTTTTTTCAAACGAGTCGCGCAATTTTCTGACTTGCAAACTTTTGGCTGAGACATCGTTTAACAGCGGCGCCATCACACCCAAGGCCGAAATTCCAAAAACATTTTCTGTTCCACCGCGCCTTTGCCGCTCTTGAGCCCCACCATGAATCAGCGATTCATAAACTGAGCCACGCTTTACAAAAGTAAATCCGGTGCCTTTTAATGCATAAAATTTATGCGCAGAAAAGGTCGCATAATTCACGCCCAATTCCTGTAAATGAAAAGGCATTTTACCCAAAGCCT
>JAYWEU010000180.1:0-1652 GCA_043779385.1 Pseudobdellovibrionaceae bacterium
TCTGCATAATTTCTTGGACTAATTCTTTCGTGTTTTGCATGCGCCGGATTGTCTTCGAACTTCAACGACTTTTCTACCCGCGTATTACGCAGGGGTTACGGAAATCTCAAGATTATTTAAATGCTGATTTGAGAGCTATTGGCGAGAAAGGTTACAAAACGACCTCTATGGCTGAGCTCAAAAAATCAATCGAGTCAGCCAAAGCTTATGATGCTATGGATAGTCGATTCAATGAGATAGTTCGGGTTTGTTCAGCTATTCGTGCCTATGCAGAGATTGGAATGCGTTCTGACGAAATAGAACTAAAGACGTTACCTTTCCAAAATGGCTGGTCAGAATCAATGCGAGAGCCATGGCCGTCTTTGATTAAACAGGAGATTAAGCAACTCAAAGCAAATAACGAAATCACTGACATTTGCAAAGCTAAGGCCAAACCGCCTGAAGGATCATCCCAGAGTGGAGCTAAATAGTTCTTCGCGCACCTTAAACTCCGTGAATCTCGATATTGTTTTAAAATTCTTCGCCCGGAAATTCCGGGCGTTTCTTTTTAGGACCTATCCATTTACAAGTTTGTAGATGGAACACAAAAAATAGTCATGCCAATCATTAAATCTGGATTTTTGACCGGAACAGCACCGTACTCGTTTGAGTTTGGAAGTGAAATATAAACTCCAACAGAAGATTTGCCAGCTGAAAGATCTAATTTTTGATGGCTAGTATTTCTTCCCACCGGCGTATCTAAAATCATTGAAATATTTTGATCCTTATAAGAAACAAATCCAGAAGACTTTTTAACAAAAGTAACAAGCATCGCTTTCATGTCTGCAGTACCATTTGATGATTCGAGATCATAAATATCACTGGGAATTAAATTTCCTGAAAGGCCATTTCCAAGGTCTCCCTTTAAAGGGTTGATACGAAATGAAAAACTTAATTCATTTTTTGTGCAGGTATGACTGATTCCATAGGGCGTATTGCACGTGTAGTAGGGTGTAGATATAAAAGCGTCGCCACGGCAGTTTAAGCCCCGACCATTCGATTTTGGTGCGCTGGCTTGGGCTATCCCGCTGATTAAAAGCGCGGCCACAAGCAGATTTTTTGTGATTATTTTCATAAGGCTCTCCCTTTTAGTTAAATCCTAAATCCACCGGATCGCGGACGCCAGACAGTTATAAGCCAGTTCTAATGGATATAAAATATATTTTAACATTTGGTAAAACTAGTATAAAGTTTATAAATACGGTTAAAATTTCAATAAGCTTACTTTCAACTTCTCCTGTGGTTTCAGATGGCGGAACGCTGTTTGCGAAAATTCTGACGGGCTCGAATGGTGCTAGTGGAATTACGGCCGCTGGGAATTTAAAATACTGAGGTCGAAACGACCTCAATCAAACCGGAGACAGCACCGATTTTTATCGAAGCTTTCGACGCAATATTATGCCAGGGCTTTCGCCTTAGGCTTTATTTTTCAGAGATTTCGGCTTTCCAGGCTGCCGCTGCAAGCTGAGCGACTATGTCTTTTACTTCGATGTTTTGAACGCCAGCAGATTGTCGGCGAATCATCGCCTCATCAATTAATTTTTGAAAGCAAATCGAAGGCTGCGCTTTGTTGTTCATGACGGGAGCTGCTTCCTCAAGGATCATATTTCTTT
>JAYWEU010000181.1:0-12031 GCA_043779385.1 Pseudobdellovibrionaceae bacterium
ACAGGCGTTGGTAAGGGTGAAAATCGCGCTGTTGAAGCGGCGACGGCAGCCATTTCTTCTCCGCTGTTAGAAAATATCAAAATCGACGGTGCTACAGGCATTATCATTAATGTTTCTGGCGGATCTGATTTAAGTCTGTATGAAGTGAACGAAGCTTCGACACTCATCACCGAAGCCGCTCATGAAGATGCTGAAATTATTTTCGGCGCCGTGATCGATGATTCTTTAGGCGATGAAATCCGCGTGACAGTGATTGCGACCGGATTTTTCCAAGAAGATCGTCGGCAATTAAAAGATGCAATGTCAGAAATGCAAAGCTTTTTAAATCCTAATGGACAAGCGATGCAATTCACAATGCCGCCGCTGCCTCCGGTTCCAGCCAGTTCTCAAAATGCAGAAATTCCTGCGTACATGAGACCCGCTCAGCCTCAATATCAGGCTGAAAATCATATGGTGCCGACAACGCCACCTTCGATTCCGCCTTTAAGCACTGTGCAAAATACAGTGAATCACTTCACGCAAGAACACACGCAGATGGTTGAGGCTCCTCGAATGTCACAGCCAATGCCGCCGCCGATGATGGCCCGAGAAGAAATCGCCACACCGATTGCGCCCTTGGAAGTGAATCCTCTAACAGCAAGAGATATGTTAATGGCCAAGATGAAAGCGTTTAAAGAAAGCCAAGATATCCAATCAAAGCATGCTCAACCTGAGCAATTGTCTTTAAACATGGAAATCGAGCAACAAGGCTTAGAAGAAGCGCGCCGCATGGCCCGTGAAGTTCTTTCGTCGCCTTTTTCCAATCAAAACTTGGAAGTTCCAGCATTTATTCGCAAAAAGCAGAATTTTGATATAAATAAAGAGTAGTGGAAGCCTACTTTTTATCCGATATACACTTGAAATCGGTCGATGAGCGCAATGGGAAAACCCTATTGCGCTTTTTCAATTCATTGATTGAACAGCAAAAAACTAAAGAAAAATCAGCCGAAGTTCATCTTTTTTTATTAGGCGATATTTTTGACTGGTGGCTTAGTGATCACCAAGTCTTTGTCGATAAATTTTTCCCCGTGATTGAGCCCATCCAAAAGCTGATCAAATTGAATGTGAAAGTTTATTTTTTTGAAGGCAATCATGATCTTCATATTCATCCCTATTGGGCCGACCAACTTGGTGTTCAAGTCTTTACAGGCCCGCAATATTTCAAATTAGGGAAATGGAACGTGCGTTGTGAGCACGGCGACTTAATTAATTTAGAAGATAAAACTTATTTGCGAATGCGAGCTTTATTTCGCCATCCGTGGGTTGAAGCTTTAGGTCACAATTTGCCAGGCGCGATGTGGGAAAAAATAGGACTTTTCCTAAGCCATAAAAGTCGCAAGTACAGCGCTGTTCACCGCGAAGATAAAGAAAAACAAATCATTCAAATGATTCATCACCATGCCCAGCGAGCTTATCAAGAAAAACCTTTTGATTTTATTATCACAGGTCATATGCATGTTCGTGATGAATATTCTTTTGGTGTTGCAGAAAATAAACCAGGTTCCATTAATTTAGGCAGTTGGTTTGAGGACGTTAAAGTTCTTAAGCTCACAGACGGGGGGCCGCAATGGTTGACGATCAACTCTTAGAAGAAAAAACAGTCGACTCGCAAACTGTCTTTCAAGGGCGGTTTTTAAAGATCATGCGGGATCGTGTGATTAATTATGACGGCAAAGAGTATGTCCGAGAATATATTCATCATTCCGGCGCTGCCATGATCATCCCCCTGACTGGAACGGGTCATGTGATTTTAGAGCGCCAATTCCGCTACGCCATGAAACAAGTTTTCTGGGAATTTCCAGCCGGGAAAACTGATCCTGGCGAGGAATCTTTGATGACGGCACAGCGAGAGCTGAGGGAAGAAACAGGCTATACCGCTGGACGGTGGACTTTTTTAACAAAAATTCACCCGGTCATCGGTTACTCCAACGAATGGATTGATATTTATTTAGCGCAAGACTTAACACCCGGAAAAGCACAGTTGGATCACGGCGAACGATTGCATATTGTACAGATGACTCCTCAGGAATTAATGGAGAAAGTTCGTGCTAGCGAAGTCACAGATGTGAAGACCCAGATTGCCTCTTTTTGGCTTGAAAAAATTATTAATAAAACGTGGCAGCCGTGATCTTGAAGGCTTACAAAAGGGCTTTCCAATCTTTACTTGATCTCAAGGTTTTATTTTTGCTGGCCGTTCCCTTTTTCATGGCCACATTTTGCTTAATTCTATTTTTGATTCTTTTCTGGACGACCTGGACCAATTTTTTAATGTCGACCGATTCCTTTCATTGGCTCAGCGAAAATATCGGAGAAAATTTTTTTCTAATCTCGATCAAATTTATTTTAATCTTAGTTGCGACGGTTTTTATTTTTGGTCCCCTTTGGTATTTAGCCTGCATTCTACTTATTTCAGTTTTTCTTATGCCTCTGATCCTGCCGTACTTGCAAAAAAAGTTTTACCCAGATTTGGAAAAGATCAAGGGAAGTCATTTTTTTGGAAGCCTTAAAAATGCGATCAAAACGACTTTTATTTATCTTTTATTTTTAGTTTTAACAGTGCCCTTTTGGATGTTCACTCCGATCGGTCCGTTGATCAGCATGGTCGCCACAGCCTATTTAAATAAAAATATTTTTCTTTATGATGTTTTGCAAGATTACGCCTCTGAAAAAGAGTGCGAGGACTTCAAAACGGCGAACCCTTGGAAAGCTTGGAGTTTAGGAATTTCGACAGCCATGATTTCTTGGGTCCCGATCATTAACTTTTTAGCGCCGTCACTGACCACGCTCATTTTTATTCAATTTTACTTAGGTTCTTTGGAAGAAAAGCGAAAATTAAAAAGTCCAGTTGTACTCTAAGACCTGGCCGCGCAGATAGCGAGTGTTGTCACCAGCGAAAAGAACTGAATTATTTGTCGAAGTTAAGACGACAGTCATGCGCTCGTTAATTCGGTACCCGAGCCCGTAAAGGATGCCGAGACCCAGGTAATGACTTTCAACATCTTGATAAAAAGAGCCTAAAAGATCGGTTCCAACCTCGAAAAATAGTCCAAATCCAAACGTATAATGAGCCCGAGTCTCGAGCCGGTAGTACCAAGGAATACCCCAACCTGGGCGAGGATTTAATTTTTCACTGTTGGTTCCAAGGATCGAGGCGCCGAATTCATAACTAAAGGTGTTCACAGCTTGAGTGCTGTAGCCACCACCAGCGCCGGCCAGTTCAATCGTCCCTTCAGTATCAGCAATCACGCCTGCATTTTTAATATTTTTGTAATCTAGGTTGAGCCTTGCACCAACAACTTTTAAAAAATATCCAGCATCAGCAAAAGGGCTGATAAAGCATATCAAGATGAGGAACAGAAAGTGTTTTTTCATGGGTTGGAGCCTCAGATCTATCATAACACAAAGGCACTGAATGGTGAGGGCTCAGGCGTGGAACTAGGTACATAGTCCAGGCTTTTTCCGCAGATATTTGTTGAAATTGGTCCAGCATTCATATATCCGTCTGGGCACTATGAACATAAGAAACTTTGTCGACACTCATTATAAGCATTTCAACGCTGCCGCTTTACGGGACGCCGCTGTTGGATACGAAAAACTTCTCTCTTCAGGCGGCCAAATGTTTGTGGCCCTAGGCGGTGCGATGAGCACAGCTGAGCTTGGTAAAAGCTTAGCCGAAATGATCCGTCAGGGTAAAGTCCACGCCATCAGTTGCACCGGAGCTAACCTTGAAGAAGACATCTTTAACTTGGTCGCGCACAAGCACTACAAGCGACTGCCTGAGTATCGGGATTTAACCGCCCAAGATGAAAAAGATCTTCTGGATAGCGGCCTAAAGCGCGTGACCGACACTTGTATTCCCGAAGGCGAAGCGGTTCGTCGAATTGAGGGATCAGTGATGGATTTGTGGTTAGCCGCTGATAAAGCTGGCGAAGCTTATTTCCCACACCAATACTTTTATAAGATTCTACTTTCTGGTGAATTAAAAAAATATTACGAGATTGATCCTAAAGACAGTTGGATGTTAGCCGCTGCTGAAAAAAATCTGCCGATCTTTGTTCCTGGTTGGGAAGATTCATCGATCGGAAACATTTTTGCTGCTCGTGTTTACGATAAAACAATCAAAAATCCACACACGGTGCGATCCGGGGTAGAATATTTCACAGAAATGTTTTCTTGGTACCCCGACACAGTCAAAAAAGGTCCGATTGGATTTTTTCAAGTCGCGGGCGGTATTGCTGGGGATTTCCCAATTTGTGTTGTTCCCACTTTAATTCAAGATTTGAATCAACCCAACACTCCGTTATGGGCTTACTTTTGTCAGATTTCTGATTCGACAACTAGCTATGGCTCATATTCTGGTGCTGTTCCCAATGAGAAAATCACTTGGGCCAAATTGGGAGTTGAAACCCCTAAATATGTGATCGAATCCGACGCGACGATTGTAGTCCCTCTGATCTTTGGATATTTATTAGGTTGGTAGAATCAAGATTAAAAATTGTAAGTAAAAAAAGGGTGCCTCAAACACCCTTTTTTATTTTTAGCAAAGGACTAGTTACAACGGCGCCATTGCAAATGATAAATAACAGCCGTCGACACATCGGCGCTATCTAAACTTGAAACGACTTGTTCAAAGCGATCGTTGGTTTGAACACTGGCTGATGAATTCACTCGCAAAGTGACACTTTGACCACAGGGCGCCCAGACGATGGTTCGCGCCAGTAGCTCGTCGGTCAGCGTGAAGTCTTGATTCTGAGGACCCGAAAAATATCTTTGAATTCTTGGTCCTCGGACGCCCGCCCAAAAATATTCTGCAGAGAAACGGCCAGAAGCCCCCTGTGGAATAATATTAGCTCCCCTGTAATCAACCTTAAACACGGCAACGCTATAGCCTTGTGGCACTCTGACCGGAATGGCTAAAGCACAAGCCTTTCGGTCAAAACTTTTGCCCGTGTCGCCGCCAGCTTGGGCAATATAACTGTCAAATAAAAGAGAAAGTGTATCCTGGGCCGGCGATAAGATGGTCGCCACTGATCCTGCAGGGCAGCCACTGCCGCCATAGCTTGGTGTTCCTAATTTTAACCCGTCGGCAAAAGCTTGACTGGCTATCATCATACTGACTAATAAAAAAACCTTCATAAATCCTCCTTGTTAGATCACTGAGTAAAAGTGGTATGCAATCCACTGGCCATAAGTGAATGAGGCAAAAGGCCCGACCTCATTCATCAGGAAGAAACGCTCAGATTATTTTTTTTGAAAAGTAAAAGAAAAATATCCCGAAAAAGAGTCCATTTTTGAATAGGGGATCTGGTCCGTCCTTGATCGCGAACGGCTTGACCGATTTCAAAAACAATTTTCCACTGCCGAAATAAAACTTGATAGGCTTCTAATAACCGAGTTTGCGGATCCCAAATATGAGTGGCTTCTGAACTGGCCCCATTCACCTCAATAATTTTAATTCCTTCGCCGTTTATTAATTTTTCATCTGATTCATACCGAATATCAAATCGGCCAATAAAAAAATCAGGCATCCTTGAAGCTGTCTTATTTAAAGATTGTAACAGGGAGTCGGTCAGGAGCTCTTGCCCATTTAAAAAAATGGCACCTTGGCAATGATTTCCGCACTCAGACAAGCGGACTTTTTTTCCAGCTTCAGGAATTTCATCTAAATGGGATCGATGTCGATCAAAATAAGTTTTTGCAATAATTCGGGCTCGGTCGTCATTTAAAATCAAATCGCCAAGTTTCGATGTGCCATCTCCGACCACAAAAGGAAACTTTTTGGTCGTGATTGAAAATATTTTTCCTGATTCTAAGCCAGGATATTTGTAATAAAATAAGCCGGCCTCATTTTCCCAAGGGCAAAATTCTTGAATAATTAAATCAAAGGGGGCTTCTTGCAGATACTTCCGAAGTTCATCGTAATTTTTAATGATTCGCACGGCGAAGCCGCGCTGGCCAATGTCGGGCTTTAGAATAAATGGAAAATGAAAGACGCCCACTTGAATCAAACCTTCAATGGTTTCTAGCCGAGACTCCGAGAATTCAATCAACTGTGGGTGCAGTGAGCTTGGGTCGTTTTCTAGATGTTGATAAAAATCCCACTTAGATTCACCAATAAAACCACCATGCAGGATCCGCGGATTTGAATCCATCGGAACAAAAAGGCTTCGATGCTTCAACGAAAGATAGAAATAATAAAATAGGACGGGGATATAAAAAAGCCAGGGCGGCCAAAATTCGAAATGGCGCCATTTTCGCCAAGAATGAAAGTAAGCTTTGCGATCCCAGGTATTTAACAAGGGCAGGATGAATGATTTTACTGAATGCAGAAAAACCAACATTCCCAGCACAAAAAGAAACCAATGCTGATTAAAAAATGGCAGCAAAGCGGAGCCCCCAATAAAGGCTAGCAAGACCCAAGCAAAAACTGAAAAGAGGGTCAGGATCACAAAGGATAAAAATGAATAGCGAAAAAATCCTGCCGTCAGATAAACGGCCACCCGGGTTCCAGGGATAAATCGTGAAATAATAACAGCCGTTTTAAAAGGCAATGAATTATTTTTTGAGATCTTTTTTAAGAGCCAAGGACTTTGTAAAATTTTGAAATAATTTTGAAACTGACGAAGAGCTCGGCCGAAGCCATAAACTAAAATATCGCCAAGACCAATTCCAAAAAAGCAGGCTAAGAACGCCGCTGGCAAAGACATTTTTCCCTGTGCCACAAGGGCTAGACTTGCGACCAAGGCGACATCTTCTAAGATAAAAGTAGAAAATAAAATGGAAAAAAAAAGAGGACTCACGCGTTCTCTCTGAAATATCTTTTTTTATAAAACGGCGTCAGGTCTTTCAAATTTAGAATCGTCATAAAATCAATGCATCCAAAATCTTGATCCAAAGCTGGCCGCCCATAGACTTTGGATCCGGCGCGAAGATAGCTTAATAAAAGAGGGGGAATCGGTAGGGGCCTTTTGTCAGAACTTTCAAGGTCATCTGTTTCAAGGTCGAAATCATAATCTTTGGTCGGGTGAATGCCCAAATCAAAAACCAAGTGATGAGCCTGCTGCAGATCAGTAAAAACTTGTCGAGCTTCTAATCGATCCGTCGTCATAATGCTACTACAACCAAAAAGAAACTGAGAATTTGAGTGCCAAGCGTAGGTGGCTAGGCCCTGCCACAACAAATCTAAAACACGACCATTTCTGTGGTTCGGGGAAATAGCAGCCCTTCCTAATTCCATTTTATTTCCCGGCAGCTCCAAAAAATCATCCAGCTTAAATTCTAACTGTGAATAATGCGCGGTTACATGTGAAGAGACCGCAATTCGGTAAGTCCCACAGATCGTCTGCGTTTCCTTTTCAATCACAATCATATGGTCACACTTTGAATCGTAGAGATCAAAATCAAAGACTTTTGTGGTTTTAGAATCAAAAAAGACCCTCTGCCTCAGGGCAAAAACTTCTAATAGCTGATCCACTCGGTCAGCGACCAAAAGTTGGTACCGTGGCGTATCAATTTCAAATTTAAAATGGGGTTTGTACAGTTTAAAACCCATTTCAATGCCTGCTAGGTTTTCTTGCATATAATGTTGGTGAGTGTAATAGATTAATTATTACAATTAAAACCAATATATTTAAAAATATTGTAATAAAAGGCAGGCGGCCCACACAAACAAAGAACTTGATTGGGGAGTCGACAATGAATTTTTTTAAAAAGTTAATTATATTAAGCATTTGCTCAGTTTTCGCTTTTTGTTGGGCCCAGGCTGGTGCCACCGCAAACTTGGAAAGCGGAGTCATTCTCAAGGGCTATGATCCAGTCTCATATTTTAATGGGGCTCGTCCGGTGAAGGGAAAAGCAGATCTTAAGACGGATTTAAATGGCGTCACCTATCTTTTTTCAAGCCAAGAAAACCAGGCCACATTTCTAAAAGATCCCAAAAAATATCAACCCGCCTACGAGGGCTGGTGTGCCACCGCCGTCGTTTCCGGAGACAAGGTTGATATCGACCCTGAAAATTATAAAATCACCAATGATCGATTATTTTTATTTTATAAAGGCTGGAAGGGCGACGCTAAAAAATCTTGGACTAAAGATGAACCCGAAAATATTAAAAAAGCGGATGCCAATTGGCCAACCGTTCGTGAAAGTAAAAATTAGATATGAAAAAATTAGAGCTTCTTTTAAGATTGGTTGCCGCCGGGATTTTATTTCAAACTTTATACTTTAAATTTTCAGCAGCCCCGGAATCTGTTTACATTTTCAAAAAACTTCAAGTTGAACCCTGGGGACGGCTGTTTGCTGGATTCAGCGAGCTGGTGGCTGTCATCCTTTTGCTAGTTCCCAAGACAAAATTATTTGGCGCTTTGGCCGCCATCGGGATTATGGCAGGCGCCATCTTAAGTCATCTTTTTGTTCTTGGAATCCAAGTTGAAGGCGATGGTGGTTTGCTGTTTGCCCTTGCCGTGATTGTCCTGTTCAGTGCCTTAGGAATTGCCTATATAAATCTGGAAAAGAGGGTGAGTGGAACCCACGTACCTTAGAACGACGCTGTTTCAAACAGATTATTTTGAAGTGGTTTCTTGTGAATGGGGTCAAGGCGATGCTTCGCCATTGCACGGCCATGGTTCCAGTCAGTGCTTCGCGTTGGTTGAAGAGGGTGTGTTTGAAAACTTAACCGATTTTGGCCTTAAAAAAGAACTTTCCATCAAAGAGCCCGGGCAAGTGATTGTCACCCCCGCAGGGGCCCGTCATGAAATCCGTTGCAAGTCTGTCAAAGGCCGCACCTTGCATGTTTACACGCCAAAAATATCTGCCAACCAGGACAAAAAATTAAATTTCAAAACACTCAAAGAAGCAGACATAAAAGCGGCTCTGGAATTAAAGCTGGGTGCCAAAGGTGTCACTTGGGAAAGATTAGAGAAATTATTTAATGGAATTTCCGAACATTCCATTTCAACATCATCGCCTTATTTTATGAATCAACTTTTTTCAGGCGTTCATTCCCACGCGCTCGCGGCAGAGAACTTGATTGCGAAAACAAAAACAACCATGGCAACTTTCGAAGCCAGCCCCGTCGTGACCTTGATAGAAACAGAAGTTGTGCAAAGTCTTTGTCAAAAAATTGGATGGCCGGACGGGTCGGCCGATGGAGTCACTGTGCCAGGGGGCAGCAGTGCCAACTTTATGGCCTTGCACTGCGCTCGCCAACGAAAATTTCCTGATTACAAACAAAAGGGAATGCCTTCACAAAAACTAAAAGTTTTTGCTTCTGAAGAGGCCCATTATTCCCTTAAAAAAGCCTGTGTCGTTCTTGGCTTGGGACTGGAAGCCTTGGTTTTACTAAAGACTGATTTACAAGGAAAAATTGAAGTTGCAGATCTGGATCATAAAATTAAAAAATGTTTGAAGGACGGAGATGTCCCTCTGATTGTCTACGCCACAGCCGGCACGACGGTCTTAGGTGCCTTTGATCCGATTTCAGAAATGGCAGATCTTTGTCAAAAATATTCGATCTGGCTGCATGTTGATGCCGCCTGGGGTGGGCCCGCCTTATTTTCCGATCAAGCTCGGCCATTAATGAATGGGGTCAGCGCTTCGGATTCGATGACTTTTGATGCGCATAAATTTTTTGGAGCTGGTTTGACCTGCAGTTTCTTTCTCACGAAACACCCACAAGTTTTATTTCAAGCCAATGATGTGGCCGGTGGAGATTATCTTTTTCATGACAGCGAAACACTGGATCGCGGTCGCTTAACATGGCAGTGCGGACGACGGGCTGATGCTGTCAGCTTTTGGACTTTGTGGAAAAGTCTTGGCGACGACGGATTGGGACAAATCTTGGATCGCTGTTTCACAATCAGGGACGATTTAGTCCGGTGGATCAAGGAACAACCAAGGCTCCGTCTTGTGGCTGAGCCATATTTTTTAAATATTTGTGTGCAGGTTCTTCCGCCCTCAGCCATGGGTGAAAAAAAGGACTGGTCTTTAAAAGTTCGCAACCATTTAAAAGAAAACGACTTAGCGATGGTTAATTACGCCGCTGACCAAAAAGGCAATTCTTTTTTGCGGATGATTTTAGCCCATCCGGAATTGCAACTCCAGGATGTAAAAAATATTTTAACTTGGGCTTTAGAAGTTCAATGAAATTAAAAAAATATCTTTTTATTTTCGGCTTAGCACTTTCCGCACAAGGCTTTGCAAAAGCGCACCATTCGGGAACTTTAAGCAGCATTAATTTAGGAGCTCGGTACTCATCGATTCTAGAAAAAAGAGGCGTCGTTCTTTACCGAGATTTTCAGGTGGATCCGGTTGCAGGAATTTTCTTTTTTGACGATCGCCTCGAATTTTTAGGAGACTCCTTGGGCTATCATGATTTTATTTATGAAGATAAAATCAGACTTCGGGGCCGTTTAGTTTCTGTCAGTGATAAGCCGCTTTTTCCAGCCTATCAATCCATTCAAAACGGCAGTCCCTCACGCAATGACACCACTGAAGCCTCGGTCAGTGCTGAATTCTTTTTTCCTGGATATAATGAAAATTACGTCTCTGAACTGGATGTGACCTATTCAAAAGACATCAGCCAACATCATGGGAATTATTTAGAGATCCAAGGAAAGCTCAAGCTTTTTAGCTTTTACTTAGACAGCTTGAAGCTTCCCCTAGAGCCCAATTTTGTAGCCTCCGTTGGGACCGGAGATCGTTCGCACAATCAATATTTTTATGGACCCGATGATGAAGGTTTGGGGATTAATAATATCTCTTACGGTTTTTGGATTGCCTTTCCAACTGAGGCCGATCGAGCCTTTCCAATTATTCAGGTCACACGCTTTAGTGTTTTCGGAGACCATCGCAAAGCCCAATTTGCGGACGGTCGCAATGAGGGCTTTTTGATTTCATTCATCGCGACTTATGGATTTTTAGACTGATTCTTTTGGCGATATTTTTCTAAAAGTTTTTTATTAAATATTTGTAACTGGGATTTTGAGATTTGCGACTCAGTCCATGGTTTTAGATGCCTTCGAAAGCCCTTGGAAAAATTCGAATAATTTTTGCAAGCTTGGCAAAGGCTTAAATGAAGCAAGAACCGAAAACGATCTCGAAATGACAACTGTCGTCTGGGAACATCCACGTGTCGAGCCACTTCCTGGCACTTAAGAGCGAAATCAACGCCCTGAGCTGACACTCGAGCGTAAAAAAAATCATGCCATATTTTACAAATTCGCTGGCCCCAGGTCATGGACTTATACCTCAATCTTGCCTTCAATACAGAGCCGCAGCTTTTCTTTAGCTCGGAAGATCAAAACGCCAAGGTGAGTGACCGTCACGTTCAAAATATTACAAATATCATGAGTTAATTCCTGATCAACTTCTTTTAAAACAAAGGCCTCCCGCTGGGGTTCGCTCAGGCCATCTAGGCACTCTTCTATCAGTTTCAGAAGCTCTGTTGATTGCAGGATCTGCTGGGGATCGGCGGGTTCTTTTTTCCACCAGCCCTCGGGTGTAAAACTTTGCGCGAATATTTTTTCAGAATCATCTTCGCACATCACGCGCTGATAAAAACGTCGATGCTCGCGAAGTTTGTTGATCAGAATGCCGCTCACATAGGTTCGAATCTGTGATCGGCCCTCGAAAAGTTCCAATTTTTCAAAAAAAGTTTGCCACGTATCTTGAATCAGCTCGTCGGCTGTTTCGCCAAAGACTTTTTGTGAACCAAGCAATTTAAATAAACTAGGATTGATCGTTTCAAAAAGGTTTTTTAGAAACTCAGGGTCTCTATTTTTTAAAAGTTGAATTTCGTGGTTATCGAGCGCTGCCATCATCCGCATTTAAGCACAGCTCAATTTAAATGCGAATTTAAAAACCCTTAGAGTTTAGTTAAGTTAAACTTAAGTCTCAGAAACTGCCCCACTTGAGTGTGCTTAGTGCAGGCTAACGCCTCAAGATTATTTAATTGTTACAGAGGTTTAAGTGGTTCGTTGTTGCCTTACGAATT
>JAYWEU010000182.1:0-4528 GCA_043779385.1 Pseudobdellovibrionaceae bacterium
TCCCAAGATGAAGCTGAATTATTCCAGCGTAAACTTTGTCCATCTTGACCTGGTAGTGGCGCAGTTGCATTTTTCCCAAGAATTTTTGTATCCGCATAATTTTTAGTTGCTGCATCTTGCGCAGACACTGGATCAGTTACGAACGTTAATTTATTTGAACCCATAGATTGGGTTCCCGTAAAAGCCACCGTGCCATCTTTTCGAATAAAGCTTCCGGCTCCTGACGTCACGGCTGAATCAACATACTGTTTCGTCGCAGCACCTAAGGTTGCAGAAGGATCCGTCGACAAAAACAATAAGCCCATCATCGAGTCGCCAGCTCTATTCAATGGATTGTAACTTAACGCTGTTGTGATGTCAGCATTAGATAAATTAGAATTTGCCCAGTTTGAACCGTTGTACCTTAAAAAGTTTCCAGAAGTTAAACCCGCAACTGATAAGGTCACACCTTTTAACTTATCAACACTAAGTGCGTTATAGACACCAGAAACATCACCAGCATGAGTGCTGGCGCTGCCAAGTTTAGAATTAAAAGTAACAAAGTCAGTACTTGCTAAGTAACCATCAACTGAAGTTGTCGACTGCGCGATCGAAATATTTGGGGTGGCTCCTGATCCTGCTGATAACGGCGCACTTGCCGTGACGCCCGTGACACTGCCTGCAGATGCGGTCGCCCAGCTTAAATTTCCCGCGCCATCTGTTTTTAAAACCTGCCCGTTGCTACCGTTACTATTGGGTAAGAACCAGTTCAGATTGCCAGTCATACTGGTGGCTGAAATCTGCAGGTAGTTGGCACCGTTGTAAATTTTTAGATTGTTTCCTGCAACGGATCCGCCCGTGATCGTGCCGGACGAATAAAGATTGCCGCTGGTATTAATTCCAACGGCTCCTCCCAATGTTCCTGTCGAAATTTTTGAAGCATCCAAAGATGGGATATCGCTGGCTGTAAGAGCACTGACTCCGCTGGTGACGCGGCCCTTGGCATCAGTCGTCACTTGATAATAAGTCCCTGACGTTCCGACATTGGGTAAGGATCCAGACACCGCCGTTGAAATCGCCGTGTCGACATAGAATTTATTTGTTATATCGCTGGCGGCACTTGGTGTCCCTGAAAATTGCGGGGCCGCGCTGAAAGTAATTTGATTTGAAAATGTTGCGGGCGTCCCCGTCCCTAATAAAGCGACTAATTTTGCAACCTGAGTAGAATCTAATGCTGTTCCTTGACTGCCACCTACAATTTGTAAAAACTGATTTGCTTTGATTCCCTCTAAACGATCGGCATTGAACGCACTGGTTGCCGATGTCAGTTCGTAATTATCAACAAGAGTCCATGCAGCAGTTGTCGTATCATAAATTTGAACTCTTAAGATTCGACTATGGCCAGGAGAAGGAGTGTAGGTGCATGATGATCCCGTGAGGGTTCCCGAATTAACAAAGACCGAAGAAAAATCTGTCAGTGCGCCTGGAAAAGTTTGTGAGTCTGATCCACCCAAAGGATTCCCTGGGCCAAATTTGGCTGCAAAATTTCCATTAATTGGCTGAATCACCCTTCGCTCGCTGTAAAGAAGACAAGTCGTCCCAGGATTCCAAATCGCAAAATCAAAAGTCACGTTAGTTAGATTAATAGGAACGTTGGCGCTGTCAGTTAAATATCCTTCATAAGTAATAAACTGAGGGCCGGCCCATGCGCTTACGCCTAAAAGTAAATGCAAAAAAATTATAAAAGATCGTAGATATTTAAAGCTTAACACGAGCCCTCACTTTAAATCCTGCAACGTCCTTATTAATCTGAGTTGGTCCTTGTGAAACGTGAGCGTTAATTTTATAACTTGTCCCTATTGTCTTCGTAACACTTCCGCCCAATGAAAATTGCCCCGCACCTGTGTTGGTGGAGCCTGCTGGGCTGGAACTACCAGGGCGACCGAGCAATGAAATCAGCTCGGGCTTAGCCGCTTTGCAGGAAGACAAAAGCATTAGTGTTAAGATCAGAGTGATCTTTTTATATTCGATCAAAAACAACATGAAGATGTTTCGGCTGAACTAGACCATCTCTGAAGGGCATAAAAAAAGTTTCATTGTATCAGATTGAAACAGCATAACGAATTGGGACAACCTGAACGAAGGAGTGATCTGGTGGCCGCTATCCAAGACATGGAGGTCTGATAAAGGCAGGAGGGTTAGTCCTGCCTTAAGCGTATATTCGATAACTAATTTTTTAAGAGTTGAAAGCGCACTTCATTCAGAAACTGTATTGATGACGAAGTATTTACCAAATTGATATTCAGCGTGTAAGCGCCGTTGACATCAAGGACCGGCAATTCGACAGAAATTTTGTCGGTCGAATTCGCTGAAAAATCATAGGACTTCACAAGAATGTTTTGATTATTAACCACTTTAAATAATTGGGCTTTGATATCAGCCATTTGAAGAAAGTTTAAATTTAAAGTGACGACAGAATTTGCAGCGCCCAAAAACTCAACATTCGCGATTTGATTTGTGTTTTGCGTTGTGCACGGATTAATTTGTGAATTGGGAAGCTCAAAGTTTTTTGGATCTAGGATCTTGTACCCCTCACTTTTAAGCTGTGTCCAGTAAACTCCATCCGATCCGTCGGCATTCCAAAAACGAACAGTTCCATCTTTGTCATCTTTATCACATAAAGCATTTATAGTTGTGCTCGGTTGCGCTCCGACAAATCTCCAGGCCATGACATTTGCGATTTTTGTACGCGGCCCTTGGTTGTAAAAGTATGTCATAGGAATTTTAGAACTTTTTGTAAGGTTGATTGATTGCACAGCGCATTTCATTTTTGTTGAATGGCCACCGTCATTATTGATAATTTCTTGCTGCTGGGCTCCTTCACCAAAATAAACACGGCTTCCATCGTCTGAAATCGTAATAAAATCATAGTAACCCTCTTGATCTGTATCGCTGAGTTTTAAGGTGCTTGTCATTTTCAAGCCAAACCATTCGATCAAACGATTGCCGTTGGTATCTGAAACGTAACTACTGTCTGAAGCTTGAAAGCCTTTATCAAAGGATCTTGTTGGGACGTTGATTTGAGAAACATAAAGTGGCGTGTTGATTTTAATAAAGGGAGCCACTCCACTAAAATATTTTACCGCCGTCATCGCCGTTTTTTCAGTCGAAGTCAGAGTGCTCTGAGGATCGATATAGGAAAGCTCTGCTTTAAGGCCGCCCGTTGTCGAGCCAGTCACAGCAGAACCAAAGGGTTCGCAAATAAACTTGGTAGATGGTAAACGTTTAATTGAATAAACCGCAGTTGGGTCCGACAGGCCTGCCAAGGCAGGGTCCGTAGAGGAACTAGTGATAGCGCCTGGTTGACCACAGTTTTGAAAGAATAAGACCGTGGATAATACACCAAGCAAATACAGCCCGTATTTTAGATTAGGTTTCATGGTCACTCCCCGAGGAGTTAACAATACATTGGTTGAGGGGCTATGAAAGGCCGGGTCTTATTTTGAGACAAAAAATAAACTGCAACTAGGCATCTAAGTCTGTCTCATGAGGGGAAAGCCTTCTGCAAACTGAATTATGCTATTTTTGTCACAATAGAATTCAGATTTTAATATCATGATGTGCTAGGGTCTGCCGTGATTCTGAACTTTGAAGAACCCATTCGGGCTGAAATTTTTAGCGCCAGCCGGCTTGAATCGCACGCGATCAGTTTGGCACAATCGCAACCTGTTTTAGAAAACTCTAAAAAGGGTAAAGACTTTTCTGCTCGAATCACCGAAAATCGCCAAGTCCTTGAGTCTTCATATGCTCATATACTGCAAGCTGTTGAAGACAAGCGGGCCATCACACCGGCCGCGGAATGGTTGATCGATAATTTCCATATTATTCGGTCCCTGCTAAAAGATATTCACGACCACTTGCCACCAAAATTTTATCAAGAACTGCCAAAATTAGCCGCCGGTCCTTTGATCGGTTATCCAAGAGTTTTTGGCATTGCGTGGGCTTATGTGGCTCACACCGACAGCTCTTTTGATCCCGAACTTTTAAGACTATTTCTAAAATCTTATCAAACGGTTCAACCTTTAACGATTGGCGAGCTTTGGGCTGTGCCCATCACATTGCGCGTTTTGTTGATTGAAAATCTAAGACGATTGGCAGAGCGAATTGTTAGATCGCAAACAGCTCGAAAGCAAGCTGATGCACTATCGGATGAAGTTTTGGGTCTTAGCGGGTCGCCTTCCAGACCTATTGAAGTTGTCATCAAGCACTTAAGCCAGATTCCTTTTTCGGCGTCTTTAGCCGTCCAGTTACTACAGCGACTTCGATTTCAAGAATCAAGAATCGATCCGATTCTGCATTGGCTGAATGGCGAATTGGCAAAAAATAAAACGAATCCTGACGAGGCTGTGTCTGATGAACTCAATGGTCAGACGGGCGCCAATGCAACGGTCAGAAATGTTATTACAAGTTCGCGCCAGATGGCGGCGTTCAATTGGCAAGATTTTTTTGAAGAAGTCAGTTTGGTTGAAGAAGCCTTAAGAAGTAATCC